>NZ_JBHTTU010000033.1:2894-10264 GCF_042794375.1 Kitasatospora sp. NPDC056531 | reverse complement strand
GGGAAAGGGGGACCCCCCCCCCCCCCCCTTCCCCCGAAAACCCCCCCAACCCCGTTTGGGGAAAACAGGGGGGCGGGCCACTCCCCAGGGACCCCCCCGCCACGTTCCGTACGGGACTCGGGGTTGCGGAGGGCGGGGCTGTTCACGCCGTGGGGGATGTCGGGGTGATGCTGTCGGCGCCGATGGGCTCCGCGTACTCAAGGACGTCGTCGAGCAGTGCCCTGTGGAGTGCGCCGCTGCCGAGTTGCTCGGCCTCGATGTATGTGACGCCGTCCTTCACGAACACCCCGGTCACCCGGAAGTCGTGGTTGTGGTGCGGCGCGTCCGGGTAGCGCCGAGCCCAGACGGAGCCGATCGTGGGGTGCGCGGTCATGTCGCCCAGTCTGTCACTGCCGGGGGGCAATGCGGCTGGCCCAGCTGGGCGAGGTCCGTGCGGCAGGCGAGGCCGGTGAGGCTGTGCTGCATGGCCCGGTTCCTAGCCAGTGCTGTGACCGCGAAGGCTCACCGGGTGGGCGCTGACGGGCCCTCGGCCGGTTGGGTGTCGCGAGACGTTCAACCTGGAGGGGCACGACGGCAGAGCCGGTCGGGGTCCGCAGGCTCACGGACCACGAAGGTCGGCGGGTACCAGGAATCGTGCCGCTTCCAGCCGTATCTGCAGGGCGAGTTGCGCATCGCGCCGATCGTGAATGGCATGTTCACGTCATCATGTCCGGACCCCGTCAGGCCGATTGGCGACATCCGGAAGGCCTTCCAGTGGTGTCGACGGTCGGCGAAGCTAGTGATCGCCGCCAGGGAAACGGCCCGGACGGCAGCCGGACGCAGCGTCAACCGCGGGACGCCCGATCCGCCCGGCACATCTCCGCCACCAGTAGCGAAGGACTCCGTCGTGATCCGCATCTGTATCGCCCAGGCCGCCGCGGTCACCGCCGGCTCGCCCACCACGCTCCTGATCGCCCCCGTGGCATCCGCCGTCACCGACGAGACGCCGCACACCCCGCCACCCGCCGCCTTCTGCGACAGCATCTCCTGGGGTGGGTGAGCCCGGGGTTGAGATCGTCCACGCAAGCCTGAATCGCCGCCGACCCCGTGCGGCGGCCGCGGAGCTGAGCGAGGCGGCCGAGGCCGTGGACGCCCTGTGGGCACGTGCGGTCTGCCGCAGCCGCCGGACCCCGCCCCTGCTCGGCCAGAGCCACCGCCGCCTCGCCCCCGAGCCGCCGACCGCAGGCCCTACCGGCAGCTGACCACGGCGCCCGCCGACTCGCTGCCCGCCCGCTGTCCGAAGGTCTCCGTGCCCGGTCCCCCGGCACGGGACGGCCCGGATCCGCCGCACAACGCCCCACCTCCGCAACCGCTTGCGCCCAGCGGCTACTTCACCACGCCCTCGCGCACCCGCCTGACCGATCAGGAGATCCCCCGTGGCCACCAAGACGTCGATCCTCGTCCGCACCGCCGCCGCCCTGTGCGCCGTGACTGCGGGCGGACTCGCCCTGACGGCGGTCGGCACCGGTGACCACGCCTCCGCCGCGACTCCGGCCGACGCCGCCTCGACTCCATTCGCCTCCGCCTCGCCGCAGGCTCCCGGCACTCCGGCGACGACGGCGTCCGACACGCCCTCCGGGCAACCGGAACTGACGCCGACGAAGCCGACCGAGCCTGCCCCCGCCACGCCGTCGGCCACGGGGACCACAGCGCCTGTCCCCGTTCCGAAGACTCCTGCGAAGCCGACCGCACCGGGTGCCGCTGTGCCCGCTGTGCCCGCTGTTCCCGCTGTGCCCGCTGCGCCTGCCGTGCCCGCCGTGCCCGCGCCGCTGGCCCCGGCGCAGCTGCCCGACAACGCCGCTGCCGCCTGGAAGCCGATCGCGCAGCCCCACACCCAGGCCGCCACCCACGATGTGCGCCTCAACGAGTGCGCAGCCGTCAAGGGCGCAGCGACCTGGCAGCAGCAGGGCTACGTCAGCAGTTTCAAGACCCCGGCCGTCCAGGACACGTTCACCTTCACCGACGCCGCGACGGCCCAGCAGGCGTACACGGACGTCCTGAACGCCATGAACGCGTGCCAGCAGCAGTCCCGCGCCCTGCAGAGCGCGGCGAAGCTGTCGCAGGACGCCCAGGTCGTCGCGACGGCGACGACCGCCGAGGGCAGCGCCTTCTCGCGGCAGTGGTCCGCCGTCGCCGGGATGTCCGCGCCCGGCCCGCAGACCGGCCACATCTACCTGGTCCGCCACCGGAACGATCTGACGGTCCTGCAGTTCGCCGTCCCCGCCGGCACCCCCGAGGCCGGCGCGCTGACGGCGGCCGACGACCAGGCCACCCTGGCCAACCTGGCCGCCCGGCTGGGCACCGCGCCCGCGGCAGCCGAGCAGCGCCCCTGAGCGGCGCGCTCACCACTCGACTTCACCACCATCCGACACCGAGAAGGAACCCCTCCATGTCCCGCGTCTCCCGCACTGCCGCCCGCTCGCTCGCCACCCTCGTCGCCGCCGGCGTCGGCGTCACCCTGTTCACGGCGGCCGCCCCGGCGCAGGCCGCCTCGACCGCGGGCGGCACCATCACCCGCAGCGAGGTGCTGGCCCGCGCCCAGAGCTGGGTCGACGAGGGCGTCCCCTACAACCAGGGGGCGTACAAGAGCGACGCCAACGGCACCTACCGCGAGGACTGCTCCGGCTACGTCTCCATGGCCTGGCACCTGACCAGCAGCCTGGTCACCCAGACCCTGCCGAACGTCTCCACCCCGATCAGCTTCTCCCAGCTCAAGGCGGGCGACGCACTCGACTACACCGCCGAGCACACCTTCCTGTTCGCCGGCTGGACCAACCAGTCCAGTGGCGACTTCACCTACTACGCCGAGAGCAACACCCACAACCCGACCCACGGCCCCACCAAGGCGAACATCAACAGCAGCAGCCTCGAAGGCTGGCCCACCAGCTACTACACCGCCCTGCGCTACAACAACATCGCCGACGACCCGACGGGGCCGTCGACGTACAGCGGTGACCTGCCGGTGTCGGGCCGGTGGGGTGTCGGATCGGCCACCACCGTGGGCGTGTTCCGGGACGGGACGTGGGCGCTGCGTGATGTGAACGGCGGGACGACGTCGGTCGGCTTCGGCCAGGCCGGGGACCTTCCGATGACCGGTGACTTCGACGGTGTGGGCCACGACCAGCTCGGTGTCTTCCGGCCCGGTACCAGCACGTTCGCGGTGCGGCACGACGACGGCAGCACCACCTCGCTCGTCTTCGGGCAGGCCGGTGACATTCCGGTGCCGGGCATGTGGGACCACAACGGCCACGCCCAGATGGCCGTCTACCGCCCCAGCACCAACAGCTTCACCGTCCGTCACGACGACGGCAGCGTCACCACCGCCGGCCTCGGCCAGGCCGGTGACGTCCCGATCGTCGGCGACTGGGACGGGGTCGGCCACACCCAGATGGGCGTCTTCCGCCCCGGCACGAACGCGGGCGACCAGAACACCTTCGTCCTGCGCCACGACGACGGCAGCGTGACCACCGCGACCTACGGCATCAAGGGCGACCTTCCCGTCGTCGGCGACTGGAGCAGCAAGGGCCGCACCACCTACGGCGTCTACCGCCCCGGCACCGCCACCTTCGCCCTCAGCAACGCCTACGCGGGCACCGCGGACTCCGTGTTCACCTACGGCAACGGCGGCACCTGGTCCTGACCTCCCGCCTCACCGGGGGCAGGTCGCGCCACCCCGACCTGCCCCCGGTGATCCCCAACCAGGCATCCGCCCAAGCGACTTCCGTTCGCGCTGCATCTGATTGCGAGAGCTCCTTCATGCCCGCCACGCCCTCCGCTCCCTCCACTGCGTCCGTCACCCGCTTCGGCAAGGCCGCCCTGCTCGTCGCTGCCGCCGCTGCCGCCGCTGCCGCCGCGGCACCGCTCCTGACCGCCGGCGCCGCCTCCGCGGCGTCCGTCACCACCTGGGACCAGGTCGCCATGTGCGAGAGCGGCGGCGACTGGAGCATCAACACCGGCAACGGCTACTACGGCGGCCTGCAGTTCTCCTCCAGCACGTGGAAGGCGTACGGCGGCACCCAGTACGCGCCGCAGGCCAACCTCGCCACCAAGTACCAGCAGATCGCCACCGCCGAGAAGGTCCTCGCCGACCAGGGCCCGGGCGCATGGCCGGTCTGCTCGACGAAGGCGGGCCTCACCAAGGCCGGCCCCGCGCCGGTCTTCCCGACGGACACCAAGCCGTCGACGTACAGCGGTGACCTGCCGGTGTCGGGCCGGTGGGGTGTCGGATCGGCCACCACTGTCGGTGTGTTCCGGGACGGGACGTGGGCGCTGCGTGATGTGAACGGCGGGACGACGTCGGTGGGCTTCGGCCAGGCCGGGGACCTTCCGATGACCGGTGACTTCGACGGTGTGGGCCACGACCAGCTCGGTGTCTTCCGGCCCGGTACCAGCACGTTCGCGGTGCGGCACGACGACGGCAGCACCACCTCGCTCGTCTTCGGGCAGGCCGGTGACATTCCGGTGCCGGGCATGTGGGACCACGACGGCCATGCCCAGATGGCCGTCTACCGCCCCAGCACCGGCACGTTCGTCGTCCGTCACGATGACGGCAGCGTCAACACCGCAGCCCTCGGCCAGGCCGGTGACGTCCCGATCGTCGGCGACTGGGACGGGGTCGGCCACACCCAGATGGGCGTCTTCCGCCCCGGCACGAACGCGGGTGACCAGAACGTCCTTGCCCTGCGTCACGACGACGGCAGCGTGACCACCGCGACCTACGGCATCAAGGGCGACCTTCCCGTCGTCGGCGACTGGAGCAACCAGGGGCGCACCACCTACGGCGTCTACCGGCCCGGCACCGCCACCTTCGCCCTCAGCAACGCGTACGCCGGCTCCGCCGACTCCGTGTTCACCTACGGCAACGGCGGCACCTGGTCCGCCTAGGCGATCGATGCCAAGGGCTCGCCGGCAGGCATGACATGAAGTGAGGGAGTCCAAAGGTCGGTTGTGACGCCCGACCTGGACTCCCTCCTCGCCTCCGCGCGGCGCGGAGGCCGATCACGTGGGCGCCGGTCAACCCGAAGATCGGTGAACGCGAGGTGCTCGCGACCGTGTCCGGGCCACCCGGTCGTTGGCTGTATGTCAGTCGTTGCCGGGCCTGCGCATGCCGAGCAGCGACAGCCGGCTGGTGATCCGGTCGAACAGTTCCGTCAGCGGCTCGCTGACCTCCCGGCCGAACTCGGTCAGCCCGTAGGTGACTTGGGGCGGCGTCGCCGGTTCGACGTTCCGCCAGACCAGGCCGTCGTCGACCAGTGCGCGCAGGGTCTGGGAGAGCATCTTCTCGCTGATGCCCTGGATGCTCTCGCGTAGCTCGTAGAAGCGGAGGTCGTTGCTCCGCAAGGAGATCAGCACCCAGATGCCCCACCTGCTGGTCACGTGGTCGACCATGTCGCGCGCGGGGCAGTCGGTGTGAAACACGTCATACCGCGCCCCGGTCTCGGCCTGGCTGTGCTGCAAACCTTCCGTCATGTCATGAGCTTACCTTCAGGTATGTCCTTACTAAAAGTAAGCCAGCGCTCCTAGCGTGAAGGCCACAGAGGACATCCGACAAGGAGCTGATCATGATCGTGGTGACCGGGGCTACCGGGAACATCGGCCGGCCGTTGACGCAGGCGCTGGCCGAGGCGGGGGAGCAGGTGACGGCGGTGTCGCGGCACGCGGCGGCGGTGCCGGACGGCGTCCGGCACGTGGTGGCCGATCTGGCCCGGCCGGCCGGCCTCAAGCCCGTGCTGGAGGGGGCGAAGGCGCTGTTCCTGCTGCTGTCCGGCGACCTGCACGCCGCAGGGGCCAACCCTGCGGAGATCATCGGCGAAGCCGCGGTCGGCGGGGTGCGCCGGGTCGTCCTGCTCTCCACCCAGGGCGTGGCGACCAGGCCCTTCGGCCCGACGCGGATCGCGATGCGGGCGCTGGAGGACGCGCTGCGGGAGTCCGGTTTGGAGTGGGCCGTCCTGCGGCCGGGCGGCTTCGCCTCCAACGCCCTGTGGTGGGCCGAGTCCGTTCGCGCGCACCAGGTCGTCGCCGCACCCTTCGGGGACGTCGGCGTGCCGATCATCGACCCGGCGGACATCGCCGCGGTCGCGGCGGCCTGCCTGCTGGACGACCGGCACACCGGCGGCGTTTACGAGCTGACCGGCCCGGAGGTGATCACTCCGCGCGGGCAGGCGGAGGCCATCGCCTCCGCGCTCGGCACGCCGGTGAGGTTCCACGAGCTCACCCGCGACGAGGCCAGGGCCGCGATGGCCCGGAGCATGCCGGCGGAACTCGCCGACGACACCCTGGACATCCTCGGCTCCCCGAGCCCGGCCGAGCTGCGCGTCAGTCCGGACGTCCAGCGGGTCCTCGGCCGCGCCCCGCGCCCCTTCGCCGACTGGGCCGCCCGCAACGTCGCCGCGTTCCGCTGAGACCGGTCAGCGCGAGTCATCGATCCCCGCCCTGAACGGGCGCCCACGCAAGACGCTCGGCTGGGAGACCCCAGCCGAGCGTCTCGCCGGACTCCTGGCCGACGCCAGTTGATCACTGTGTTGCGATGTCCCCGGGAATCCGCCGGTTCCCGGGGATCGACTGCACCTTGGGCGCCCGGTCAGACGGTCCGGGTCCCGGCGGCTTCGGCACGCCACAGTGGTTGGCGGTTTGTCAGCTGCCGGTGAGCTCGTTCCACGGGGTGCCCCAGAAGTCCAGTGCCTTCCAGGTGTTCGGGCCAAGATGCCGTCGGCCGGCGGGTCCATGAAGGACTTCTGCAGCCAGACCATCGCGTTGTAGGTCTCCGGGCCCCACAGGCCGTCCTCGCCGATGGTCGGGTAGTTGATGTGCGCGTTCTTGACGAAGTAGTTGAACTGGTGCTGCACGCACCACACGGCGTGGGTGTTGTTGGCGTAGCCGTAGCCGTAGCCGTAGCCGTAGCCGAGGTGCGGCGCGTTCGGGTCAGCGCTGGCGGGCCCGGCAAGGGTGAGGAGGGCGGCGCCGGCGACGGCGGTCGCGGTGGCGGCTTTGGCGATACGGGACTTGAGGCTCACGTAAGTGTTCCTTCCAGGGGTCGGTCTCGGGTGTCGGCTCGTGTTCACCGAGCCGCGGCAGAACTGTGCCGCACTCAGCCGTCCGGCCGGGAGGCCGATTTGCTGTCCCACCTGCGGTGAAACGCGTCTTACCTGCTGTGGGACAGGCGATTCAAACTGAGCGTGAGACCTCTGTGACGGAATACGCCCTCGCTCTGCCTCCGGAGACGCGAAAGTGGGGGGGGGGGCCCGGGGGGGGGGGGCCCGGCACTCCTTCCCCTGGGGGTGTTAGTCGTTGGGGGTGGGGGGCGGGGTGTTCGTTGTCGAGACGGGGAGGGG
>NZ_JBHTTU010000033.1:0-2884 GCF_042794375.1 Kitasatospora sp. NPDC056531 | reverse complement strand
TCATCCCGAGAGGCAGGAACGCCCCGGTCCGTACGGGGAGGCCCCCCCCCCCCACTTCTCGTCCGGGGGCTGCTCAGTGCTGGTGGTCGGCGGCCGGTTCGTCGGTGGCCGAGGCGGCGGGGGCGGCTCCGTCCGTCGTCACGGTGAAGGCGGCGGTGTGGACGGTGTCCTGGTGCTTGAAGTCCAGGAAGAGCCGGTAGCTGCCGCCGCTGGGGGCGGTGGTGGTGAAGCCGATCTCGGGGCCCGGGGTGGTGGTGTCCGGGTGGACGTGGAGGTAGGCCAGGTCGCCGGCGCGCAGGGCGACCAGGTGGCCGTAGGCGCCCAGGTAGGGCTGGAGGTCGGTGACGGGCTGGCCGTCCTTGCTGATGTTCAGGGTGAGGTGGTTGCTGCGGCCGGGGGCGAGGTCGCCGCCGAGGGTGACGGTGTAGCCGTCGACGGTGACGGTGCGTCCGGTCTCGGGGAGCGGGGCGGGGCGCAGGTCGCCCGCGGCGTGGAGGTCGGCGCCGAGGGTGAGGCCCTCGCTCGCGCCGGCCGGGGTGAAGTCGGCGAAGACCCGGTACTCGCCGGCGGCGGGGACGGCGGTCGGGGCGTTCCAGGTGCCGTCGGCGGCGAGGGTCGGGTGCAGGTGCTGGAAGGTGGAGAGGTCGCGCGGGGCGACGATCAGGTGGAGCTCCTTCTCGTGCTGCTGCTGGTAGGCGGTGACGGGCTTGCCGTCCGTGCCGAGGATGCGGAACTTCAGGTCGGTGGGGGATCCGGCGGTGACGAAGGGGTTGTCGACGCTCAGGGTGTAGCCGCGCTCGGAGATCTGCAGCCCGCCGGGCAGGTGCTCGGCGGCTGCCCCGCCCCCGGAGTCGTGTCCTGAGTGCTCCGTGTGCCCGGCGTGGGCGGCGGGCTCGGGCGCCGGGTCGCTGCCGGTGGCGTGGCCGACGCCGAGGGCGAGGCCGAAGGCGGCGGCGAGGCCGGCGGTGAAGGCGGTGATGCGCAGGGCGGTGTTCATGGCGGTCTCCTGGGACGTTCGAAGCGGCTGGGATCAGGCCCGCATGAGCCGGGCGATGGCCTGCGAGGCCTCGGCGACCTTGGCGTCGGCCTCGGCGCCGCCGCCTGCGATGGCGTCCTGGACGCAGTGGGCGAGGTGGGTGTCGAGCAGGTGCAGGGCGACGGACTGGAGGGCCTTGGTGGCGGCCGAGACCTGGGTCAGCGTGTCGATGCAGTAGGTGTCGGTGTCGACCATGCGCTGGAGGCCGCGGATCTGGCCCTCGACGCGGCGCAGTCTGCGCAGGAGCTGGTCCTTCTCGGTGCTGTAGCCGGCCATGCGGCCCTCCTCAGGTATCCGCGGGGAGTGCGGGAGTGCGGGAGTGCGGGTGCGGGCGGTGCGGGCGGTGCGTGGAGTGCGGGGAGGCCCCGGCTCGACGTCGATGAGTGAATACCCCATGGGGGTATCAAGTCAAGCGGATCGCCACCCTGAGAACATACCGCCCCGGGGTATTGCTCGGGGCTTGCCCTCCGTACCCCCCAGGGGTATAAATGAACCCGGCACCGCCCGATACCCCTCCAGGG
This sequence comes from Kitasatospora sp. NPDC056531, assembly GCF_042794375.1. Taxonomy (NCBI): domain Bacteria; kingdom Bacillati; phylum Actinomycetota; class Actinomycetes; order Kitasatosporales; family Streptomycetaceae; genus Kitasatospora; species Kitasatospora sp. NPDC056531. The sequence continues at coordinate 1,327 of NZ_JBHTTU010000033.1, read as the reverse complement.
TATGACGGCCCGGCCGCGCACGTACCTCGAAGTACCGACTGTCACGAGGAGCAACGATGACCACGCAGGCACCCGCCTCCACGGAGGTGGAACTCTCGATCGGCGGAATGACGTGCGCCTCGTGCGCGGCCCGGATCGAGAAGAAGCTCAACCGGATGGACGGTGTCTCGGCCAGCGTCAACTACGCCACCGAGAAGGCGAAGGTCACCTTCGAGGGCGAGGTCGAGGTGGCCGACCTGATCGCCACCGTCGAGGCCACCGGCTACACCGCCGCCCTGCCCAAGCCCCCGGCCGCCGCCGGTGGCGAGGGCGCCGAGCAGGCCGAGCCCGCCGACGAACTGGCTCCGCTGCGCCAGCGGCTGTTCACCGCGCTGGCCCTGGCCGTCCCGGTGATCGCGATGGCGATGGTGCCGGCGCTGCAGTTCGACAACTGGCAGTGGCTGTCGCTGACCCTCGCCGCCCCGGTCGTCACGTACGCCGCCTGGCCGTTCCACAAGGCCGCGTTCACCAACGCCCGGCACGGCGCCGCGACGATGGACACCCTGGTCTCGCTCGGTACCGGTGCCGCGTTCCTGTGGTCGCTGTGGGCGCTGTTCTTCGGCGACGCCGGGATGCCGGGCATGCGGCACGGCTTCGAGTTCACCATAGGTCGCAGCGACGGCGCCTCGAACATCTACCTGGAGGCGGCGGCCGGCGTCACCGCCTTCATCCTGGCCGGGCGCTACTTCGAGGCCCGCTCCAAGCGCACCGCCGGGGCTGCCCTCAAGGCGCTGCTGGAACTGGGCGCCAAGGACGTGACGGTGCTGCGCGGCGGCACCGAGGTGCGGATCCCGATCGCCGAGCTGGTGGTGGGCGACCGGTTCGTGGTGCGTCCCGGCGAGAAGATCGCCACCGACGGCACGGTGGTCGAGGGCGCCTCGGCGGTGGACGCCTCGATGCTGACCGGTGAGTCGGTGCCGGTCGAGGTCGGGGTCGGCGACAGCGTCACCGGCGCCACCGTCAACGCGGGCGGCCGGCTGGTCGTCGAGGCGACCCGGGTCGGCGCGGACACCCAGCTGGCCCGGATGGCCAAGCTGGTCGAGGACGCGCAGAACGGCAAGGCCGCCGCGCAGCGCCTCGCGGACCGGATCTCCGCGGTCTTCGTGCCGATCGTGATCACCCTCGCGGTGGCCACCCTCGGCTACTGGCTGGGCACCGGCGAGGGCTGGACCGCCGCCTTCACCGCCGCCGTCGCCGTGCTGATCATCGCCTGCCCGTGCGCCCTGGGCCTGGCCACCCCGACCGCGCTGCTGGTCGGCACCGGCCGCGGCGCCCAGCTGGGTGTGCT
>NZ_JBHTTU010000032.1:54129-93163 GCF_042794375.1 Kitasatospora sp. NPDC056531 | reverse complement strand
CGGGCTCGGGCACGGTGCAGGTGACGGTGACCACCCCCGGCGGCACCAGCAACGGTGTCGCCTACACCTACGTTCCCGTTCCCCAACTGGTGAGTGTGGTTCCTACGGCGGGGCCGACCTCGGGTGGGACCACGGTCACGCTGACGGGGAGCGGGCTGAGCACCGCCACCGCGGTCACCTTCGGGTCCGCGCCGGCCGCCTTCACCGTCGTGTCGGACAGCAACCTGGTCGCCACGGCGCCGGCGGGCTCGGGCACGGTGCAGGTGACGGTGACCACCCCCGGCGGCACCAGCAACAGCCTCGCCTACACCTACACCGCCCCACCGGTGGTGACCACGATCGTCCCGGCCCAGGGACCGGCATCCGGTGGCAATACGGTCACGCTGACGGGCAGCGGGTTCACGGGGGCGACGGCGGTGCGGTTCGGTGCCGTCGCCGCCTCGTCGTTCACGGTGGTGTCCGCGACGCAGATCACCGCGACCGTGCCGACCGGAGGGCCCGGGCGGTCCGGCGTCACCGTCACCACGGCCGGTGGCACCAGCCTCCCCGTGCCCTACTACTACCTGAGCAACCCCCAGCTCACCGCCGTGGTCCCCGACGAAGGGCCTGTTCTCGGCGGAACCACCGTCACCGTCACAGGAAACAATCTGCTGGGGGCGACGGCGGTGCGGTTCGGTGCCGTCGCCGCCTCGTCGTTCACGGTGGTGTCCGCGACGCAGATCACCGCGACCGTGCCGGCGGGCTCGGGCTCGGGCACGGTGCAGGTGACGGTGACCACCCCCGGCGGCACCAGCAACGGTGTCGCCTACACCTACGTTCCCGTTCCCCAACTGGTGAGTGTGGTTCCTACGGCGGGGCCGACCTCGGGTGGGACCACGGTCACGCTGACGGGGAGCGGGCTGAGCACCGCCACCGCGGTCACCTTCGGGTCCGCGCCGGCCGCCTTCACCGTCGTGTCGGACAGCAACCTGGTCGCCACGGCGCCGGCGGGCTCGGGCACGGTGCAGGTGACGGTGACCACCCCCGGCGGCACCAGCAACAGCCTCGCCTACACCTACACCGCCCCACCGACGATCTAGGGTCGCCACGAATTCCGAGAGGGCGCGGACATCGGAGTCCCGTCCCCGACCGAGCGTTTGACAAACAGTGAGCTCCGACAGCGCGGCTGCTGTCGGAGCTCACTGTTCTCATCCCGCCGGATCATGTCGCGCACGGACCGGCGGTCGGCCGCCGTCCTACAGGTAGGTGTAGGAGGCGCCGTTGCTGGTGCCGGCGGGCGTGGTCACCGTGACGGGGACGGTTCCGGTTCCGGGCGGGGAGACGGCCAGGACGGCGCCGTCGCCCAGCACGGTGAAGTTCGTGGCGGGGGTGGCGCCGAACAGGACCGACGTCGCGCCGGACAGGCCGTGACCCACGATGAGGACGGGCAGGCCACCCGTGGCCAGGCCGATCGGCGGCACGAGCGCGAGGATGGTCGGCGGGGCCGGCAGCTGGTAGGTGTAGCTGAGGTTGTTGCTGGTGCCGGCGGGCGTGACCACCGTGACCGGGACCGTCCCGGTCCCGGGCGGGGCGACGGCCGTGATGGCCCCGTCGAACTGGACGGTGAAGCTGAGCGCGGGGGTGGCGCCGAACAGGACCGCCGTCGCACCGGTCAGCCCGGCGCCGACCAGGAGCACGGGGTTACCCCCGGTCGTCGGACCCTGCGAGGGGACGAGTGCGAGGAGAATCGGGGACATAGGATTCCTCTTTTCCGACTCCGAACGCCGGACAAGGCCATTGTGGCCAAGTCGACTAGGCGTTTCCCTCACGGTAGATTCGGGCTCCATCGGGTGGCAATAGGGAATTCGCTAAAGACGGGAGCATAAGCCAATATCAGGGGCGCACAATTTCTTCGACACTTCGCCCGAGGGAGCCGGTCACGACAAAAGACTTGCCGCTGGGCATTTTAGGTGAGCACAGGCGAGCGCCTTCCCGGGCGACTGTCGAGGAGTTCTCGAAGATCCGGTCAGGAATCGCGGTGAGGGCGCCCGTAAACTGGGGAGACAACATGCGGAAACCGACTCAGGCGCCCACTCTGACCTGCAGATATACCCATGGCACGGCACAACCGGGAGAGCATGGCGAAGTCGTCATATTTATTCTTGACGGCGATTCCCGACCGGGCTTTGTTCAGATAACATCACGGCGTCGATGACACCCCTGTGATCTGCGGACGGCGATGCGAGTGCGCCCCTGGCGCACTTCATGCGCTGTTGGGCCACCTGGGTTAGCCCGCCTTCTCCGTGGGTATTCAGGGTGTACACCGCCAATCGGACGCCTGATCCTCCTCGAAGAATTCTTCAGCGGCTTTGAACGGGTGAGGTGAGTTTCACGGCCCACTGTCTGCTTGTCTTCCTCAAGGGCGGCCCGAGTGACATTCCTGAGATCCAGGAAGTGAAATCCGGAACCATTGTGAATCGGTTGAAGATTCCTCGCGGAAACGGCTATGAGCACTTCGAGATCACGCAGGACTTCAAAGACGTCGGGGGCGTACTGATGCCCGTCTACCGGTGGTCGTACCGGACCGCCATCGCCGAGTAGCGCCCGTCACCGTCTCCCCCAGCATCCGACGCCGGCGCCGGGCCCGGGAGCCGCACACCAACGCGGCGCCGTCCCGCATCACCCCATCCCCACACCCCGAGGTGAGCAATGATCAGCAACCTTCCCGCACCGCTACGGAAAGAGCGTCCGCCCCGCACTCTCGGGTGCGCGTCGTGAGCGGGCCCTCCAGCGCGCGCCCACGAGGCGCCACCGGCGAGCGGGACACCATGGTCACCGGCATGGGGTTCTGCCTGCCGGGCGAGGAGCAGCCGCTGTTCACCGCGGACGAAGTCTGGAACGTGGCTGCCAACGGCCGCTCGTGCCTGAAGCACCACGGCGTCTACTACGGCTCCGTCGATCTGCCGGACGCAGCTTTCGCGGAGCGCCTGCCGGACCTGCCGGGCATCTTCTCCCAGCACTACACCAACGCTCACCGCTACGGGCTGGTGTCCCTCGTGGAAGCCTGCGCGGACGCCCAACTGAGCATCCGGGACGGTGACCTCACCGACGCCGCCGTCCTGGTCGGGCGCGGGGGCATCGATGCCAACGTCTCCAGCTACCTCGAAGTCCTGCACGCCGACGCGCGCACCACCACCCCGCACCAGGCGATGGAGCTGTTCGTCAGGGCTCAGCAGGGACTCACCCCTTCTGACGTGGCACTGGTCCAAGGGGCGCTGATGCGCACGACCGGCCCATGCTTCACCGTCTCGTGCGGCTGTGCGTCCTCCGCCGTCCAGATCGGCAACGCCCGCCGCATGATCGCGGACGGTGACATCGACCTCGCCGTCGTCACCGGCGTCGACGTGTTCGGTGTGGATGTGATCCAGAACGTCCAGCGTCTGCTGCACGGTGCCCAGCGCGCCTACGATTCCATCCGCGTCGACGGCATGCCCGAACTCCTCCCGGCCTTCGACCGGGTCATGAGGCCCTACGACCGGCGGGCCGACTGCGTGAACCACGGGGAGGGATCGGTGACCCTGGTGCTGGAAAGCCGTGACCGCGCCCAGCGACGCGGGGCGTACACCTACGGCCAGGTCCTGTCTCACGGTATGACCCGCGACGGCCTGTCCAACCCGCTCGCAAGCGACGAGAACGGCGCGTCACTGGTCGCAGCCATCCGCAAGTGCCTCGGCGACCGGTGGGACATCGGCCAGATTCCCTACATCCACGGCGGAAGCGACGGCGACGTCGTCGTGACCGCGTTCGAGGCGAACGCGGCCAGGCGGCTCTACGGCGACGCTGTCGAAGACCTCCTGATGACCTCCCAGGAAGCCTGCTTCGGCCACAACGGCGCCCCGGCGGGAGCTCTGGGCGTCGCCCTGACCCTCCTGATGCTGGAGCAGGGAGAGGTGTGCCCGACCGCGAACTGCGAGGAGCCGGCCGACAACATCTGCTTCGATCCCGTCCCCGGCCTCCACACCCGGCACCTGGAGTTCGACTACGCACTGACCTGCAACTACCAGATCGGGGGCGTCAAGAGCGCCATCCTGCTGGGCAGTTCGGACGCCGACTGACCCCCGGCCTCCGGCGGCCACACCGCCGGACGGCGAGCGATCCCCACCCCCCGTTCGCGCAAGCGCGTAGGAGAACATGTGATGGGCCACGCAGAGAACCCGAGAGCCGCCGATGCGCCCATCGCCATCGTCGGCATGGGATGCCGACTTCCCCGCGACATCGACTCGCCCGCCGCGCTGTGGCGGCTGCTCGAAGCCGGCCAGGACGCGGTCGGCGAACCGCCGATAAGCCGCGCGGGGCACGTGGAAGCCGCCCCGGCCCACGCCGCCGGGCCGATGCCGCTCCGGGGGGGCTACCTTCGCGACGTCGCCGGTTTCGACGCCGACTTCTTCGGAGTCTCGGGCAAGGAGGCCGACGTTCTGGACCCCCAGCACCGGCTGCTCCTGGAAGTGACGTGGGAGGCGCTCGAACACGCCGGACTCCCGCCGGAGCGACTGGCGGGAACCTCGACGGGACTGTTCTCGGGACTGAGCTACACCGACTACATGGAGGCCCTCTCCGGCCAGCCCCGTGAACTCGAGGGCGCGGTCCTGACCAACGGACACTGCGTCGCCCCGGGACGCATCTCCTACCTGCTGGGCCTACAGGGCCCTTGCGTGGCACTGGACACCGCGTGCTCGTCCTCGCTCGTGGCGGTCCACCTGGCCTGTCAAGCCCTGCGCAACGACGAGTGCGATCTCGCGCTGGCCGGCGGCGTCACCCTCATGCTCGGCGCCAGGACGACGATGTCCTTCGCCCGCATGGGGATGCTCTCGCCCACCGGTCGCTGCCGGACCTTCGACGCGGCCGCGGACGGCTTCGTACGCGGCGAAGGCTGCGGCGTCGTCGTCCTCAAACGCCTTGAAGACGCGCTGCGGGACGACGACCGCATCCTGGCCCTGGTCCGCGGCTCGGCCGTCAACCAGGACGGCCGCTCCGACGTCCTGGCCGCGCCCTCCGCCGAGGCCCAGCAGGCCCTCTACCACCAGGCCCTCGCCCGATCCGGAACCGACCCGCGCGACGTGGGCCTGGTGGAAGCGCACGGCACCGGCACACCCGTCGGCGACCCCGTCGAGTTCTCCAGCCTGGCCGCGGTCTACGGCGTGGGACAGGGGCGCTGCGCACTGGGTTCGGTGAAGACGAACGTGGGCCACCTGGAACCGGCGGCCGGCGTCATCGGCCTGATCAAGGCAGTGCTCTGCCTCCGGCGCGGGCTCGTCCCGCCCAACCTACACTTCACCCGGTGGAACCCGGCCATCAGCGCCGAGGGCACCCGCCTGTTCGTCCCCACCAGCCTGTCCGCCTGGCCCACCCGGACGGCCTCGCGATTGGCCGCGGTGTCCTCCTTCGGCTTCTCCGGGACCAACGCCCACGTGATCCTCGAACAGGCCCCCGCCCGCCGCCGCACCGTCATCCTCCCCGGCGGTCCCACCGCCGGCACTCCCGCACACGCGGCCGCCGTCCCCGCCGACGCCCCGCCGTCGCAGGCGCAGGCCACCCCACCCCACGTGTTCCTCCTGGCCGCCGGCTCCCCGGACGCACTGCCCACCGCCGCCGCACGCCTGGCCCGCTGGCTGGAGACCGAGGGCGCCACCACCCCCCTGCACGACATCGCCCACACCCTCGCCCTGCGCCGCTCCCCCGGGCACGGCCGGCTCGGCGTGGTGGCCGACTCCCACCGTGACCTGACGCACGCCCTGCGTTCCTTCGAAGCCGGTCGAGCCCACCCCGGCGTCGTACGCGGCCACGTGGGCGCGGGCGTCAGCCGCCGTCCCGTCTGGGTGTTCTCCGGTCAGGGCTCGCAGTGGCAGGGCATGGGGCACGGCCTGCTCCACCACGAGCCGGCCTTCGCCGAGACCCTGGCCGAAGCCGATGCGCTGATCACCGCCGAAACCGGGTTCTCCGTTCTGCGAGCCGTCCGCGACCGCGAACACATCAGCGGCTGCGGCCACGTGCAGCCCGCGTTGTTCGCCCTGCAGGTCGCCCTGGCCGCCGTCTGGCGCGATCACGGGACCGAACCGGCCGCGGTCATCGGCCATTCCATGGGCGAAGTCGCGGCCGCCGTCACCGCCGGAGCACTCACCCTGGCCGACGGCGTCCGCGTCATCTGCCGACGATCCGCTCTCCTCACCCGGATCGCCGGAGCCGGCGCCATGGTGAGCGTCGGCCTCGACAGCGCGACCGTCGAGAACGACCTCGCCGCCATCGGCGACGACACGGTGTCCGTGGCCGTCGTCGCCGCGCCCGACTCAACCGTCGTCGCCGGCACCGTGGCCGCCGTCCGGCACCTGACCACCACCTGGCAGGCCCGCGGAGTCGTGGCGCGCATGATCGACGTCGACGTCGCCTCGCACTGCCCCCAGGTCGACCCGCTGCTCGCGGACCTCGCCGCCGAGCTCGCCGAGCTCACCCCCAGCCGACCGACCGTCCCCTTCTACACCACCGTCCTGGACGACCCCCGCGACACCCCGGTCTTCGACGCCGCCTACTGGTGCGCCAACCTACGCCGCCCCGTACGCTTCAGCGCCGCAGTGGCCGCAGCCGCCGCCGACCGCCACCAGGTGTACCTCGAGATCTCGCCCCACGCCGTCGTCACCCGCCCCCTCGCCCAGAGCCTGACCGGCCTGCTCCACGAACCCGTGATCCTGCCGACACTGCGCAAGGGGGAAGACGACCACACCACCTTTCGCACACAGCTCGCCGCCCTGCACTGCGCGGGAGTCGGCGTCGACTGGTCCCGCCTCTACGCCGGCGGCCGCCTGACCGACGTGCCTGCGCTGACCTTCAACCGTCGACCCCACTGGACCGACATCACCCCACCCCGAGCGGCCTACCAGCACACCGAAGGCGCGCCCGCCGCCCTGCCGGGCACACACACGGAGGTGCCCGGCGACCAACCCCGCCACACCTGGCACGCCGACACCGGCACCGAGGTCCTGCCCTGGATGGCCGACCACCGTGTCCACGGCCAACCGGTCCTGCCCGGCGCCGCCTATTGCGCCCTGGCCCTGACCGCGGCCGGCGAGGTCTTCCACGGCGCCGCGCACGATGTCGAAGCGACCGACATCCACTTCCGCGAGCTGATGCACCTCGACGCCCACACGCCCATCGGCACGACCGTCACCCTGACCGGCGCCGACCGCGCCGACTGCGAAGTCTTCGGTCAGGACAGGAACGGAACCTGGGTACGGCAGGCCACCGCGGTTCTGCGGCGAATCGACGCCGCCCCGCGGGCATCGGCGTTCTCCGTGGCCGCACTGACCGCCGACCACCCCGTCGTCCTGGATCCGCACGCCCTGTACGAGAGTCTGCGCGCACGGGGCCTGGAGCACGGCCCGGCCTTCAGCGGCATCACCGAACTGCACACATCCGCCCAGGGCGACAGCTTCTGGGCCCGCGTGACGCTGCCGGCCCCGGCACAGACCGCCCACCACGGCCTCCGGATCCACCCGGTCCTCCTGGACCTGTGCGCCCAGCTCGTCGTCGCCGGCCTGATCCGCGAACCGGGCCACGGCCTGGTACTGCCCGTCCAGATGCACGCCGTGCGAATCCTCGCGGATCCCGAGGACGCCCACTACGCGCACGCCCGGCTCACCCACACCGCCACGGACAGCATCATCGGAGACGTGCGGCTGCTGGACGAGGCGGGTAACCCGCTCGTCGAGATCGACGCGCTGCGCTTCATACGCCACGGCTCGCCGGCCGACGAAACCGTCGACCGGTGGTTCCTCGAGACACGCTGGCAGCCCGTGCCGCGCCGGGAGGACCCCGAACCGGCCGGCCCGGGACCCTGGCTCGTCATCGGCGAGGCGGACGGATCCGCCCGGGCGCTGGCGGACGCCCTCGAGCGCGCCGGAGCACGCACCGAAGTCCTCGACGCTCCCGTCGACAGCACCACCCTCCAGCCGCTCAAGCAGACCATCGCCCGACACTGGGACTCCTCACCCGCACCATGCGCCGTGGTCCTCCTGTCCGCGCCGTCCGCGCCCGAGGACGACGCCGCCGCGATCGCGCTGCACCGGACCCGCCGCCTGCTCGCCGCCGCACAGAGCGCGATCGCGCACAGCGCGCCCGCACGCCTGTTCGCCGTCACCCGATCCGCCCACGATGCAGAGCCGGGGCAACCCTGCGACCCCGCCCAGAGCGCCCTGCGCGGACTCGTGCGCGTCCTGACACACGAACACCCGGAGCTGCGAGCGACCCTCATCGACGCCGACCCCGCCGACGTGGACCTGCACCGGCTCGCGGCCGAACTCCTCACCGGCCCCCCCGAGGACGAGATCGCCCTGCGCGGTGACACCCGCCACATCGCCCGGCTGGCCTACACCCCCCTGTCCGAAACCGAACGCGCCACCGCCGTCACCCGCACCGTGCGCTACGGCACCGACCGCTTCCAGCTCCACGCAGGGCGGCTCGGCGACCTCGACGCCCTGCGCCTGACCACCACTCCACGACGTGCCCCCGGCCCCGGTGAGGTCGAACTGCGCCTCCACGCCGCAGGCGTGAACTTCCGCGACGTGCTCACCGCCATGGGCATGCTGGCGACCGACGACGAAGCGGGCCACCGCATCGGCTTCGAAGCCGCCGGTGTGATCACCGCCGTCGGACCGGGCGTCAGGCACCTGCGCGCCGGCGACGAAGTCCTCGCCGTCGACGTGCGAGGCGGTCTCTTCACCACTTTCACCACCGTGCCCGCCGCCGCCGTCGCCCCCGTCCCGGCGGGCCTGCCCGCCGAGACGGCCGCCGGGCTGCCCATCGCCTACCTCACCGCCTGGTACGCACTGCGCCACGTCGCCAGGCTCACCAGCGGCGAGCGCGTCCTGATCCACAGCGCCACCGGCGGGACAGGACTGGCCGCGATCGCGGTCGCGCGGCGCCTGGGCGCCGAAGTGCTCGCCACCGCCGGCAGCGAGGACAAGCGCCGATACCTGCGCGCGATGGGCATCCGGCACATCATGGACTCCCGCTCACTGGACTTCGCCGAGCAGACCCGCGCCGCCACCGCCGGAGAGGGTGTCGACGTGGTCCTCAACTCCCTCTCCGGACACGCCATCAGGGCCGGACTCGAAACGCTGCGCCCCTTCGGCAGGTTCGTCGAGCTGGGTGTACGCGACATCCTCGCCGACACCCCGCTGGGTCTCGCACCGCTACGGCACAACATCACCATGAGCACGGTCGACCTCGTCGAGCTCCAGGACGCCCGTGCGGACACCTTCGCCGAGCTGCTGGGCGAGGTCCTGGCCGAATTCGACCAGGGCACCCTCGCCCCGTTGCCGTGCGGGACCTATCCGCTCGCGCAGGCCGCCGACGCCTTTCGCCTCATGGCCGGTGCCGGGCACATCGGCAAACTGGTCCTGACAGTACCCGGCGAAGGCCGCACCACCGCCGTACTGCGCGACCCGCCCTCGCCGGTGCGGGCAGACGGCGCCTACCTCATCACCGGAGGCCTGCGCGGCGTCGGCCTCGCCACGGCCCACTGGCTGGCAGGCCAAGGCGCCGCCCACCTCGTACTCAACGGACGCACACCGCCCTCGGCCGACACCGAACGGGTCCTCGCCGGACTGCTCGAACAGGGGACCCGCATCAGCGTCGTGCTCGGCGACATCGCGCAGCCCGGCATCGCCGAGCAACTGGTGGCCGAAGCCACCGCCGACGGCGGGACACTGCGGGGTGTCATCCACGCCGCGATGGTCCTCGACGACGCCGCGGTGTCCAACATCACCGACGACCAGCTGGAACGCGTCTGGCGTCCCAAAGTCACCGGCGCCTGGCGTCTCCACCAGGCCACCGCCGGACTGCCACTCGACTGGTTCGTCCTCTATTCCTCCATGGCCTCCCTGCTCGGCAACCCGGGCCAGGGCGCCTACTCGGCCGCCAACGCATGGCTCGACGCGTTCGCCACCTGGCGCACCGGCCTGGACCTGCCCACGTTGGCCGTGAACTGGGGCCCCTGGGGCGAAACCGGGGTCGCCACCGACTTCGCGACCCGCGGCTACCAGACCATTCCCACCGCCGACGGACTCGAGGCCCTCGCGGCGCTCCTGACCCACGGCCGCGTACGCACCGGCGTCATCCCCGGCCCGCCGGACACCTGGATCCCCTCGGCCGGCCGAACGTCATCGCTGTTCGCCCTCCTCACGCCCGAGGCGCCCGACACCTCCACGCAGACCGTCGGCCAGGATGCGGCGCGCGACATCCGACGCGAGCTGCGGGCCGTGGAACCCGGCCTCGCCCGCCGCACGCTCCTCGAGGACTACCTGGCCGAACACATCCGCACCGTCCTCCGGCTGGGGGCCAGCACCCTGGATCCGCAGACCCCGCTGAATGCGCTCGGGTTCGATTCCCTGCTCCGCATCGAACTGCGAACCCGACTGGAAGCCTCGCTCGACATCAGGCTCGCCGGCGACTTCGTCGCGGGCCACCCCACTCTGGCGGCTCTCGCCGACGGCCTCGCACAGCACATCGGCATCGGCCTGACCACCGACGCCCCACCGGATTCCCCCGGTGACGCCGTGCCCCGAGCCGTGGAGCTCATCGCTCCCCGCTCGCCGCAGTCGGACCAGCCGCAGGACTCCACCGCCGACACCGGGCCGCTGAGGAAGAACTCATGAGCGCACTCCGGGCCGTCGGCGCGCCAAGCCACTGCCGGACCGCGAAGCACGGGATTCCGCCTTCGCCGGGGGAGGGAACCAGGGGACGGCCATGACCTCGACAGACCTGCCACGCCTGGACACGCATGACACACAGCGGCGACGCCTCACCATGTTCGTGTTGCCGGAGCCCCAGTGCCTGCGGCCCGTACGCCACGTCGTGAAGGCCATTCTCATCCACTGGGAGATGGCACACCTCACCGACGACGCCGAACTCCTGACCACGGAGCTTCTGACGAACGCGATCAAACACACCGACAGCGAGCAGCCGATCAGGGTGACAATCGCGCTCGAGCAACGGTGGCTCGCGATCGGTATTCGAGACCGCTCCGCGAGCGCTCCCCAGGCGCATCGGGCAACCGCCTGTCAAGAAGGCGGACGCGGGCTGCTTCTGGTGGAGAGCATCGCCGGCGCATGGGCGTACCGTTTCCATCTCGACGGAACCAAGACGGTTTCCTGCCGACTGCCGTTGTGAGGCCGCGCGCCGTCCTCACATGCGCGCGATTCGAGCGTCCTTTAATATGCAGTTCTCGCAACGCTCTGAAGAATCCCCGGAATGCACGGTGGTTATGTTGTGAAGCCGGTGCTCAATCCCCGTCGGGCGGCGGTGAACCCCGCATCCCGGGCGAGGGATGGCGAGTCCCCGCTCTCTGAAATTCCCATGGGAATATCCAAAAAGAAACGTTTCCGCCCCTTGAGCGGTTCTGTTTCATGCTGTATTTTTCGACCATGCCTGGCGGCCGCCACTAATTCAAGGAGATCTGCGGCGGCGAAGTCTGATAGCTAGGAGGTTCGGATGCTCAGCGCAGAGGAATACAAAGAGCTTTTCGCTTTGCACCAGAATGGCTGGTCCATCTCTGCGATCGCCCGATTCCTTGGCCGTGACCGCAAGACCGTCAGGGCCTACCTCAACGGAGAGCGGACCGTGGGAGTCCGAGCAGTGACCCGTGACGAGTTCCTGCAGTTCGTCCCGTACTGCCAGCAGCGCCTCGACGACGATCCGCACCTACAGGCGAACGTGCTCCACAGCGAGATCGTCGAGCTGGGCTACAACCGCGCCTACTCGACCTTCACCCGCGCCCTGCGCAGGCACCTGACGCGGCCTCGCTGCGGACCGTGCCACCGTGGGAGGGCCAGCCCCAGCCCCAGCACATTCGAAGACTTGCAGTTCGACTGGGTACAGCTCCCTCCCCCGCCGGTCGAATGGGACTGCGGGCGCGAGATGCACCTGCTCATGGGTTCGCTCACGCGATCCGGCCGTTGGCGGGCCGTCTTGGCCGACACCGACGACCTCCCGCACTACGTGGAAGCCCTGGACCAGGTGCTGCGTCGCCTCGGCGGCACCGGCGAGCGCTGGCTGTTCGACCGGACCCGGCCGGTCTGCTCAACGGCCGGCAAGGTGACCGCCGTCTTCCACGAGATCGCGGTCCACTACGGTGCCTCCATCGCGATCCGCCCGCAGATGGAAACGCCCGGCCCCGTCGTGCGCGCCCACCGCTCCGTCGTCCTTCACTGGTGGAACACCGCGGCCGACGAACTCAGCGTGCAGGCGGCCCAGGACAGCCTCGACCGCCTGACCGAGCGCTCGGACCGTTGGCACCGACGGACGGGTTGCAACGCCCGAGCCCTGCTGCCGCTGCCCTCGAAGCCGTTCCCGGCTCGCGTCTGCGTTCAGCGCAGGGTCGATCCTCACGGACGCGTGTCGTTCGAGGGCAACTTCTACCTGCTCCCCCCGGGTCTCGCCGGTAACGAGGTGAGGATCCGCCGACGGCTGGACGAACCACACCTGTCGATCACCACCACTCGCGGGGCGGTCATCGCCCGCTTCCCGAGGGCTCCGAGGGGGGCGGGCCAGACGGTCGCCGAGCACAGTGGCCCGATCACCTTGGAACGGCCCAACCGGACCTCCGGCGCCGGGACGCGAGCCTGGGCGGCAGGAAGAACCCGTCGCCCGCGGTGTCGGGCCGCCATGGACTAGGACCAAGCCCTGTCCCGGCGCGACGACCAGCAGCCCACCAAGCCGCTCGCCCGCGCCGCAGAATCACGGGACGGAGCCGCCTCCCCCGCGCGGAGCCGGCTCCGGTACCGCACATCCGCACCGGAAGCAGCGGACTGACGGCCGCCGAGCGCACCAGCACCGTCTTATGGCTGCGGAGGAAGGTCAGCCGGGAGCAGGCCACCCTCGACCTGCTCGCCGACGGCCGCACCGACGACGCCATCGCCAAACGCCTGGGCGTATCACCCCGCACCGCCCGCCGCGTCGCCACCGACCTCATGGAACGCCTCAACGCCCGCAGCCGCTTCCAGGCCGCTGAAGTCGCCCGGCGGAATCGGGTGAACCAGGGTATGTCGGGCGACTGTCGTATCAGACGGCGGGGCCTTCGAGGTAGGTGTAGGTGCTCTGGGTGCTGCCGCCGAGGGTGGCGACCGTGATGGTGATTCCTCCGGCGGGGTGGGGCGGGGCGGTGGCGGTGATCGTCTGGTCGGAGATGACGGCGAAGGCCGCGGGGGTGTTGTCGAAGGTGACTTCCTGGGTGGTGCCGAGGTTGGCGCCGGTGAAGGTGACCACGGTGCCGCCTCCGGTGGGTCCGGCGCCGGGGTCGACGGCAGTCAGGGAGGGTGCGTCGAGGTAGGTGAAGGTCAGGCCGTTGGCGGTGCCGCCGGGGGTGGTGACGGTCACGGGCACCGGGCCGGAGGACGGAGCGCTGGGGACGCCGACGGTGACGGCGGTGCAGGTGACGGACTGGATGGGGGCCACCTGGGAGCCGAAGAGCACCGAGGTGGTTCCGGCCAGGTCGGCGCCGGTGATGACCGCGGTGCCTCCGCCGGTGACGGGGCCCATGGTGGTGGTGATCCCGGTCAGCAGTGGGGCGGGGAGGTAGTAGAAGGTGCCGAAGGCCGCGGTGCCGCCGGGGGTGGTGACGGTCACGGGGACCGCGCCCTGTCCGGCCGGGGCGCGGACGGTGACCGAGGCCGCGGTGTCGGCCAGGATGGTGGCTCGACTGTTGCCGAAGTAGACGGCGGTTGCGCCGGCCAGGTCGTGACCCTGGATGGTCACGACGGTGCCACCGGCGGTGGTGCCCTGGTCGGGGCTGATGCCGGTGGGCGCGGCCGCGTAGGCGAAGCCGTTCACCAGGCTGGCGGTTCCGGTCGCGGTGGTGACGGTGACGGTGGCCGGTCCGGCGGTCCCGGACGGGGTGGTGGCGGTGATCTGCGTACCGCCCGCGTTGATCGTGACGTTGGTGGCGGCGTTGCCGCCGATGGTGACACTCGCTCCGGTCAGGTTGGTGCCGTTGATCGTCACCGCGGTCCCGCCCGCCGCGGATCCCTGACCGGGGGTGATGCCGGTCAGCGTGGGGAAGGGGATCACGCTGACCGAGTTCGGACCGCGGTTGGCGACGTAGACCTTGTTGCCGGGGACGACGGCAGCGCCGTCGGGATGGAGGCCGACCGCGATGCTGGGGATCACCACGGTGCCGGTTGCGGTGTCGAACACGGTCACGTCGTTCGAGACGTTGTTGACCGCGTAGCCCGTCCCACCGGGGGTGACCGCTCCGCCGAAGGGGCCGGTGCCGACGGGTACGGGGGAGCCCACGACGGTGTTCGTGACGCTGTCGATCACCGTCAGGTTGTTCGCCCCGTAGTCCGAGACGAAGACCTTGCCGTTCGGGGCGCTCCACAGCTGGAACGGGGTGTTGCCCACCAGGATGCTGGGCACCAGGACGGCGTTCGTGCTGCTGTCGATCACCGTCACGTCGTTCGTGATCTCTTTGCTCACATAGACGTTGCCGTTGGGGGCGACCGCCACGCCGGAGGGTCCGGAACCGCTGACGGCGATGGGGGAGCCGACGACGGTGTTGGTGGTGGTGTCGATCACCGTGACGGTGTTCGCCCCGTGGTCGGCGACGTAGGCGTTGCCGTTGGGGGCGACCGCCACCCCCCAGGGCTGGATACCGACGGGCAGGCTCGCGATGAGGACGGTGTTGGTGGCGCTGTCGATCACCGTGACGTCGTTCGTCCCGAAGTTGGTGACGTAGACGTTGCCGTTGGATGCGACCGCCACCCCGCGTGGGCCGCTGCCGACGGGAATGGGGCCGCCGATGACGGTGTCGGTCGCGGTGTCGATCACCGTCACATTGGCCCCGCCCTCATTGGCGACATAGGCGTTGCCGTTGGGCGCGACGGCGACCCCCGAACGGGCCGTTGCCCACCGGGATCGATGTCAGCACCATGGGAACGATCGACGGTGCGAGATCGCTCGTCACACCCGCGGCAACTGCTTCCGGCCTGTGCTCGGTTGATATGCGGGCGATCGACGGTTCCTGCGGCTGCTGGACGTCCGGACGCATGCGGACCCCTTTCGGGTAAGGGCCGCCCGGCCTGGCGCCAGCCTCTTCCAGGCTTCGGCACAGGCCCTCGAATCCCCCCGGGGCGCCACAGCACGAACGCAAAAAGGCTGTCCACCCCGAGAAGGGATGGGCAGCCCACCGGTTCGAATCACCACTTCCATCCCCGTACCGGCGGCCATTGAAACGCACAGGAGATTGGGCACTTGGTGTGCTGTCGAGATCTTTCGTGGCGCACTGCGCTCTGCGGCACCGAAGCCGACACCATCACCGTTGTCGTGGAAACGCTCTGCACGATGCGCGTGGAGCAAGTCACCTGTGGTCTGGAGCGGGTAGCCAACGAGGCTCCCTGGCTGGTTGCTTGAGACATGGGACATCTCACTCAACCGCCCGGGAGCCTCGTCCGTTCAGCCCTCACCCCGACCGCACCGCCGGGTTGATCAGGCGGTGTAGGTCATGGTTCCGGCGAACACCGTGCCACCCGGGGTGGTCACGGTGACGTTGACGGTGGTGCCCGGGGTACCGGCCGGGATGATGCCGGTGATGACGGTACCGGTGTTGGTGGTCACCGTCGCCGCGGTCGACCCGAAGGTCACGGTCGCACCCGTGAGACCGGTACCCCCGATGGTGAACACGCCACCACCCGCCGGGATACTGACCACCGGAGTGATGGCCGCGGTCACGACCGGCGGCGGGGGTGCGAGGTAGGTGAAGCCGCCCGGAACACTCGCCGATCCACCGGCGGTGGTCACCACCACGGGGACGTTGCCCACGGCGTGCGCCGGGGTCAGACCCGCGATCACGTTCGCGGTGCTGGCCAGCACGGTGGCCGCGATGCCGCCGAAGGTCACGCTCGCACCGGCGAGCCCGGTACCGGTGATGACGAACACCGTACCGCCGGCGGTCGGGCCGGAGACGGGCGTGATGGCGGTGGGGTTGGGCACGGGCGGCGGCGAGGCCACCAGATAGGTGTAGGCCACGGGGTTGCTGGTGCCGTTCGGGGTGGTGACGGTCACCGCCACCGTGCCCTTTCCGGGCGGGGCCACGACGACGAGGCTGAAGCCGAGGACGTCACCGGCCACGATGGTGGCCGGGGTCTCTCCGAAGTGAACCTGGGTGGCGGCGTTGAGGCCCAGGCCGGTGAGGGTGACGAGGTTGCCGCCGGTCCCGGGCCCCGCGTTGGGGCTGTCCGCGAACAGCACGGGCGGCAGCGGCCAGGGCAGCGTGAGGTTCGGCGCCAACGGCGCCGCATGCACAGTTGCGTTCACGATGTGTCTCCTGCGTGAGAACGGTGATGGCGGCCGGGTGGACCTTCAGCCACGCCCACCGGCCCCGGTCCTGTCGGCGGTCCGGCCACTGCCTCGACCCGGCGCACCGCGCCCGGCAGCGACTCCGAAGGACGGGACGGGAGGCACCGGGCCATGGGTACCGCCACTGCCGCGACTACGGGATGTCCGGACCGGTGGCGTCGGCGAGCCGGCGGGCTGACACCAGGCGGGCTCGAACCGATCAGCCCCGGCGTCCGAGCGGCGGGGGCTGGAACAACGGACGGGCCGCCGGCTGAGCTTCCCGGCACGGGGATGGGCGGCCCGCCGGTTCAGACATCATCATTAACCCGAAAGAATGGATATGAAGCAACAGTATTGACAAATAGTCACCCAAAAGGCCCAATGCGACGAGGATGTCCGCGCACGCCCATCGCGAATTCCGGACCCCACCGGCATGGCAGGACGAAGCGTCGAGGTGCCGGCCACTCGCGTCGCCGTGGAAAGGGGCCCGGACATGGAAACGCCGGGGAACCACCCCGGTCGTGAGAGTCGGCGCCCGCGGCTCCGGGCGCATCCCGGTGGCCGGACCGATCGCGATGCACCCGGGCTCCCGGACCCCGATGCGTCAGCGGATCCTTGCGACACAGCGGGCGCGAGCGTGAGCGTCACTGCCTGTCCGAACGCGACACATCGGCCTGCTCGACGGTGTGCACCACCTGGTCGAGGCGCCGATCGTGCTGGTGTGGGACCAGCTGAACACCCCGCGTCTCCCACATGATGCGCCGCCTGGTCAACGAGCGCGAGTAGCTGACGGGGCGCAACGGAACCGTACCGGGCGGACGTGGGAGCGGTGGGGCGCTCACTCGTCGTACAAGTCGTGCAGGCAGGAAAGGGCGACGACGCAACTCTGGGTCCAGATGCGTTGTGCCGTCGCCCGCTCCTGGTGGTCGTCGCGCGCCGGGTAGCCGAAGGCGCCGGTGGGGTGCTGCTGGCAGAGCAGGAAGTCGACCCCGTCGCGGGTGATCCGGTGATCGGCCCAGCCGAGCACCCCCAGCCCTTGCAGGAGCGCGGAGACCTCTTCGAGTCGGTAACTCCGGCAGGCGGCTGGCAGCGCGGCCGCGAACCGCTCCGCGACGGAACGCCAGACGGAGGCGTCGCCGCCGAGGCGAAGCGGTTGACCGTCGGCATACTGTGCCAGGGCCACGGCAGTGATCGCGGGCGGATGGTTCTCGGCCAGCAGGCCTGCGGGGTCCGTGGAGGCGAGGAGGGAGTCCGCCTGCTGCGCGGTGAGTCGGCCCAGGTCCTGAAGTCGCCTGACTCCGCCAGCGGCGGTCGTGGGAACGACGGTGAGTCCGGCGAGTGTTCCCGCCGTCTCTATCAGGAACCGGTCGAGGGAGTCGCAGGCCAGTCCGCAGGCCGACAGGCCTCGCGCGCACTCGGCAACCGCGTCGACGCCCTGCTGCCCCCAGCCCACCGGCTGGGCGAGGGCGCCGTCGGCACGTTGCGCGAGACGTGCGAGAGTCCGGGCGGCGAGTTGCGGCTCCCCCACGGAGCGTGCGGCGCGCGAGGCCGCGCCCGCTGCCGGAACCGCGTCGTCGAACGGCACCTCGAGAGCGTCGTCGCTCAGCCAGGTGATGGCACGCCGGATCGCAACTTCTAGTCGTCCCTTGCCGGCGGACCTGGGAGGTGAGGGGCGCGGCCGCCGGATCACGGCCGCGTCGCGGGCGAGGTGGCCGGCCAGCGCTGCGACGATCGTGGTGTGGTAGCCGGTGGCCCAGCCGCGGTATTCCGAATCGCCGTTCTCGAGTTCCGGCGGGAGGACGCCGTCCGGCCCGGCGACCCGCCCGCTGGGTTCCTGTACATCGGCGAGAAACGCCCATGCCCGTTCCGTCTCGGGTGAGTCCCGGATCCCCAGGCACAGCAGGCAGCAGAGCAGTTCGGCGACGAGGTCGGCGTTCTCCTTCCGGCGGCACAGAAGGCTGAGTGCCTCCAGTAGTTCCACGGCCTGCGGCAGATCGAATCCGGTGGGCCACCGGGGGATGCGCCGACCAAAATCGGTGGCGTAGAACACGGTGTGCGTGATCGCGTAAATATCGCCATCACTCAGCTTCAGGACGGACGGATCGGCACAGAGCAGGGAGAAAGACAGGACAGCGTTGGCCGTCGGCATTCCGTGATCGATTCCGGCCAACTCCAGCGTGTGCAGCAGATCCAGCTGCCGAAAGGGAACGCGCTCGAAACAGGCCGCGTAGCGCCCGGAGACCGCTTGGCCGATGAGGCGCTCGAATTCGCTGTCGGGCTGCCCGCACAACCGCTGTGACGCATAGGTGCCCGCGTACAAGAGCAGGGCCCGCTCGTCGCGTGCGACGAGCTCACGGTACGAAGATCGAGCTGCCACTGCGGTGACCTGGTCGAACAGCATCTGATAGTCGGCGTCGTCGAAGGATCCGGACTCCGCCCGGGCGCGCAGTCCGACCAGCAACGCGACCTCGACGAGCGCCTTGCGGACGAACAACACGCGCCCCTCATCGGCGGCGTCAGGGTCGAAACGGGTCCGGTGCGCGGCCAGCCAGGAGACCGCTCCGTGTTCCACCGTGCGCCACATGTCAGCCACAGCCGCCCCTTGATGAGTCGATGTCACCCGGCCTTGCGTTTTGCCAGACGCGGGCGCAACCGTACGGCGCAGTCCGAAGCTAGGCCTGCGCGGCCTCCTCGGTCACGGACGGGACGACGAGCACGTACTTGTCCCAGGCCAGCACATAGCCGGAGATTTCTCCGAGCGTGGTGGTCGCACTGACCAACTCCTCCAGAGTGGTGTTCATGTTTATCAGTCCGCTGCTCTGGAGGAAGGCGAGAGCGGCCCGGGCATCGACAGCGGGGCAGTTGGTCATGACGAACCTCCACCGGGGTGTGATTTCCGCGGGCTCCTATCCCGCAGGATACTTATTCTCGATCGTGTCAATGATTTTGGCGGATGTCATCAGCGAATATGCGAATTCACCCGAACAGTCCATCCTGGATATAATATTCTATTATTCTCGCTATGCGGATTCACGTAGATCGCGTCCACGAACACCGTCGCGTGGACGGATCGAGCGGTCGGGTACGCCGTTCAGCCGTCGCCGACACCGGCGGCCAGGCCCCTCCGGCGATGTGCCCTGTCGGTCGGTGTGGCCGCGGTACGCGGGGAAGTGGCCGTCGCAGCCGGGTGGACAGCACGTGCAGGATCGTTCCCGGGTAGAGCGCGCTCGGCCGTTCGGGTGAGAAGCAAGTCTTCTGGTAGCCACCTTCTGGAGCCCTGTGTGTTACTCGTAGCGATTGCAACCCGGTGGGCCGCCCATCCCTTGCCGGGGGAATGCGTTGGACCTCAGGAGACGTGTGCTCCGGTCCGGCAGCCGTCGGGCGCCCCCGGTAAGGAACCAACGTCATGTCGGCTGTCGTGAACGCGACGGCCCTCGGACGTCGACGGTCCCCGTTTGACCGGAGGGGACGTCATGACCTCAGCTACTGACCGCCTGACAGCAGGGCCGACCGCGAAGAACGCGACCGTGCCGGGCGGGGCGGGTCCATCGGGATCGCGATCACTGAGAGTGGACGACGCGTCTGTGCGGCGAACAGCGCCGCCGGCAGCGTGAAGGTGATCGACACCGCCCCGAGCAGGGCGGCATTCACCCTCTGTCCTCCTACGTGAGCGACAACGGCGCGAACACGGTGGGCGTCATCACGATCCCCGCAGGCCGTCAGCCGAACCAAGGCCCCGCAGACCTGACCATCCGACGAGGCCGTGGCACCACACCGACACCCGTGACCGCCACACCGTCCGGCTGACGCACGGACGTTCAACTCCTATGCCCCCGACGGTCGCAGGCGATGCCCGACCAGGTGCGACCAGACCACACCAGAGGGCTCAGGCCACCACGAGCCCAGGCCCCAGCACACCCTCGACCCGTTCCCGGACACGCCGCACGCGGCCCCGTGAACGATCCACACGACACCAGGGAGAAGCAATGAACCGCAGCAAGCTGGCGATCCGCACGCTGAGCGCTCTCGGGGCGGCCGCCCTCGTGGTCACCGGCGTGGCCGCCACTCCGGCAGCCGCGCAGACGTTCGTCCCGTGCACCACCGCCGCGCTGGCGACCGCCATCACCAACGCGAACACCTCCGGCGGCACGCTCGCCCTGGCCCCGGGCTGCATCTACGACCTGACCACCCCGCTGCCGGACATCCAGAACACGATCACCATCAAGGGTCACGGCGCCACCATCACCCGTGACCCGGCCGCGCCGGCCTTCCGCATCCTCACGGTCGACTCGACGGGGAACCTGAACCTTCGCGAGGCCATCATCGCCAACGGCGACGCGACGGGAGACTTCGGGGGCGGCATCCGCAACGACGGAATCCTCACTGTCAGTCGCAGCCTCATCCGTGACAACCACGCCGACTTCTCCGGCGGGATCGGCGGCAACACCGGGTCCACCACGAACGTCGACCGCAGCCTCATCAGTGGCAACAGCGCGCTCCACAACGGTGGCGGTCTGGGCAACGACGGCACCATGACCATCGACAAGAGCACCATCGTCAACAACAACGCGCTCGAGCTGGGCGGCGGAGTGGCCAACGACGGCACGCTGAACGTCACGCAAACCGCCGTCGTCGACAACTCGGCATCCGGGCCCACGGGTGCGGGCGGCGGAGTCGCCAACTTCGGCGCCGGCGCCACCACGCTCACCCAGAGCAAGGTCGTCAGCAACAACTCGACCAACGCCCCCGGCGGCGTCTACAACAACGGCGGCACCGTCACGCTCAACTTCACCGCCGTGCTCGCCAACAACCCGACCAACTGCTTCGGCAGCCCCACCACGGTCCCCGGCTGCGTGGCCTGACCCACCGGGCCCGCTGTCCGCAGCCTTCACACCCCGACGGCGGCGGCCAAGACCTTGGCCGCCGTCGTCGGTCACCGCCCAGTCGCTGACGCTGCCGACAACCAGGTGCTGCCGTCCGCCGACCCCGACGACGTGATCACCCCGCTGCGTCTGCTTCTCGCACGGAACCCGGGTGCCCGGTAGCACCGCAGCCGCACTACTACGCGGCCTCGCCGCCCTGTCGACGCCCTGCCCGACGGGGCGGGCGACAAATCGCCCGGGTGGTCCTTCGTGCTCCGGCACCGCGAGGGGGAGCTGCCCTGAGGACATGCTCCGTCATCCTGGAGTTCGATGATGCCCGTTGACCATGGTCGATCCCGCAGGTCGCGCGTCAGGATCGCCGCCGCCCTGACGATCTCGACGGCAGCCGTTCTCGCAGTCTCTTCGTGCGGTTCCTCCGGCGGGACCGCGGAACCGGCGGTGACGATCCCGCCTTCCACGTCCGAGCGAACATCGGCATCGGCATCGGCGACGGCCTCGCCCGCCGTGACGGTGCCTCCAGCGCACGCCGGGTTCGACTACCAGATCGGCGGGCCGTACCAGCCGCCGGCCGGTGTGCTCGTCGTCAGCCGCGACCACGGGGCGTCCCCGGCAGTGGCGATCTACAACATCTGCTATGTCAACGGCTTCCAGGCCCAGCCGGACGCGGAGCAGGAATGGGACCAGGACCTGCTGCTCCGGGATCAGGCCGGCAACGTCGTCTACGACACCGCCTGGAACGAGGCGCTGCTGGACATCAGCACGGACACCAAGCGTCAGCGGATCGCTCTGAAGGTGGACGGCTGGATCGACGAGTGCGCTACCAAGGGCTTCAACGCCGTCGAGCCGGACAACTACGACAGCTACACACGGTCGGCGGGACTGCTGAGCGCGGCCGACGCCGAGGCGTACCAGTCCCTACTCGTCGCGCACGCCCACGGACAAGGCCTTGCCATCGCCCAGAAGAACGCGGCGGAGCTGGCACCGGACCGGCAGCGACTGGGCCTCGACTTCGCGGTGGTGGAACAGTGCGGCACGTACGGCGAGTGCAACCGTTACACCGACGCGTTCGGCGACAGCGTCTTCGACGTCGAGTACGACGAGCAGGGCCTTCAGGCAGCGTGCACGACTTGGGGGACCCGCATCAGCATCGTGCGACGCGACCTCGACGTCGTTCCGCCGAGCGACCCCGGCTACCTGCGCCAGACCTGCTGAACCGGCCCCGGAACAGCTCGACGCACTCCAGGCGTAGGCATGCGCTGGAGCCGGCCCGGCCCTTCTGGAAACGGTGCCGATCGCTCCACGAAGCGCGGGGCTATCGGCTTCGATCACTGGAAGGAAGATCTGCCGCTGCAGTAATAGCCTAATGATCGGACTTTAAGGGGCGGGGCGTGTCGAGCGGCGGAAGCAACGCCACGTTCCATTTCGTGAGCATATCATTCGAGCGTGATCAAGGATGCCGATTCTCTGAAGAATTCGCAGGCTGCCGATATCGCTGAGAGTTCTCTGCCGAGTCGACGCAGGCTGCTCAGAACCACGGTTGCGGCAGTCGGTGCCGTAGGTCTCGCCGGCGCACTTGCGGACGGGCACGCCTACGCAGTCGATTCGCCATCCGGGCCGGGTGCTCTTCGACACGGTCGGCGCCACCCGCATCCTTCACGGCCATCGGGAGACGCGCTCGATCCAGCATCCGTACCCAAGTACAGAACGCCGCTGTTCCTTCTCGAGAAAATGCCCAGCGAGGGCCGGGACTCCTACCGCATCGCGATCCGTCAGTTCCGGCAGCAAATGCTGCCAGTCGGGATGCCGGACACCACGGTCTGGGGTTACGGAGCCGTGGGACACCCGCAGTCATTCCATACGCCAGGCCTGACCATTGAAGCCTGTGTGGATCGGCCGATCTCCGTGACATGGGTCAACGACCTCGTCACCTCGCGCGGCCTCTATCTGCCCCATCTATGCGCCGTGGACCCCACGTTGCATTGGGCAAACCCTCCTGGCGGAAGCGCCGGACGTGATTCTCGGCCGACCTTCTCAACCACTCCCGGGCCGTACACAGGACCTGTTCCCATCGTGACCCATCTGCACGGTGGGTACAGCCGAGAGGAGAGTGACGGATACCCCGAAGCCTGGTACCTGCCGGCATCCCGCGATATTCCTCGTGACTATGCTCGCGTGGGTACCTATTACGATCGGTTCGCCGAGCAGTTCCGTGACCGTTACGGCGTCCGATGGCGCCCCGGGTCGGCAACGTTCGCGTACAGCAATGATCAGCGTCCCACAACTCTCTGGTACCACGATCACACTCTGGGCATGACTCGGGTGAATGTCTACGCGGGCCTTGCTGGTTTCTACCTGCTGCGAGGCGGACCCGCTGATCTCCCCTCTGGAGTGCTTCCCGGGCCGGCACCGGGGCGGGACGGTGCCCACCGTACCCACCCCTACGAAGTCCCCCTGGTGGTTCAGGACAAATCCTTCAATGCGGACGGGTCGCTGTTCTTCCCCAGCAGTCGCGGATACTTCGGGGACACCCCGCCGGACGGTCCATGGATCCCCTACACCGATGTTCCGCCCATCTGGAACCCGGAGTTCTTCGGCACCACGATGGTCGTCAACGGGAACACCTGGCCGGTGCTCAACGTGGAACCGCGGCGGTACCGCCTGCGCATCCTCAACGCGAGCAACGCCCGTACTCTCATCTTGAAGATCGCGGCCGACGCTACGGCCCCCCGCCCCGTCAGCCCCGCACTGCCCTTCTGGCAGATCGGAAACGACCAGGGATTCCTGCCGGCCCCGGTCCAGTCGGATCAACTCCTCTTGGCCCCCGCGGAGCGCGCCGACGTGGTGGTCGACTTCACCGGCACCCCGGTCGGCACCGGGCTCTACTTGATCAATGAAGGCCCGGACGAGGCGTACGGCGGCGGCGCACCGGTCACCGACTTCACGCCGGCGAATATCACGACCACGGGGCAGGTCATGAAATTCACCGTCGTTCCCCTTGCCTCCACCGACACCAGTGTCCCACCGTCACAGATCGTGCTTCCCCCGCTCCCGGAGCTTCCCGAGAGTCGGACGGTCCGGAAGCTGTCAGTCAACGAAGAGGACTCCGCGTACTTCACCGGCGCGCCCTCGATGGACACACTCGGCACCGTTACGCCAAGTGGCTCAGCCACCCCGCTCCTGTGGTCAGACCCGGTCACCGAGACGCCGGTGAAGGACGACACCGAAATCTGGGAACTGTACAACTTCACCCCCGACGCGCACCCTATCCACATCCATCAGATCGGATTCCAGGTCCTCGACCGCCAAGCAATCACGGGCGGCGCATCGTCACCCCCACAACCGGGGGAAGGCGGATACAAGGACACCGTGATCGCATTGCCGGGCTATATCACCCGTGTCAAGCTTCGCTTTGGCATTGCGGGACGCTACGTCTGGCACTGTCACATCATGGACCACGAGGACAATGAAATGATGCGGCCGTTGCAGGTACTCGATCAGCGCAGCCATTGAGGTCCTCTCAGCGGTGATCACTCGGCAGCGGGGCGAAGGAAGCGGGAGTCTGCGACCGTGCCCCTGCCGATCGGTGCAGCGCGTGAACCGGCCCGACCGCGGCGTCCTACCGGATGAGCAGGGCCGAGCGGAGCCGGGGCTCACGCAGGTGGGCGAGGAGCCGGGGTCGTCCTCGAAGAGGAACTCGGCGGCGGGGTCGAGCGCCTGGTGCAGCATCGTCTGCACCACCTCGGCTATCAGGATCCGCTGCCCGGTGCAGGTGAACCACTGAACCAGGCCCGACCGCGCGGCTGCGCCGCGTGTGTCAGACCTTCGCCCGGGCGATCGCCTGCACGGTGATCTCACGCATCCGGTCGAAGGCCGTCTGCGGATCGTCGTAGTTGCGCCAGGGGCCGGCCACCTCGCGCCCCATTGCCTGGAACAGCTCGAACGCCGCCACCACCCGGGCGTTCATGACCAGTGACCAGGCGGCCCAGCCCCGGGCGGCCTGGAGCTGCGGATGCGCCGGATCGGCCTGCGCCAGGTCGGCCACCAGGGCGTCCACGGCCGCGGTGAACTCCGGCGTCCGGTAGGCGGCCGCCCCTGCCTTGTCGCGGGTGTTCTGTTCGTAGTACGCCCGCACCCGCAGGGTGGTCAGCAGACTGCCGGCCGGCGCGTCGGCGAGCGCGGCGTCGACGAAGGCGTGCATCAGCTCGTGGCTGCCGTGCCACTTGGCGCACCAGTACTGCAGCGCGCCCTCGTGTGCCCGCAGGTGGTGCGGGTCACGGGCCGTCACCTCGGCCCAGAGCGCACGGAAGTCCTCGCGCGACCAGCCCAGTCCCATGGCGATGGCGATCTGGGCCACCCAGGGGTTGGGGTCCTCCGACGGTGCCAGCTCGACGGCCTCCCGTGCGGCCTGATCCGCCTCGCGCAGGACCTGGTGGAACCCGCGGGCCTGCTCCATGGTCACCTCGGAGGCGTACCTGCTGGTACGGATCTCCCAGGCGAGCTGGACCAGCGCGTCGGTCTGCAGCAGGGCGGCCGCCGCGTTGCGCGGCTCCTCCTCGCGCCACAGCCGCAGCCAGTGGTCGTCCTTCGCCGCCGCCGTGCTCAGCGGCTCCATCCGCATCCAGCGCCGGTTCGCGTCACGCTCGCCGTCGCTGTCGGCTTCGGCCAGGTACTCGGCCACCGCGCGCCAGTCACCGCCCCCGGCCGCATCGAGCACGGCCGCCAACTCCGCGGACGGCTCGTCTCCCCGGAGCACGAGCTGCTCGCGCGGGGCCAGCCTGCGCCGAAGCTCGGTCTCCCGGCGGCTCCGCCGCTCCCGAGAGACCCGCGAGACGACGACCTTGCCCGCGACGAGCACGAGCACCACGAGCGACAAGAAGACCATGAACTGCTTTCCTAGCGGAGGAGTGTGGACCGCTTACCCGCACCCGAGCGGTCCCTGAGCGGGCACCGGGCACGGGCGAAGACAGAGGACAGAAGACAGCGCGGGCGCACCACGCACCACCCCCGCCCTCGCACCTGCGTGCGCGGCGAGCAGGATCGTACCGGCACGGTGCACCGCCCCCGTATCCGCAGTCCGGACACTCCGCGGCCCCCGGCGGGGCCTCGATGCACCGGGTCCACCGGGGCCGCGCAAAGCCGTTGGACGGTTCCGCGCCGAACGTGGGATCTTGAAGATCATGCAACGGCCCGGCAACGCGACGGGCAGCCTGTGCGACGGCGAGCCGTGCGTCGACAGGACAGGCCGGGGCGACACTTCGCCACCGACCGCGACACCGAGAGAAACCGACGACTCCTCATGGACATCACCGCGACGTTCCGGCTGACCGAGGCCGACTTCCGCAAAGCGATACGCAACAGCCCGGCGGTCCGAGGCCTCTCGGTCCTC
This sequence comes from Kitasatospora sp. NPDC056531, assembly GCF_042794375.1. Taxonomy (NCBI): domain Bacteria; kingdom Bacillati; phylum Actinomycetota; class Actinomycetes; order Kitasatosporales; family Streptomycetaceae; genus Kitasatospora; species Kitasatospora sp. NPDC056531. The sequence goes on along the minus strand of NZ_JBHTTU010000032.1, from coordinate 66,535 downwards.
GGTGTCCTGTTCTTCATGGTGGGCCTGCTCACCCTGCTCGTCGGCACCGAGCCGAGGATCTGGCTGGTGATCGTCGGCCCGGCGATCCTGGCGTTCGGCGAACTGGTCGTCGTCCGCCAGGCCGCCCGCAAGAGCACTCCGCTGCTCGCCGAGCCCTGGACGGTGCGGATCACCGAGCACAACTACGCCCTCAGCACCGCCGTCAGCCAGGCCGAGGTCGCCTGGAGCGCGTACCGCCAGGTGACCGCGCGGTCCGGCTTCTGGTACCTGCAGCAGACCAACAAGGCCGTCGCCCTCATTCCGCAGCACGCCTTCGACGAGGCGCAGCTCGCCCAGGTGTCGGCCTTCTTCGCCGACCGGCTGCCGCCGCTGAAGCGCCCCTGGTACCTCCCGTTCGCCTGATCCCACCGCGGTGCGCCCGCCTCCGGGGCCGGCGGGGGCGGGGTGTCCGGCAGCGCCGGAGGCCGTCGCGGTCGCCCGGAGGGCGACCTGACGGACGGTCACCGGTAGCCCGCGCCCGCCAGGTCTCCCTGGACGAACAGCACCAGCCCCAGGCAGGCCAGGCCCAGGGCGGGCAGGAGGCCGAAGGCCATGGCCGCCAGGAGCGCCATACTGCCCGGCGGCACGAGGACCGCGCGCTCGGGCCGGGAGAGCCGGTAGTACACCTGGACCTCGTCACCGCTCCGGCGCCACCGGCCGGAGCGGTCCACGAGCTCGATCTCCCGGCCGTCCTCGGTCGTGAACACCAGGACCGGCCGTGCGGGCCAACGGCGCCGCAGGCGCGGTCCTTCGGTGACCCGCCGGAACCCGGCGCACCGGGCGGTGGCCGTCCGCGCGTCCGGCCGCACCCGCCCGCCGACCGTGATCCGCCGCCAGAACGCACCGGCGACCGCCGCTCCCACCGCGCCGACGGCGGCGCCGAACAACCCGAGCATCACCCCGGGCAACCCGCTGACCCAGACCATGGCGTCCCTCCCCGCCCCGAGCCTGCCCGCGGCGGAACCCCGGCACACGGCCGCGCTCCGCACGCATCGGCCCTCACCCGAGAACACCGTCCCCGTCCCGGGCTCACCGCACGGGCAACCGTCGGCGGGGGCGCGCTGTCGGGGCCGGACGCGCCGGGCGTACGGGACCACGGGTGCGAGCGCTCAGTGGTGGAACACCCGTGCGGCGCTGTCCAGCCAGGTCCAGTCGACCGGCGTGTACGGGAGAGCGTGTAGGTGTCGCCGACAGGTGTGGCCACGGCGTGCTTCGGGAGGAGGACCCACCCGTCGTCGGCCGGGTCGAGACCGTGGGCATCGGCCAGCGAGGCCGGCACGGTCAGGGGAAGGGTGGGCGTCCGGTTCATGGTCGGACATTCTGCACACGCCCACCGACAGCGGACCGTCGGGTAGGGCCGGCCGCTGGATGGAGACCACAGGCGGCGCGCGCCTCGCGGCCTCCCCGTCTCGGGGTCAGCTGCCGGGTACCGCGTATTGAAGCTGTTCGGCATCGGCCACAGACGTGGGCTGTCGAAGGATGATCCAGCCCGACCCACGCCACGCGAGCGAAACGCCGGCGAGGTGCCGACCCAGTCATGGCTGCGCGAGCCCGGCCGCCTGCCCGACATCGTGCTCGACTTCTTGCGCTGCGGCCGGGTGCGGAGCCCCCGCACCTGAGCGGCGCAGGGGACATCCCGTCGTTCGACTGGTCAGCTCCAGAGTTGGGCGTCCTTGTTGTAGGTGTAGTCGAGGACATCGGCGTAGCCCGCCCGGTAGTAGTCCCACGTCCCGTCGTCCGCCACCACGGCCACGGGCTGCCCGGTGTTGTTGACGAGCGAGGCGGCGTTGTCGGCCACGGTCTGGCCCCAGCCGGCGCCGTTGTTCCCCCAGTGGGAGAAGTGGGCGTTCCTCAGGTCCACGGTCTGGCCGGGCGACCAGTTCTCCCACGCGCCCCAGCCGTACTGCGGCGAGTGGTAGTACAGGCACACGTTGCCGCTCGGGCAGGCTTCCGCCCCGGTCGGCGGGGTGGCGGCGAACGCGCTCCCCGTCGTCAGGCCCATCGCGCCGAGCGTCAGCGCGCCCACCACCGCAACCTTGGCCGTACGATGTCCGACCCTGATGCGCATTGCGTCCCCCTCCAAGTCCACGGTGCACGGCGAACAGGCGGTCAGCCGCCGCGAGACGGCTCCTGGCTGAACCCGAACGAGGCTTGCACGATTGCCCGCACCCCGCCAGAAGTTGAGCCGCTTCCGTTTGTGTAGACAGCCGGAACCCCGGGGGCCGATCGCCGGGACGCGCTTGCGGGCGCAGCGGCGTCGGATGTCTGGCAGGGTGCCCGAAGCCGCGTCGCCCAGCTGTTCGGCCGGGGCGCCGATCGGGACGAGCAGGACGAGGCGCGGAGCCGGGTGCCGTGGGGCCGGCGGACGGGTCGGCCCCACGGCACAGGTGCATCAGCGCCAGTAGGCCGCGACCTGGAGCGGCCGCTTGCCGTTGTGCGTGCCGAGGTGGGCGTAGTACGCCCACCTGGTGTCCCGTTCGTTGTTCACGGTGTACGACACGGTGTACCAGCGGCTGTTGCACGGCACGTCGCCGGTCGTGGCGACGTCGGCGCCGCCGAAGCCGGCCTTGCGGATCCCGACCGTGTACGTGCCGCCGCCGGAGCACCACACGTCGAACCTCACGGTCCTTCCACCCGGCCCGAGGCCGACGTTCTTGGTGGACCAGCCGGTGGTCGGGGTGTGCGTGTCGAACCACTGGTAGTGCCACGAGGCGGCCGAGGCCGGGCTGGTGCTCAACGCGAGCCCCAGCGCCGCCGTACCGCCGACGACCATCGCCGCGAGCTTCCCCTTCATGGTGATCCCTCCCGTTGCCACCGTCGGTCGCGGTGGATGGCAAGAGCGTGGCAGGGCGGCCCCCGAGCCATCGTCAACTCCAGGGTTGATTGCCGGGGTAAACCTCTGCGGTAGCCGGGGACGGACGGCGGCGGGACGGCAACGGAGGCGGTCAACCGCAGGGTTGACGACAGCGACCGCGACCGTCCGTACGCTGCCGGGATGCGGTTGATCGCGCGAAGGCTCCGGGCGGACTCGGTGCAGGCGGACACGGCGCTCGCCTTCGTGCTCGCGATGGTGACCGTCGTGTACGGGCTGCAGTCGTACCAGGCCCGCTACCGGGCGGAGGGCTGGCGGCCGTTCGACCTGACGGCGGTCGGCCTGAGTCTCCTGGTGGCGCTGCCGCTGGCGCTGCGCCGGCGCCACCCGTGGCCCGTACTGGCACTGTCCCTGACCGGCCTGCTGATCTACACCGCGGCCGGGTTCCAGCCGTCGGTGAACCTGTGGCCGCCATTGCTCGCGAGCTACACCGTCATCGCACGCCGACCGCCGCGTCAGGCGGTCGCGGCCGCGGTGGTGACCTGCGGGGCCTGGGTGGCCAGCGGACTTCAGGCACGCCTGTCGGTGGAGCTGTCGGTGGCGCAGTCCGTCATCGCGACCGGCATCGTGGGGATCTTCGCGACGGGCACGCGGCGCCTGGCCGAGCGCAACACGCAGCTGGCCGAGGCGACGGATCGGCTGCGGCGCGAGCAGGAGCTGCGGGCGCGGCACGCCGTGGTGGAGGAACGGGTGCGGATCGCCCGCGAGCTGCACGACGTGATCGCCCATCACCTGTCGGCGCTGGCCGTGCAGGCGGGGGTGGCCGAGTACGTCTTCGCATCCGACCCGCAGGCGGCCCGGGCCGCGCTGACCGCGATCGGAGCGACCAGCCGCGAGGCGCTGGAGGAGATGCGCGGGCTCCTCCAGGTCCTGCGCATCTCCGGCGACGCCTCGCGCGAGCAGGAGCCGCTCTACCATCCGGCGCCCGGACTGGCCAAGCTCGACGAGCTCGTGGAGCGCACCCGGGCGGCCGGTGTGCCCGTCCGGGTCGTCGAGTCGGGCCCCGCGCGGATGCTCGCGCCCGGGGTCGACCTGTGCGCGTTCCGGGTCGTCCAGGAAGCCCTCACCAATGTGATCAAGCACGCCGGACGACCCGCCACCGCGACCGTCCGCCTCCAGTGGCAGCCGGACCACCTCGAAGCCCGGATCGTCGACGACGGGCCCGGAGACGGCGACGCGGTCACCGGCAGCGGGCTCGGTTTGATCGGGATGCATGAACGCGTCAGACTCTACGGCGGGTCCGTGCACGCCGGCCCGCGTCCGGACGGCGGGTTCGAGGTCGCGTTCACGTTGCCGGTCACCGAGGCCGACCCGTAAGGACGGCGAGCCGGCCCAGACGTGGGGGACGAGAGAGCCGGCCGGGGCGTGGGGGACGAGGGGGCGGCAACGGTGACATCAGTACTGATCGTGGACGACCAGGTGCTCATCCGAGCGGGAATCGCCGCCCTGGTCCGTGCCACCGACGGCCTGGAGGTGGCCGGTGAGGCCGCGACCGGCGAGGAGGCCGTCGACCTGGCCGCCCGCTGCACGCCCGACGTCGTCCTGATGGACATCCGCCTGCCCGGCATGAGCGGCATCGCCGCGCTGGAACGGATCCTCGCCGCCGCGGCGCAGCCGAAGCCCAAGGTCGTCATGCTGACCGTCTACGACCTCGACCAGTACGTCTATGCCGCGCTGCGCGCGGGAGCCAGCGGGTTCCTGCTCAAGGACACCCCGCCCGAACGGCTGCTCACAGCGGTCAAGCAGATCGCGGAGGGCGAGATGCTGTTCGCCCCGACCGTCACCCGGCGCCTGGTGGAGACGTTCGCGCGGCAGGGCGAGCCGGTCGGCGAGCAGCCCGGCACGCTGGCGGGGCTGACCGCGCGCGAGCGGGACGTGCTGTACCTGGTCGGCCGGGGCCTGACCAACAACCAGATCGCGGAGCGCCTGGTGGTGAGCATCGCCACGGTCAAGACCCATGTGAACCGGATGATGGCGAAACTCGCGCTCACCAGCCGGGCCCAGGCCGTGGTCGTCGCCTACGAGAGCGGCCTGGTGGCCGTCGGAGGCGACCCACGCTCCGCTCCGGGAGCACCCGGGCTCGGCCCGGCCTGACCGGCCCTGACCCACACGGCCTTCAGGCTCGGCCGAGCAGTTCCCGGACACGCGAACCCGGGGCCGCCAGCCGTTCGCCGGCCCCCGGCCCTCGGCGTTCCGCTCCGGCAAGCCGCGCAAGGCACTTGTGGAACTGCGGGGTGAAGGACGCCTAAGGGGCGGACACGTGTTGCGTGTCCGCCCCTTAGGCGTTCGTGGTAGCGGGGACAGGATTTGAACCTGCGACCTCTGGGTTATGAGCCCAGCGAGCTACCGAGCTGCTCCACCCCGCGTCGGTAGGTCCGACTGTACGGCACCGGCCGGTGATCGCAAACTTGATTGTCGGGCGCCGGCTGTAGGGTCCGCGAGCCGATGCGCGATGTCGACGCTCGATGCGCTCTGGATGTGCGGATCCGGGGACGGTTCGCGACGGCGGAGGACCGCGTGCAAACCTGATCCGCCGAGTCCGGACCACCGACCGCTGGGATGTCCGCCCCCAGCGCCGACGATGACCGGCCGCCAGTCCGTCAGCACCTTGCACGGTGCATCCTTCGCCGCACCAGTCCAGATGCAGTCACCGCGAGTTGGCGATTCCGGCGCACGAACCCACGGACACCGGCGTACAACGAACGGTGAAGGCCACCCCCTGTCGGAGCGCGACCGGAACCTCGGACTACCCGGGCATCACTCCGTGGATACGGGAGAGGGTGAACACGCGCTCGTCGTCCCGCAGGTGGCACCAGGCGTGGAGGTAGGGAGCGTCCAGTTCGAGCCGGCTGAGGGTGCGGACGGTCGTGTTGCCCGAGGTGGCGACGTACTCGATCGTGATGACCTGCCCGTCGTTGACGGCATGGGCCAGCTGGCGGACGTCGGTGAAGGTCAGGTTGCGCGCGTACCCGGCGATGATCTCCTCGGTGTCGCTGTCGTAGGGGCGACCGTCGTACGGGTCGGGCTCCGCGACGTCCTGTGGAGCGTCCCGGAGCCGGGTGGCGAGGGCGTGCAGGTCGACGGGCTTGCCCGCGTTCGCGGTGCGGGCGTCCGTACGCTGCGCACGGGACCTTCCGCCGGGCAGACGCGGGGACGGGAGCGGGTTCGCCGCGCGGTGGCGCTGGGCCCGTTCGATCCGCACGGTTCCGTCGGGCGTCTCGGCGACGGGGGCGTAGCCCGCGGCGCGCAGTGCCGCGAGGGTCTTGTCAGGCGGGGTCCGGCTGATCAGCACCGTCGGTGCCAGCTGCCGCAGGCCGAGTGGGGTGAGCTTGCGGTGGGCGGCCAGTTCGGCCAGGAGGGCGGGCTCCTGGCCGTGGATCACGCAGGCCGCGGAGACGACGCGCACCCGGCCGTGGCTGCGCGCGGTGTCGTGGATCAGGTAGGAGAGCGGTTGGGGAAGCGGTTCGACGGCGACGGCGGCCAGGTCGGCCTCGATGGCGTCGGGGGTGAGACCGGCGTCGAGGGCGCGGCGGACGCTTCCCGGGCTGAAGCGCCATACGGAGGCCGTGCCGGCGCTCTCCCGGTGGGCGACGGAGTCCAGCAGCGCGAGGAGGTGCGCCGACGGCGTGCCGGTGACCACGGCCGTGAGGTCGCTGCCGAAGCGGGCGGTGCCGCTGGCGGCGGGCAGCAGGAGCCGGCAGGCCTCGGTCAGCGCTTCGGTGTCGTCGGCGAGCAGGGCGGCCCCGATCGGGGACACGGCCCCGAGGGCGAGCGCGCCGAGCAGTTCCGCCTCCCGGATCAGGGTGGCGAACGGCGTGGCGTCCTGGGGGAGTTCGTCGGCGAGCGGGCGCAGCCACCCGAGCAGTGCCCCCAGGTCCGCCGGGTTGGCCGCGCCTTCGCCGGCCGGGAGCCGGGAGGCGGCGGTGAGCAGTCCGTGCCGGGCCTGGACGCAGCCTGCGCACGGCGGCGCCCCGGCGAGCGCGGGCAGGGCCTTCCCGTCCTCGTCGCGGCTCCCGCCGGGGGTCAGCGGGAGCGCCCACCAGGCGCGGAGCAGCACTGCGAGGCGGTCGGCCGGTGCCTGCTCGGCCCAGGCGTCGTAGGAGGCCGTCGCCGCGACCCGGTCACCGTCCCGGGCCAGCAGCCCGGCCGCGCTCGCCGCCTCCAGCACGAGGCGTACCGGGATCTCGTCGCACTGCGCCGCTTTGCCGATCCGGGCGAGCTCGCGGGCTCCGATCCCGCCGGCCTTGAGCCGGGCCGGTGGAGCGGCGGCGCACACCCCGAGGACGGACGCGGCGTGGGCGGCGAAGGCCATCGAGGCGGCCGCGGCCTCCCGTTCGATCTCCGGGACGGTGGCGGGCACCGAGTGCACGTCGGGTGGGGCGGGTGTGAACGGGGCGTGCCAGTCGCGGCCGCGCAGTGCCAGTGCCACCTCCGCGGGCATGCGGGCCGGCCCGTAGCGGTGTCGGTCCCGGATCAGCAGTCCCCGTTCCACCGCCCACTGTTCGCCGGGTGTGGAGTCGGCCGGGGACCCGAACATGATGAAGCCCGACCGCTCCGGAGCATCATGTGCCCGCCGCTCAAGGAGTTTCCGGGCCGCTGCGGGCGCCTTGGCCACCAGCGCGGCGACCCGGGCCGGATCGCGGTGATGGTCGACCAGCGCCGCCAGCCGCTGCTCTTTCCTAGTGGGGACGGGTTTGACGTCGAGTTTCGCCAGCATGCGGCCCAGCTCGTCGGAGTTCGAGCCCGCGAGCAGGTGCACGAGCGGTGCGTCGAGTCCCAGGGGCGAGTTCCACGCGCTGCGCAGCGGCGCCGCCATGCGCAGCAGTCCATTGCCGTCCGGCCACACCAGAGCCCGATCGGCCAGCTCCTCCAGGACGGCGGCCAGTGCGCGGACGCGTTCACCGTGCGTCGCGTCCAGGAGGCCTGCCAGCGCGTCCCGTGACACGGCCGTCAGCGCGGCGAGGGCCTGCGCCACCTGCAGGCACGGCAGCGTGAGTCGGGGCAGGACCAGCGCCACCGACGCCGGACGCTGAAGACGGTCCGCCAGTTCGCCGACCGACCGCGGCTCCGGAGCCGACGCGGCGTCCGGGCGCGCTGCCAGGACCCGCTCCAACCCGGCCGCATCGAGCCCGCGCAGCCACGCGGCCAGCGCCGATCCGCTCTTCTTACCGATGGGGACACCTCACCACGTAGGAGGACGGCCAGGCCCTGCCGAAGCCGGCCGGAAGCACCAGGATGGCGTACCGACGGGGGTGGGCGCGAACGACGCCTGTCGTGGATGCCGGACGCTGACCGCCCGGCATCCCTGACACCAGTCTGCGCCCCGCCCATTTCCCAGCGCCGAGGACAAGTACAGGGGCGGTGCGGTAGCGAACTCCATTCGGGAGCACCGGTCCTCGGCGTCCGTGCTCCAGCGGTCGCCGGTCGCCGGTCGCCGGAGGCGACTGATGCGGGGACATGTCTGTTCCAGAGTCGCTTGGGTCGCTTCGGTCTCTCCCCCACGCGGTACGGGACCGGTTCCCGGGGCACAGCATCGGTCCCGTACCGACGGACCGCTCAGCGACTGAGCGACCGAAGCGACCCACGGTGGGAACTCCTGCATAGGAGGTTCCCCGGTGGTCCACCGTCCTGGGGAACGATGCCCGCCGGCCTCCGGAGCTACTGAAGCGACCCAAGCGACCGAGACCTGGACCTTCGGCGGGCCTGACACGCACGACACGCCGACGGACCCGGCCCGAGAGACTCAGTCGCTTTCAGTCGCTGAGCTTCAGTCGCTGGACAAAACCCCAGGTCAGAGCAGGTGAACCAGCCCCATCAGCGACTCAAGCGACTCAAGGTTGGGTATATGAAGACATTCCCGTGTGCGTGTGTGCGTTATAGACCCGGGCTTCAGTCGCTTCAGTCGCTGTTTGTTGGGAAAATCGGCTTCGACCTGCGAAAACGTCGGTGGACCGAAAACAGCGACCGAAGCGACTCGGTCGCTGCCCCAGGGTTCGGTAGCTGCTCGGTAGCTGAGTTTCCCGGCAAACCCCACCGGTTCGGGACCGTATGTCCTCGCTCGGCTAGTCTGTGTGAGCTATCTTCTGGACTTCGGTCGCTTCAGTCGCTGATCCGGCACCCACCAGTGCTCTGACCTGGCTTTTTGCCCTCAGCGACTGAACAAGCGACTCAACATCGGGCAGCTACCGAGCGACCGAAGAAGCTGAAGCAGCTACCGAACCAAGGGGAAGGGACCAGCGTGACGGCGCCGAAGGCCGTGGGGAGCGACCGAACGGAGCGTCAACCGGACGCGCTCGCCGTCGCGCGCTGGTGTGCCGCCCAGGGCTGGCCCGTCCATCCGCTGGCCCCCGGGCGCAAGACCCCGCCGGCGAACTGCCAGGCCTGCCAGGACTCCCCGCACTCCCCCACCGAGTGCCTCTGTCCCCGCGTCGGTCGCTGGTGCCACGGCTTCCACGCCGCCACCGTCGACCAGGACGTGCTCTCGGCCTGGTGGCACGTCAACCCCGGTTTCGGCGCCGGCGTCGCCTGCGGTCCCGCAGGCCTGGTCGTCATCGACGTCGACAGCCACCCGGCCGCCGTCCCCGCGAGGGACCGGATCCTGCCCGGCATCCCGATCCACGAGCACGTCAACCTCGAAGGCCTGGAGAACGGCTACCACACCCTCGCCCTGCTCGCGGCCCTACGCAAAGCCCCGGACCCGGCCGAGGACACCGGAACCCTGCGGGTGAGGACCCCCTCCGGCGGCCTGCACATCTGGTACCGCGACCAGGCCCACCACCGCTTCACCTGCTCCACCGGCTCCTCCACCGGACGGGCCCTCGCCTGGCAGGTCGACGTCCGTGCCCACGGCGGCTACATCGTCGCCCCCGCCACCGCCACCACCAACGGCACCTACACCCCCCTGCCCGGCGCCTCGACCCCCGCCCCCCTCCCCCAGTGGCTCGCCGAGGAACTCATCCGCACCGGCCACCTCAAGGACCGGCCGGGCCAGCAGGGCACCGTACCCCAGCCGACCGTCCCCGACCGAGGCCGCCAGGCCGTCGTGGCAGCGGGCGGCGGGAAACGGGGCGCCGAACGCGTCCTCGACACCGTCCTGCAGGACGTCACCGACTGCGCCACCACCCCGGAGGGGGCAGGCTTCACCGGCAAGCTCAACCGCGCCGCCTACACCGTCGGAGGCCTCGTCTCCGCCGGACACCTCACCCACGCCGCCGCCGAGCAGCTGCTCCAGGACGCCGCCCGCACCGCCCGTCCCTCCCAGGACCGGCACAGCTCCGCCGTCATCCGCTCCGGCCTGGCCGCCGGAGCCCGGCAGCCCCTGCACGTCGGGAAGGCCCGCGGATGAGCGACAGCACCCGCAAGAGGACGGTCTTCGACCCCGTGATCGCCGCTCAGCAGATCCTGGAGTACCCGCCGGTCCCCGGCCCCTCACAGGCCCCCTGGCACGGCACCGTCGTCCAGGAGAGCCTCCTCGAGCCCCCCGCCCCCGTCGCGGCCCCGCAGGCGCCCGTCCAGCCCCTTCCGACGGCCCAGGCCCCGCAGGCGCCCGTCCAGGCCCAGGCGGGCCCGCAGGCGAGCCCCAACGGCCTGCTGCCCGACTCCCTGTCAGACCGCGGCAACGCCAAGCTCTTCGTCCACCTCTACGGACGCGACTACCGCCACGTCCCCGGCATCGGCTGGTACCGCTGGGCCACCCACCGCTGGCAGCTCGACGAGGACGACACCGTCCTGTGGGCCGCCGGCGAGATGGCCGAGAGCATCGCCACCCACGACCCCCGCGGCCTCTACACCAACACCGACCTGCGCCGGCACCGCCGCCGGGCGCTGTCCACCTCGGGCATGAACGCCATGCTCGCCCAGGCCAAGTCCGCCCCCGGCATGGTCCTCAACGCCGCCCTGCTGGACGCCGACGCCTACGCCCTGTGCACCCCCGGCGGCGTCGTCGACCTGCGCACCGGCGGCATCGTCCCGCCCGACCCCAAGGTCCACCACCACTCCCGCTCCACGACCCTGGCCCCCGCCCGGATGCCCACCCCGCGCTGGGACCGCTTCCTCACCGACACCTTCGGCGACGACAGGGAAGGCCGCCAGACCCGCGACTTCCTCCACCTGCTGCTCGGCTACTCGATCAGCGGCGACGTCGGCGCCCAGGTCATGCCCTTCCTCTACGGACAGGGCAAGAACGGCAAGTCCGTCCTCCTGGACGTCATGATCCAGCTGCTCGGCGACTACGCCGACGCGGCCCCGCCCGGCTTCCTGATGGCCAAGACCTTCGACGGCCACCCCACCGACCTCGCCGAACTCCACGGCCGCCGCATCATCGTCTGCTCCGAGCTCAAGCCCGGCGACCGCTTCGACGAGGCCCGGGTCAAGCTGCTGACCGGCGGCGACAAGATCAAGGCCCGCCGGATGCGCCAGGACTTCTTCTCCTTCGAGCCCACCCACAAGCTCTGGCTGCTCGGCAACCACCGCCCCGAGGTCGGCACCGGCGGCTTCGCCTTCTGGCGGCGCATGCGCCTGATCCCGTTCGAACGGGTCGTTCCCGAGGAACGCAAGATCGACAACCTGGCCCACGTCCTCGTCGCCGAGGAGGGCCCCGGTATCCTCGCCTGGCTCATCGACGGCGCCCGCCGCTACTTCGCCGGCGAGAAGGACCTGGCCGGCCCCCAGGCCGTCCAGACCGCCACCACCGCGTACGCCGAGACGGAGGACCACGTCGGCCGCTTCCTCAAGGAGGCCTGCATCACCGGCGAGGGCATGCGCGCAGAGCAGTCCCAGCTCTTCAGCGCCTACACCCGTTGGTGCGGCTTCGAGGGGGCCAATCCCGTATCCGGCCGTGCGTTCGCCGCACGAGTCCGCGAGACACTGGGTATGACCTCTCCCAAGGAGATGGTCCTGTCCAACAGCCGCAAGTACTACCCGGGCATCGGCCTGATCACCGACGACACAGAGGAGCAGAACGCGTGAGCGCGCTGATCGACCCGGCCGAGCTCGCCCACGAAACCGATCTCGTCTGGCTTGAGGACACCACCGACCTCGATTACGTCCGCCAGTCGCTCGACCGCCTCACCACCCGGCGAGGCCGCCCGGCCTACCACCGCGACGGCCGCATGGTCGGCTACGCGATCCTGGGCCCCGACGCCAAGTCCTCCCGGGCCTCCGGCACCTTCCGCCGCCGCGTCTTCTGGCTGCTGCCCCACGACCGCGACCAGGACCCGGAAGGCCTCTACACCACCGGAGCCCCCTCCGAGGCCGTGGACCCGCGCACCGTGGCCCCGGGCGTCAAGGGCTACAAGACCGAGCGCTCCGAGGGTGGCCCGGCCTCGCCGGCGATGCTCGAGCTGGGGATAACGCTGCCGAAGGCCTGACGGCTCCAGGACGAACGCGGTGGGGGGGGGGGGGGAGGGGGGGGGGGAGCCACCCCCACCCACTCCTCCCTGGGTCTCCGCGCTCGCTGGTTTTTCCTTGTAACGGCATGACCCCAAGAAGAAGCCC
>NZ_JBHTTU010000032.1:0-54119 GCF_042794375.1 Kitasatospora sp. NPDC056531 | reverse complement strand
GTAGAGGGGGGGAGAGAGAGGGAAAGGTGGCGGGCGCCGGAGGCGGCGTGGTTTTCGCCTCCCCCCCCTTCTCCCCCCCCCCCCCCCACCGCGTTCCTGCCGGGTTGCCACCGGCGTGGCTATGTCTGGAGACCCGGCTGGCACAACAGGAGACTCTCCGGGAACCGGCCGTGCCCGGCGGGCGGCGCGCTCCGGCTCTCCAGGGGTTCGGTGAGCGTCCGCAGGACCCGGGCCCGCTCATCGATCCGGCCGGAGACCGTGACACCGACGGCATCGGCGATACGGGTCATCGACTGGGGCTGCCCGGCCTGCTCCTCGATGGTCGCGCTCAGCACGCGGGTGCGGCGGGGTGGTGAAGGCGATCTATCAGCGATCTGTGGGTAGCACGTCGTGTCATTGGCCGGGTTGGCGTCGCCGACTGCGCACTGCCCCGAGCCGAAGGAGCCTCTCGTCATGTCTTCCGCGCATCTGAGCCGACCGTGGGACGTTCACCGGCTGCCCTCCGCCGCAGGCAAGTCCTTCCTGGTCACCGGGGGCAATGCCGGGATCGGCTACTTCGTCGCGGAGCAGCTCGCGGCGACCGGGGCCGTCGTGGTGGTCGGGAGCCGGGACCGGGAGAGGGCCTCCGCCGCCATGGCCTCGATCCGCTCACGCGTCCCCGGCGCGCAACTGCGCCACCTCCAGCTGGACCTCGCCGACCTGGCGTCCGTGCGGACCGTCGCGGACGGGCTCGGACTCGACCGCCTCGACGCGGTGGTTCACAACGCCGGTGTCGCGCTCGACGATCCACCGCGGCGCACGACGAAGGACGGTCACGAGCTGATGTTCGGGGTCAACCACCTGGGGCACGTCGCGCTGACCCGAGGCCTGGCGCCCCTGCTGTCCGCGGCGCCCGCCGCGCGGATCGTGACGGTGGGGAGCTTCGCGGCGCGCTCCGAGCGGCTGGACCCTGACGACCTCCAGTCGGTCCGGGACTACCGCCCCAAGCGCGCCTACGGCCGGTCGAAGCTGGCGCAGATGTCCTTCGCCTTCGAGCTCGACCGCCGGCTGCGCGCCCGCGGCAGCACCGTGCTCAGCCTGGTGGCCCATCCCGGCGGCGCCCTGGATTCCCTGACCCCGCCCCGTGCGGGGGTACACGCGGCAACCCTCGGCGGGCGGTTGCGCGGCCTGCCCGCCGGTCTGCTGCTCCAGGGCAAGGACCGCGGGGCGTGGCCGATCGTCCGGGCCGTCCTGGACCCGCAGGCGCGGGGAGGGCAGCTGTGGGGGCCCAAGGCCTTCGGCCTGCGCGGCACACCGCGGCTGGAGTCGGTTCACGCCCACATGACCGATCCCGCCCTTGCCGCGCGCCTGTGGGACGCCAGCTGCGACGGGGCCGGCGTCGAGTCCCACCTGGCCCTCCTGTAGACGCGGCTCGTGCACGCGGCCATTGGCCGGGTACGACGCTCGGTCCGGCCGGATGCAGCACTCGGTCACAGGTCTGTGGCCGGCGAGTCTGTCCGATGTCGGTGTCGAGGATGAGACCCCGAGTAGCTCTGCGTCGTGTTCCGACTCCGTGGCATCCGGCCACGGAGCCTCCGCAAAAACCCGTTGGCAGACCACGGCGACCACTGCTACTTTTCCGGAGGCCGTGCGAGAGAACGAGGAGGTGGTACCCGTGAACGCAGTATCGACATGGGTGCTCCCCTCCGGGGTCACGGTCGGACGATAGGTCGTCCGGGAGCGCCGTCTCTGAGCACTCCCGAAAGGCACGACCATGCGATTCACTTCTGAACGGCGTCTCGACGGCGATGTCCTCGAGCGCGAGTTCACCCTCGGCGAGATCCCCGGCGTCCTGTGGACGCCTGAATCCGCGTCCGCGTCCGCACCGGTGCCGCTGATCCTGCTCGGCCACCCCCCGCTCGGACTGCGCAAGGTGTACCCCCGGCTGGCGGGGCGGGCCCGGCGCGCCGCGGCGGATGGCTTCGCCGCAGCCACCATCGAGCTCCCCGGAAGCGGTGACCGGCCCCGTTGGGCCGCCGCCGAGCAGGCCCGCGCCGACCTGCGCCGGGCTATGGAGGCCGGCGAGCCGGTCGGCGACGAGATCATCGACGCCCTCATCCTCCCGCTCGTCGAAAAGTCGGTCCCGGAATGGCAGGCCGCCCTGGATGCCCTCCTGTCGCTGCCCGAGATCGGCGGCCCGGTCGGGTACTCGGGGGGAGTGATCTCCATCGGCATCCGGTTGGCGGTGGTCGAGCCCCGCATCGTGGCCGCCGGCTTCTTCGCCGGGAGTCTCGTGCCTCGTGCCATGTTCGAGGAGGCCCGCCGGGTCACCATTCCGCTGCACGTCCTGCTGCAGTGGGACGACGAAGGGAACGACCGGCAGGCGTCCCTGGACCTGTTCGACGCCTTCGGCACGAAAGAGAAGACGCTGCACGCCAATATGGGCGGGCACACGGGCGTCCCGCAGTTCGCAGGGGAGGACGCAGCCGGGTTCTTCGCTCGGCATTTGCGCTAGCCGCGGGTCGGCCCCGCCGCCGGGCCAGTAGACGGTAGGCGGTGTCGGCCAGCACGCCGTTCATCGAGGACAGGTCCCGGCCGTCCTCGATGGCGGTGGCCGGCAGATGCACAACCGCCCCGATCGCGGCGGTCCGATCATCGGCGGTACTGGCCGGTCGGGCCGGCGCTCGGCCACCGACGCCTCCATCGGCTGGGCTCTCGCTGTGGGGCACTCGGCCCGGACCCTGCGGATCGCCGGGCAGGCGACCGGCTCGACCACCATCGCCACGGCGATCCTTCAGTGACGGCTCGACCAACTGGGGAGCGAACAGCACATCTGGCCGTTTCAACCGTCCTTGTCGCCCCGGGCCGTCCGGAGGACGCGGGCTTCGTTCTCGTGGACGAGGTCCTCGTCATTGCGCACATGCAGCAGGCCGTACGAACCCGGCGCCCGGCGGCCGACCTCGCGGAAGAAGTCGAGGACCTCCGTATCGCGGTGATTGCGCCGGCCCCCGAAGTGGAGGAACAGCGCGCCGTTCATCCAGCGCAGATCGACGAGACCGGGGCTTGCGATCCCGTCGATCCGCCGCCGGTTCCCACGCACCCTACGGAGCAGTGGCCGGAAGCCCGCCGCGGTCGAGCAGCTCGTTGAGCCGTGTTACGGGCAGCGACGGATTGGCCGCAGCACCCTCGGCCAGCTCCGGGTCCTCCAGAAGGGACGAGACCAGCTCGAGGGGAAGCAGCGGATTGGCGGCCGCGGCCCGGCGGACACCGGGCTCGGGGTCGGCCAGCAGTCGGACGGGCGGCTCGGCGAGGCTGCTGTCGGCGGCGGCCAGGGTGCGGACATCCGCGTCGGCGTGGTCGAGGAGGTGCCCCAGCCCGGTGCGCGGAAGCCGGGTCAGCGTCAGCAGGTACGGGCGACGGCGCGGCACGGAGATGAAGGCGTCGAGGACGATCGTCGACGGCGCCAGCGGGTGGTTGAGGGCCAGCAGGTGCCGTACCTGTGGATCGGGGTCGGACGCCAAGTCCCGCACCAACTCCCCCGGCAGCCACGCGCACGTCGCGGCGACCCGGCGCAACAGGGGTTCCTCGGATACCGCGCACGCCTCGTACCAGCTCGCCTCCGGCTCCAGGAACATCTCGCCGACCGGACCGACGCACTCGGACGTGTGCCCGACGACCCGGTCGAGGGCGGCGCGCTGCGGCCAGGTCCGCGGAAGCGGCTGCAGCCGGGCCCGGGTTCGTACGGTCTCGTCCGGGTCCTCGGCGAGTACCGCCAGCAGCGCCGGATCCAGATCGGCCCTGGCGGCCACCCGCTCGCGTACCTTCGGATCGGGGTCGCGCGCCAGCCGGGCGACGACGTTGCGGGGCGTGTGGCGGTTGGAGGCGAGCGCCCACAGGTCGCGCCCCTGTGCGAGGCACCGCTCGGCCACCTCCTGGGAGACGGCGTAGTTGACGAGCAGCAGGGCCCGGTAGTGGCAGTCGCGCTCCGGCAGGTCCGCTTCCATCGCTGCCGGATCCAGGTTCCGGTTGCTCTCATGGGCCGCCTCCGACACCGCGGGATCCGGGTCGGCCAGGAGAGCCTCGCGCTGTGCGGGGGTGAGCCACAGCCAGAGACTGGTGGCCTGGGCCCGCAGCCCCGGGTTCGGGTGCTGGACCATCGTGCGGCGGAACGACTGAGGGATCTGCCCGGAAGACGCCAGCTCCTGTTTGATCTCGCCGGCGGTGAGCCGCTGCTCCGGCCAGTCGTCGTTCCGCGCGGTCAGCAGCGTTTCCAGGACGTCGTCGGGGAAGGGCTCGGCCACCTCCAGGCGCGGGCGCGGGCCTGCGGCCAGGGCCGCGCGGGCGAAGGAATCCGGGTCGTCGACCAGCCGCCCGCGCTGTGCGGGAGAGGCGTACCGGTTACGGGCGAAGGCGAGGCGAACCGCCCGCTCCGGGTGGGCGAGTACCGCCTCGACGAGCTCCGGGGGAAGCGTCCTCTCCCCGCAGAGAACCGTCCAGGCGGCGCGCGCCTGCGGGGCCAGGAGACGCAGCAGGACTTCGGACGGAGCGGCCGGGTTGGCGGCGACGCCGCGCAACCACAGCTCGGGGAGAGATGAGGAGGACATCGGAACATCGTTGCAGTGATCAAGACGCGGCATCGGCCGGGGGCATGGTTCCCCGGATTTTCCGCGGAAAATTCCGGAGCCCACCGGCAGCCGGATGCGGCATGCCGGGCACCCGCCGAAATGCAGTGGTCCTGCGGACTCGGCCGAGGTTCGATGTCCCTGCCGCCAAGGACGGCAGTCGCGCGAGCTCCTTCAGACCGCCGACCACCCCGACTCACGCCGGAGACCGACCCTGATGACGGACCAGCCCCATGACGCGACGGCGAGAAAGCGGCATGTCTACCTCGACCCGGACGGGTGCGGCGGAGGCTGGATGTTCGTCATCGTGGCGGCCCCCACCGGCGTCGTCTACCAGAACCAGTGCGGCGGCTACGCCTGCGCGCAGTACGAGCAGGAGGGCTACCTCGTCCCGCTCTACGGAACGGAGCTGGACGAGGACATGAACGAGATCTTCGTTGGCGGGCTGAAGGGATGGGGCATGCGCGGCCGGTCGTGGCCGGCCGGGGTGCTCGACCGGCTACGGGCGGCCGTCGGCTCCCTGGGGATGTACGGCTCCGGTCGCCACGAGGACCCCTACCCGCCGTCGCTGGTCCTCGACGAGTCCCGGCTTTCGGAGGCGGCCGAGGCCTGGCTTCCGGTCGTCACGCCCGACGGTCCCGGCGTACTGGTCTGGGAGAACTCCGACTAGCCGCTGACCGCCCCGCTCTGGGCCAACGATTTTCCGCGGAAAATTTCGAGGGCTTGGCAGAAGAACACCGACGGCACCCAGGCCCACCCGTGGACCAACCGGCCGAGACACGTCCCGCGAACCGGGGCTCGGCGACGCCGCCCGCACCCGCGGGCGTCCGCCATGGTTCCCGCCCCGGGTCTCCGGTCCTGGAGATAGCGTCACTTCGTGGCAGAGCACCCATACGACGACATCGAGATCGAGGCCCCTGACTCCGGTGCCTTGGTGCGCAAGCGCCTGCACATGTTCTTCGGGGCCGGACCTGGGGACCCGAAGCTGGGTGCGAACGTGCTCTCCGTTCTGGGTGAGGACTTGCTTCACACGGTGACCTCCGTTGCCCCGGCACACACCTCGTACGCCCGCATCGAGATCACCGGCGACCGAAGCATCACCGTGTCGGTAGACCAGCCCCACAGGTGGCAAGCATCGGGCACGCCCGCCCTCGGACCTTCCGGCTCCCTGCTCGGCAACGAGTGGTGGTCCCTGTCAGCCGTTGCCGCGCTGTCCGCCGAAGTGACTGTCGAGCTGTGGTGCGGTGGACGGGGATTCAGGCAGGACTGCGCGGGCCTCCGACCGCTCGGCGGAATCCAGGAGTTCCAGCCGCCGGACGGCAGCGGCACACGCGTGAGCTTTGCCCTCGATCCGGCGCACATCGGACCTGACGTCGTCTTCCCCACAGAGCTCGAGCGCGTGAACCTGCACGGCCCACTGCGCTCCGCGCCGTCCGGCCCGGGCCAGCTCCTGATCCGGGACTACCGGCGCGGCCCGGCGGCACGGGACGTGCGGTACCACTGACCTCTCCCCCACAACCGAAGGTCCCTTCTGAGGTTCCGGATTTTCCGCGGAAAATTTCGGGCCACGGTCGGCTGGCAATATCCGTCTCCAGGGCCTCGGACCGGAGGACCGGCAACGCAATCCGGCTACCCCTGGCCCGACCGTGGAGTGATGCCCTCAGCGACCGTTCGGTCGTGCCGGCAGCCACGGGCCGTGGCGGAACACCGGCAGGACAACACCACGATCGGGCTACCTGGCTTCGGAGCAAGGGCCTGGTGGCAGGTGACGTACCGCACCGTTGACCCTGGCCGGCTCCATGCGTCGGGTCCCGTCGACGGGCTCCGGATTTTCCGCGGAAAATCGAAGCCGGGGAAGCCGAGGCCTGTGGGCGTAACGGGCCGGGCCACCTCGACGCAGGCCGACTGCCGATCGCCCGGACTCTGTCAGCCCTCCCCCACCGACGACTCCGCAGGACGGCGACTCGGCCATATGGGCCGTCTCCGGCAGGCTTCGATTTTCCGCGGAAAATCCTCCAAGCGGATCGTGGTCACTCCCGGCGAACCCGGGCCGGTACCGAGAGGTAGGCCAGGTGCTCGGGCTTCCCTTCGATGTCCACGGGCGTCTCGTCGAGGTAGCGGCCACACTCCGCGTGAGCCTCGATGGTGAGGAAGCCGCTCGGGTCGTAGAAGTCAACGAACACGTTGTCGGCGACACCGCCGGGGCCGGAACTCGGGGGCGTCAGCTTCAGCTGGATGTTGTCGGGCCGCTCGCGGGAGCTGGCCGTCCACCCCTGCCCGATCAGGGCTCGGCGAGCCCGCTCCATCGCCTCCGCGGCCTGCGGATGCGTGAGCCCGGTGAGCGTGAAGCCCGCGCTGATCGCCGCCGTGCGGGGCTCGTGCGGAGCGGTGTCCTCCAGGTTGTCGAGGACGTGGGCCAGCCCCCGCCCATGGCAGTCGTAGATGTCGGCCTTGACCCCGAGGCTGTCCCCCAGATCGAGCACCAGCTCGTCCGGCACGCCGAGTGCGTTGTAGACGGCCATTGTCTGGTCGTTCAGATGCTCGGCGGTGGCGGCCGGATCGGCCACCGGGAACGGATCCCCCTCCCAGGCCCCGGTGACCTTCACCCCGCCGAACACCACCGCACCCGCCACCGCGAAGACCACGAGCGCGCGAGCCGCCCTGCGTCCCCGACTACGTTGCCGAAAGCCATTCCCCATGGTTCGTATCGTGGACGGTGCGATCCGGCCGCTTCATGAGTACCCGTACTCAACTCCGCATCCCGTACCCACTCCCCCGCCGGTGCCGCGGCCCCTGATGCGGAGATCGCTTCCTCCCCACCGCCGACCATAGGAACGCGCACGCCGGCTGCTCGCCGGGGCTGTTCGGTTCCAGGGGCGGGTGGGATGTCAGTGGCATCGGGGATGCTCTATGACTGCTGTCATCCAGACCAGGGGGCCTCCAGATGTCGATCCGTATCGCCAGCCGTCGCCGTGCGATGGCGTCACTGACCGCCGCGTTCCCCGGTGCCGAGATCATCGACGTGACCTCCAAGGGACCGGAACCGTGGGTACGGTTCAGCCCGTTCTACCCGCACGGCGGTATCCCGGTCCCCTACAGCGACGGAGTGACCAGCCAGTCCGTGGAAGGGATCTGGCAAGCCCTCAAGGTCTTCCAGGACTCCGACGTCGACCCCGCGAAGCTCGGAGTCACCACGATGAGAGGGCTGAAGCGGACGGTCCGTCGGTACGGCTCCGTCCAAGGCCACCGGACCGGTCTGGACGGTGACCGGCTGCTGCCCTACGAAACGGCTCGACGCCGGATCTACCTGCCGGCCTACCGCTGGATCCTCGAGCACCGAGTCGCCGACCTGGTCGAGCAGCTCAGGCAAAAGGACGACGTCGTACTCCTGGACTACACCACCAACGGGGACGTCACCGACCCCGCCGGCCCGCTGTCCCACGCCGCGCTCATCCAGCTGCACATAGAAGGGCGCTGGCCCAGTGAAAGCGACAGGGGGCTTCCAACGGCATCAGCGGTCGAATGCCATGAGTGATCCGGCGCCGGGCACGTAGGTTGTGTGGTGGCGTCAGGTGGCCACAGCCATGCCAGGGCAGGCAGAGCGACGCGCTCAAGACCCGGTCTCCGTGCCCTGCCGGAGCCGGCTGAGACCCGCCGATTTTCTGCGGAAAATTCTCCGGCCCCGGCAGATGCAGCGGCGTCGGCTCTCCGAGGCATCGCTTCGTCCTCGGTTCCGATGCTCGACGGCAGCTCTTCGACGGAACCGGATTTTCCGCGGAAAATCGCCGACTTCGATCCACGGACCGGATCCGCTGCCCGGGCGCCTTGAGGTGGCGGTCACGGTCGGCGGACCTGCGCCGGCAGGGAGAGGGAGGGCAGGTGCTCCGGCTCCCCGTCGGAGTCCACGGGGGTGTCGCTGGGGTAGCGGACGCACTCCGCGAGCGCGCTGACTTCGAGGAAGCCGTTCCCGTCGTAGTACGCGACGAGGACGGTGCCGGAGACGGCTCCGGGGCCGACGTTCGGCGGCTCGAGCTTCAGCCGGAGGCCATCGAGCTCCTCATAGGAGACGACCTTCCAGCCCTGCCCGGTCAAAGTCTGGCGCGCTCGCAGTGCCGCGTCCACCGCCTGCGGGTGGGTGAGCCCGGTGACGGTGAAGCTCGCGTGGATTGCGGCGGTGCGGGGCTCGGACGGAGGGCTGTCAGACAGGTTGTCAAGGAAGCCCCCGAACCCGCGCCTGTGGCAGCGGTACACGTCGGCCCTGACCCCGAGGCTGCGCTGCAGGTTCAGCACCGGTGCGTCCGGCAGGCTGAGGGCGTCGTAGGCGGCCAGTACCCGGCCGTTGAGGTGTTCAGCGGTGGCGGCCGGATCGGCCACCGGGTACGGCTCCCCCTCGAAGGCCCCGCCGAGCGCCACCGCGCCGAGCACCACCGTGGCCGACAGGGCCAGGCCGGTGAGCAGGATGCCCGCCTTGCGGCGGCGACTGGGGTGCTGAGAACCGTTTTCCATGGCTTTGATCGTGCCCGGGGCCGGACGGCTGCCGCATGAGTAGTCGGCCGTCCGTCACGTGGGTACGCCTACTCAACTCGTCGTTCCGCGCCTGTCGGCGCGGTTGTCAGGTGAGCATCTGGCGTGCCGTTTCGCGGAGCTGGTCGTCGAGGTGCTGTCGCCGACCGGATACCCAGGTGGTGTATTCACTCATCAGGCGGCGTTCGCTGGTGGCCCAGTGCAGGAGCTGCGGTCGCAGGTGCTGGGGGTAGGACGGTTCGATCCGGCGGAGTGCCTGGAGGGCGTGCACGCCCACGGGTCCCATGGGGTCGAGGAGTGCGGTCAGGACCGGGGCGGCGACGGACGGGTCACCGGTGATGTTCACGTGGGCCTGGGCGGCGTGCGGTCGGTACCGGGTGTCTCCGTTGGCGAGGTGGCGCTCGATAAGCGGCAGCAATGGTGCGGCCGCCTCGCCCAGCCGGGCGGCCTCCTTCAGATGCCGTCCGGTGTCGGAGAGCCGCTGTTTCAGCAGGCGCAGGGCGGGGTGTGGGTCGGCGCCGAGGCGGGCCGCGGTCACGGCTGCGGCGATGGAGAAGGTGTCGTCGTCGGCGGTGCGCGCGAGGGTTTCCAGGGCGTCGAGGAGCCCGGTGTCGTGGATGGACCAGTCGCCGAAGCGTTGCAGGAGCGTCGGCGTGGGGTGGCGGTGCGGCAGGTGGATGAGGTCGGGCAGGTGGGGGCGGGCGGCCTCGGGGGAGAGGGCCGGGTAGAGCTCGTCGAGGCCGTGGCCGTCGGGGTGGCGCAGGGCGAGGCGCTGGTGCTCGGGGTACTGGGTGCGGGCGGCGAGGGCGGCCAGTGCCCCCGGCCGGGGGTCGGGGACGTCGGTGAGCAGGCGCCGGTCGCCGAGGTGGCCGAGGAGTTCCTGGGCCTGCCGCTCGGTGCGTGCGTGGGGGAGGAGGCGGTCGCCGAGTGCCGGGTCGGGTGGGAGACGCCCGGCAGCCACCTGGCGATGGCGCCGAGGAGGGTGAACAGGTCCCAGGGGGCGTGGTCGTGCGCCAGGGCGGCGGTGAGCAGGCCGATGGTCTCGTTCCCGCGGTCGCGCCAGACCCCGGAGAGCTGCTGGGCCCGGCGCGAACCGCGGATCTGGTGGTCGCCTCGGGCGATCCAGCCACGGGCCACGGCCATGAGCGCGTCGGCGTCCTCGGCCAGCTCCCACAGACGGCTGTCCACGGTCCCGATCCCGGGGGCGAACTCGCCGCTGTTGACGGAGAGCTCAGGGTCGCCGCCGACCTCGGCCAGCACCGCCACCACGTCGGCCGGGTGCGGCGCTTTCGCCCGCTCCACCAGGCCGATGACGGCGGCCGCGCGGACAGCCGGCACCGGATCCGTGAGCGCCGAACGCAGCCGGGGCTCGACGGCCCGAGGGCCGGGGTCGAGCTGGGTCAGCACGGTCAGCGCCTCCGACCGGACGACGGCGGAGGGGTCGGACTCGAAACAGGCGGTCAGCTCGCGCAGTGCTGTCGGCAGGGTCTTGCCGGTCGCCCGGTCACCTCCGTGGCCACCCGCGCGCACCCCCACACCTCGTCCTCGAACTCCGGCTCCGCTTCCGGACCTCCGATGCCGGCCAGGGCCGCGAGTACGCTCGCCCGCTTGTAGACGCCGTGCACCGCGGCATGCGCGAGGAAGGGGACGGCCGCAACGGCAGCCGACGACACCGAGCCCTGATGCAGCGCTTTGCCGAAGAACTCGTCCATGGCCTTGTGTGCCTGCTCGGGGTCGCTCGAGTACAGGTCGCGCATCCAGCCCGGGACATCGCCAGCGCTCCCGTAGGCGTGTCTCAGCGACGACCAGTCGATGGTGTCCAACTCTTCAGGTGATCTCACCCGCGCACTCTAGACACCGGTACGGACATCGGCCGGGGTGCGGGCAACCGCCGCCTCGTAGCTCAACGATTTTCCGCGGAAAATTCCTGCGCTGGCGACTGGGATCGGCCTTGGACGGAGAGGGGCCACGGGGTGCCGTCCGGCGGCCCCTGAGTTCGCGACGAAACCGGCCGCCCGGGGAAGCGGCGGCATGGGTCTGACGTGCCTTGGCCGTCACCGTTCGAACCAGGTGTTCCTGATGGAGCCTGCCGAGCCGGGACCCAGCCGAGACGAGTACCGGTCATGGTGCCGATGCCAGGAAGGGGAGCCCGACATGGCGGACATGGACGACCTGGCTGGGAGTGGGGCACCACTTTGTACCCTCTGGAGTCGAGACTCCACCAATGACCGCAATTCAGCTGCCGCACATCACGCCATGCTGGAGGCTTTGAATACAAAAGACACCAGTAGATCGATGGTAAACAACACCCGCGCGGATGGCTGACTCATGGCGAAGCGGCGACGTGGCATCACGGTGGCATCACCATTTGACGGTGCCACGGATTCACAGCCCGCCGAGACGATCACGTCGGATCAGACGGTCCGCAGGTTGCTACAGCGGTCCTCACAGATGCGGGGGAGGACCATCGACGTCGCCAGCGGTCGGGTCGCCAACCCAAGTGCGCCTGACGACAGACCCCGGTGTCCGCGGTGGGCGGTTCCAGGGGCCTTCGGCTTCGAGCAGGCAGGATTCCCGGGACCGCCAGGGTACGGTAAGGAGCCGGTGTCGGGCTGCCCGGTGCCCGCGCGAGGGGCCGGGTCAGTGCGGGAGGTGTTGCCCGCAGAGGAGCCGAAGGCCCTGTTCCAGTGCGCTGCGCCGGGTGTCGCTCAGGTCCGCCGTCAGTTCGTCGTCCAGGGTCCGGGCGGCGTGGGCGCAGCGTGAGAGCAGGGTGCGGCCCTCGGGGGTGAGGTTGAGGACCTGCCTGCGGCGGTCCTGAGGGTCTCGGATGCGTTCCAGGGCGCCGAGTTCCTGGAGCTGGTCGGCGAGGGCGACGACCAGGCTCGGGGCGACGCCGAGTCGCCTGGCCAGGCCCTGCTGGGTGGCGGCCTCCCCGCCAGAGCCCCAGAAGCCCCGCACCGTGTAGGTGACGATGACGTACCCGTCGGCGGCGAGCGCACGCTGGGTTGTGATGCGCGAGGCGGGCCGCGCTGCGCGGAGCGCCGCCCAGCTCACGGCGTCCCCTTCTCAGTCGACGCAGGGCACTCCGTTCCCGGCCGGGGCTCCGCCCGTACCCTCACTGGCCAGGATCTCCTTGGCCTTCCCCGGCTCCGCCACCAGCGCCGCCCCACTCCACTGCACCGGCAGCGTCGAGGCCGCCGCCTGCCCCCGTGCGAGTGCGGGCACCTGGCGGACGAAGTCCACCGGGCTCCACCCCTTGTCGACCACCAGGTCGTCCTTCAACGCGTCGTACAGTGCCCCCAGCTTCCCGGCGTCCCCCATCACCCCGCCGTCACGCAGCTTCTGCAGCACTCCCGCGAGGAACGCCTGCGCGCGCCGGGTCCGCCCCAGGTCCGATCCGTCGCCCACTCCGTGCCGTTGCCGGACGAAGGCCAGCGCCTGCGCGGGCCCGAGCTCCGACCGCCCGGCGGGTAGCCTCGCTCCGCTCCACACGTCGTCCACCGCGTGGTTCAGACAGACCGGCACCCCACCGACCGCCTGCGCGATCCGGTAGAACCCGGTCATCGAGACCTCCGCGAAGTGGTCGACCGGCACCCCCGTCAGCTCCTGTACCGACCGGATCAGTGCGGCCCGCCCGGCCTCCCGTCCACGCCAGCGCAGTTCGGCTCCGGAGATCCCTTGGCCCGGCAGCCGAGTCAGCTCCGCAGCCTCGGCCTGCGAGTAGACCTGGTTGATACTCATTCGCTTGCCGTCCGCGTCGACCAGCACGTCCCGGGGAATCGACAGCTGACGCACCGCCCCCCCACCGGCCGGGATGTGCACCAGAACCATGGTGTCCGCGACGTCCACGTTGTCGGCCCCGGCGTGGAGTTCCCCGCGGCGCAGGTCGGCGGGCGCCGGCCGCCCCTGGGCGTCGGTCGTCGACGACAGCCCGATCAGGAGAATGGTCACCCCGTGGTCGAGCGGCGCCGGCGCGCCCGCCGAGGAGGCGGCGGCCAGCGCCCCAGAGGTCCGCCCCGGCACCGCGGACGGGACGGTCAGTACGCTCGCCCCCGCCGCGACGGCCAGCGTCAGCCCGCCGGCCAGCAGCACCGTGCGCCGCCGTCCCCGCCTGCGCCGCCGTCCGGTCGCAAGTCCACCGTCCACCAGCCGGGCAGCCCCGTCCGTTTGGAGGTCGGCGCCGGCCCGTCCGAACACCGCGCTCAACCGCATCTCGAACTCCTCGTCCCCGCCGGTCACTTCACCACTCCACTCACCGAAGATCCGTCCCTGACAACCGACTCGTCCTGCTCGCTCACGGCGCCACCAACTCCGCCAGGTCCGCCCCCAGCAGGGACCGCAGCCGGGCCAGCGCCCGGGTGCACCTGGTCCGAACCGCCGACGAACTGTCCTTGAGGATCGCCGCGGTCTCCTCCACGCTGCGGTCCTCCCAGTACCGGAGCACCACCACCGCCCTGTCCCGCGGCGGTAGCTGGGCCAGCGCATCGACCAGCGCCAGCCGCAGCGCCGCGTCCCGCTCGTGCGCCGACACCTCCGGCAGCACCCGGCTGGGCCGCTCGGTACTGCTGCGCCTGCGCCGGTGCGTCAGGAACGCCCGGACCAGCACCGTCTGTGCGTACCCCGCAGCGTTGTCGATCTTGCCGGCCCAACTCGGCCGGTACAGCCGGTGCCACTGCGCGTACATCTGGCCCAGGGTCTCCTGCACCAGGTCCTCGGCCAGGTGTGCGTCGCCTCCGGTCAGGAAGTACGCCGACCGGTAGAGCGGCCCGGAGCGGGCCGTCGCGAACGCGACGAACTCCTCCTCCATGGCCGCCCGCCGTCGAGCTTTGCCCACTGCTCTCTCCCGTCCCCTCGCGATATCCGCCCTATGACGTCCCGAGGGCACCAGGATGTTTCAGAGAATTTTCGACGGACCGTGAAGTCCCCCCGACCGGCACCCGGGGCGCGCCGGAACAGCAGCCGGCCCGAAGCTCAGCGGCGAGGCCTCGTCGGCCGGTGGGTGGAGGCGGTGCGGGAGGCGAGGACGTGGGCGGCCCGCGCGGCGGCCCGGTCCGTGGTGGCGGTGGGCCGTCGTCGGGCGCGCCGAGGGCCGGGGCAGGGCGGTTCGCCGTGCCCGGGCCCTGGACGTCCTACCAGGGGTGAGGCGGTGCTGGAGGCCGAGCCCGAAGGCCTCCAGCACGGCCGTCTGGTCGTCGGTCGGTGCCGCGTACCAGGACCCGCTCAGGTGCAGGCGTTCCGGAAGCTCGTCCAGCAGCTTGATCTCGGTCAGCCGCCGTCAGGCGGCCGGTTCCTCGGGGTCGAGCGCGGCGGGCCCGCGGTGTCCACAAGGGCGTGCAGCGTACCCACCCGCACCCCGGGTGCCGGGGCCCGGCTGCGGCGGGACCGCCCTCGAACCGGTCGCAGCGGGCACCGCAGAGCCTGACGCCGAGTAGGCAGGGCAGCGGCGAGGACCACGCGTACGCCGAAGGGCGACATCAGACCATCAAGGCCGGTGCCGCCCTTCGGCGTACGGCGGGGCTACACGGTGACCAGGTGCTCCCGGGCACCGCCCTCGACGGCCGTCAGGCAGGCGGTGAACGCCTCCTCCGGCTGCTCCCACGGGCCGGGCACGTCCCGGCCGTCCAGGTAAAGCCGCAGCGGACGGCCAGGTGGTTGAGTCGCGTGACTGCTCCTTCGAGACAGGGGCGAAGCGGTGCCGTCGCCTAACTGGTGGGCGCGGGCAGGCAGGTGTAGGTGACGGTGGCGGCGCCGGCGGAGGTGATGACGGTCAGGTTCGCGGCACCTGCCGTCCCAGGCGGGGACTGGAGAGTGAGGGTGGTGTCCGAGATGACGTTGAACGCCATCGGCACACCGCCCAGGGCCACCTGGTTGGCTGTGGTGAGGCCGGTACCGGTGAGGGTGATCGGTGTACCGCCGGCGACCGGTCCGGAGCCGGGGCTGAGGGCCGTCACGGTGGGGGCGTCCAGATAGGTGTAGGTGAGGTTGCGGGCCGTCCCGCCGGCGGAGGTGACGCTGACGGGGACGGACCCTGCGGTGGTGCCGGGCGGGGCGGTGACGGTCAGCTGGGTGTCAGAGACCACGGTGGGACGCACCGGGGTTGCCCCGAAGGTGACCGAGTGGGCGGTCCGCAGGCCGATGCCGGAGATGGTCACGCTGGTGCCGCCGGCGATGGGCCCGGATATCGGGTCGATGCCCGTCACCGTCGGAGGGGGGACGTACTGGAACAGCGCCTGGTTGCTGGTACCCCCGGGCGCCACGACCGTGACCGGGACCGTACCGGAACCAGGTGGGCTGATGACAGTGAGCTGGTTGGCCGTGTCAGCGCTGACGGACGCCTGACGGGGACCGAAGTTCACTGCGGCGGCGCCCGTCAGGTTGACCCCGGTGATGGTGACCGCGGTGCCGCCTTCGATGGGGCCGGCATGAGGGCTGATGGCACGGAGCTTCTCGATCACGGTGACGGCGTTCGCGCCGTTGTCGGTCGCATAACTGGACAGCCCGTTGGGAGTGACGGCCACCCGGGAGGGGGAGGCGCCCACAGCGAGGGTGTCCGTCACGGTGTTGGTGGCCGTGTTGATCACGCTCACCGAGTTCGAGCCGAAGTTGACCACCCAGATCTGGGAGCCGTCCGGGCTGCTCGCCGCGCCAGCCGGATTGGTGCCCACCGGGATGGGGGAGCCGACCACGGTATCGGCAGCCGTCAGATGTCTTCGGGCCCGGCACTGAGGCGTCTGACGGATGCCACCGGTCTGGGCCGGAAAGCGCCGGACGTGCTGCATCGGAACGCCGGGAGCCCTGCCCGTCAGTCTGAAGGACTCGCCCTCCCGCCACCGCCGCCAGATCTCATCCTGCTGGGCCGCCGAGAATCCGAGGTCATGCACGTGCATCTCCACCCGAACGTGGTCATCCATGCGGTGATGCAGCGACCCTTTGAGCCCGCCGAGGTTTCTTGACGACTCGGGAGCCTGGGCGATGCGGATGAGCTTCCGCGACGGCCCGAGCGAAGTCGCCCTGGTGCGGGTTGGGCGAGGTCGAGAAGGAGGGTGCGGGAGCGAAGGCCTCACGCGTTGGACGGCCGATTCCGGAAGCCCGAACAAAACCCTCTTGCCAAATGGTCAAGAAGTATTGACCATTGGGTGCATGCCTACCGATGATCTTCCCGAGACGTTCCACGTCACCACTGACGAGCAGCTACGCGCCGTCTCCAACCTCACGCGTCACCGGATCATGGCCGTGCTCCGCTTCGAGCCCGCGACGATCACGCAGATCGCCGAGCGAGTGGGCCTCGCGAAGGGGAGTTCCAGCTACCACGTACGGCTGCTCGAACGGGCCGGCCTGGTGAAGGTGGTGCGAACGCGGAAGGTCCGGGGAGTCACCGAGCGGTACTACGCGATGGCCGCGCGGGCGATCGTGCTGCCGGATCCGGGCGAGGGCGGGCCGGATGTGCTGATGCGGCATGCGGTGGCGGACCTGGAGGCCGCGCCGGTGGATGGTGAGCGGCACGTACGGATGGCGCATCTGCGGCTCACCGAGGAGCAGTTCTCGGAGCTGGGGGCGCGGCTGCAGGCGCTGGCGGACGAGTACCGGGAGCTGTCCGATCCGTCGCTGCCGGACGCGTCGCTCGTCTTCGCACTGTTCCACCCGGCATCGCGCGCGCAGGCCGAAGGGGACGCCAAGTGACCTCAGACGTTCGGAAGTTGCCGACCGGGTTCGGACGGCTGTGGACCGCGCAGACGGTGTCCTCGCTCGGTGACGGGGTGACTCATGCTGCGTTGCCGCTGGTCGCGTTGACGTTGACGCGGGATCCGATGGCGCTCGCCGTCGTCACGGCCGCCGGAACGCTGCCGTGGCTGCTCTTCGGGGTGCTCGGCGGTGCGCTGGTGGACCGCTGGGACCG
Source organism: Kitasatospora sp. NPDC056531 (assembly GCF_042794375.1). Taxonomy (NCBI): domain Bacteria; kingdom Bacillati; phylum Actinomycetota; class Actinomycetes; order Kitasatosporales; family Streptomycetaceae; genus Kitasatospora; species Kitasatospora sp. NPDC056531. The sequence continues at coordinate 37,097 of NZ_JBHTTU010000032.1, read as the reverse complement.
TCGGCGCACGATGTGGGTCACGGACGCGGCGCGTGCGGTGCTGCTCGCGATACCGGCGACAGCGGCCGCGCTCGACGTGCTGAGCATTCCACTGCTCGCGGCCGTCGCCTTCCTGCTCGGCCTCGGCGGACTCTTCTTCGACACGGCCGCCACGGCCTATCTGCCGGATCTGCTCGGCCGCGACCCCGCGCTCCTGGAGCGCGCCAACTCCCGCCTGCGCGGCGCCCAGACCGCCGCGTCCGGCTTCGCCGGGCCGCCTGCGGGCAGTGCCCTGCTCGCGCTCGGGCGGTCGGTTCCGCTGCTCGCCGACGCGGTGTCGTTCGTGCTCTCCGCGCTGCTCGTACGGTCGCTGCCCGCCGCACCCCGGCCCGTACCGCAGGCCCGTGAGTCGCTGCTGCGGCAGGCGCGGGCCGGTGCCTCGTACGTATTCCGGGATCGCTTGCTGCTCGGGCTCGCGCTGCGTCCGGCGGTCGGGAACATCGCCTTCCTCGCCGTGGAGACCGTACTCGCCCTCTTCGCGCGCGACCGGCTCGGCATCGGCACCTTCGGCTTCGGCCTGCTCCTCACGGCGGAGGCCACCGGCGGTCTGCTCGGCGCGGGCATCGCCTCCTCCCTCCGCCGACGACTCGGCACCGGCACAGCACTGACCTGCACGGCCGCCGCCGAGGGGCTTGCCATCCTGGGCCTTGCCGCCGCCCCGAACCCGTACGTCGCCGGCCTCGCGCTCGCCGTCTGCGGTGCGGGCATGGGCGCCACGATGGTGCTCGGCCCCTCCCTCCGACAGGCGATCGTCCCCGCCCACCTGATGGGCCGGGTCGCCTCCACCTCCCGCATGCTCGGCATGTGCGCCGCCCCGTTCGGCGCTTTCCTCGGCGGCTGGCTGGCGACCGCCTACGACGTACGCACCCCGCTCTACACCGCCGCCGGCCTCCTCCTCGCCATGACCGCCGTCACGTCGACCATGACCAGCAACCGCCGGGTCGAGGCGGCGTTGCGTGCCGCCGCCCCGGCCGATGATCCAGATCGCCAGGAATCCGGGGACCTCGTTCAGCAGGGTGCCTCCGTCATCGGCGTGGGATGAGTACGCCTGCGGAGCGGAGTCTGGCCTCGGTGAGCGCGGTCAGGCGGGATGAGACCGGTGCCTGGTCCTCGCGGTGGTTGTTGATCAGCCGGTACTGGGCGGAGGCCTTGGTCCAGGCTCGCCGGCTGGTGGGACTCCCCAGCAGCGCGGGGTCGGCGCGGGCGTCGGCGAACTGGCTGGCGTCCGGACCTGCACCGGTCGCAGCAACTCCTCCGACCCGTACCGCCGGTAGCCGGAGGCGTCGCGCTGCGGCTCGTCGACCAGCCCGTGCCGGTGGTAGTGCCGCACCGAGACGCGCCGGCGCGGTTCTCCGGCCTGCTGGAGAGGAAGGCACGGCCCGGGTTCGCGTTCTGTCCGACGCACGACCGGATGGGGCCGGCCCTCGAAGCGCACGGGTCCCGGGCGTTCAGCCCGTCGGCCGCGCCGGGTCGGCCTGCCCGCCGCCGAACACCTCGCTGACGAGCCGCTGTTGGGCTGCCTGGAAGGCCGGTGCTATGGACATGTCGGCGTCGTCCACGTAGTTCAGCCCGGCGGTCATGGTCGTGCGGCCGTCGGGCGTGCTGTACATCAGCGCCGCCGAGCCGATGGTGGCGCCGTTGTGGTGGAAGACGGTGCCGCCGCCGGGGCCCAGGTCCTGGGCGAACACCCCCAGGCCGTAGCCGATCGTGGCCTCCGGTGTACGCATCTCGGCCAGCAGTCCGGCCGGCAGGAGCCTGCCGCCCATCAGTGCGGAGAAGTACGTGTGCAAGTCCTTGGTGGTCGAGATCATGTCGCCGCCGGCCGAGACCCAGGAAGGGTTGTGGCGGGTGACGTCGACCGTCTTCTCCTGCCCGGTGTCCTCGTAGCGGTAGTAGCCGTGGTTGTGGGGCGCGGGGACCTCCGGCGAGGTGCCCGGCGCCACGGTTCCGGTCATCCCCAGCGGCCGCAGGATCAGCCGCTGCAGCTCCTCGGCGAACGACCGGCCGGTGACGCTCTCGATCACCAGCCGGGCCAGCACGTAGTTGGTGTTGGAGTAGCTCCAGCCCGCCCCCGGTGCGAACCGCGCCGGCTTGGACAGCGACAGCCGCACCAGCTCTTCGGGCAGGTAGGTGTGGAATCGCCTGTCCACCCACTCCTTGCCCCGCCAGGGGACCCCGGGCGCGACCGTCCCGTCCTCGTAGAGCTCGCCGGTGTGGCTGAAGATCCCGCTGGTGTGCTGCAGCAGCATCCGCACCGTGATCCGCCGGTCCAGCCCGAACCCGGGCAGGTAGTCGTCGACCGGGGCGTCCAGGCCGAGCATGCCCTCGGCCACCAGCGTGAGCACCGCGGTCGCGATGAAGTTCTTGGTGCTGCTGCCGATGCGGAAGTGTCCGTCGGTCAGCGGCTCGGCGCTCCGGCCGAGCTCGCGTGCCCCGGCACTGCCGACCCACTCGCCCTGCGCGTCGTTCACCTGCAGCTGCACCCCGAGAACACCGGACTCGACGATCTCCTCGATCGCCTTCTGCAGCTCCGGGCGATCCTGCCCCTGACCGGGAAGGGAGATGGACATGTGTGCTCCTTCGGATCCGCTGCGCCCGCATCGGCGTCGGGCCGTTGCGACGAGCTTCCGGCCTGACCCAAGGTCAACCTCAACTGTGTTCCGGCTCACAGTGTGACGGCGGCCGCGAATGGTCGCGGACGTCGAAGCCGTCGGCGCGGAGCTGGGTGACGGCGGCGTTCGTGTACCGGGTGTTGAGGAGCACCAAAGCGTTGAGGACCAGGCCGAGCGCGCCGATCTGGTCCCCCATGCCGTCCTGGTAGTCCTGGTAGAGCTGCCCGGCCCGGCCGCCTCCCGCACCGACGCCACCAACCGGGCCGGCCGCATCTTCATCCCGGCAGTGTGGACGGGCCGGCCGCGCCGCGTAGAGCAGGCCGCGACCGGCCCGCCCCGGCCGCCGTGCTGCCGCTTCCGGGGACGGTGGTCGTGGTCGACGCCAGTGCCCATGGAAAGCGCCGAGGTCGACCCGCACTCGGTGGCCACCGTCTCCGGCCCTGGCGGCCTACGCGCGCGCAGGCCGCCAGGTCTCGCTCCGGGCTGCCAACCGGCCGTCTAAATCGGCAGGTTCGGCGCACCTGTGATCTGAAATGCCGTCGTTGCACGCTCGAAGCACAGGGGCGGGCGTCCGAATTGATCATCCTCGACTCGAACATCCTCAAGGGCATCTCGCTGCGAGGCCCTGACGCGGAGCTGCTGCGGGCGATCCGAGCCTCCGGGGCACGTTGAAGCCCCAGGCTGACACCAGTCAGGCCCGCAAACGCGGGCGAGGTCCGGCACCCAGGTGGGTACCGGACCTCGCCGACAGTGGAGCGCCAGGCCCGGGTTGCACGGACTCTCCCTACTGAAAGTAGGACGTGCTCTGGTAGCACCACTGACGCCCTACTCACAGGTCGCATAGGGCGACACAGGTTTTCGGCACGCACAGGCTCCACACCCGGCCACAGGTGTTCTGCTGGTTCAGCGCCCGTACGCCTTGCGGCAGATCTCGACCAGGCTCGGCGGCAGGCCGACCTTGCCGCTCTCCGCGCAGACGTCGACCGGCACCGCCGGCTGCGGGCCGGCGGGCGGCGGCTGCTCGGCGGGCCGCGCAGGCCGCGCGGGCCGGACCGGCGGCCGAGGGGACACGCCGGCCGGGGTCCGTGCAGGCCCCGGCCGGGACGGGACGGCTGGGACTGTCGGCCGTCCGGGCGGGTGCACAAGGGGCTCGTCGGCGGCCGCGCCATCGGGCTCCCGGTCCTGCTCCGGCGGCCGGCCGGACGGCTGGGCCGGGGAGGGCTCCGGGGCCCGGGCGGCGGAAGGACGGACGGGCGCGGCGCTCGGTGTCTCGACCAGGAGCTGGAGCACCGGGGCAGCGGCGAGCTCCACCCGCTCGGCGGCGGGCGCGGGCCGGGGCCGGTCCTCGGCCGTCGGCTCCACCGCGCCGCAGGACAGCACCCCTGCGACCGCCACCACCGCGCACCGACGCGCGGCCCGGCCGGTCAGCAGGGCGACGGCCCGTGATCGCGCGGTGGGTCGGCCGGCGGCGGCGTGCCCGGCGAGCACCCAGCACGCGCGGGCGTTGATGATCGCCGGCCGAACAGCGCCGGCGCCGGTGAAGGCCCACGCCGCAGCCGTCCGCTCGTAGAGGTCGGCGGCACCCCGGTGGTCCCCGGCGCGGTGGGCCAGATAGGCCCGGACCTCCTGAACGGCCGGAGCGCCGAAGTGGTCGGCACCCTCGGTGTCCAGCACCGCCTGATGCAGCTCGGCAGCGAGCCGTCCGGCCTCGGCGAGCTCACCGCCGACAGCCGCCTCCCTGATCCGGCGCCAGGCCGTGGAGCGTTCGGGCGAGAGCACCCCCGTGTCGGTACCGATCAGACACAACGGCACCGACACGGCCGTAGCGGGTCCTTCCGTACGAGCCATCCGGACCACCTCCCTTCACGGATCAACGATGGCAGGGCAGAGCGCCGCGAGGCCGCAGCGCCACGGGTGTTCACCGGCCGCGACCCGGTACCCCGCAGGATCTCGGACGGCTGCCGGCCCGGGCTGTCTCCACGCCGGGCCCCACCAGAAGGGGCGGTGACGTCGCGGGCCCGGTGAAGGGCTCCCGGCCCAAGGACGCGTTCGACCCGGCGCCGTCGGAGGTTCTCGCCAGCCGAGAACACGGCCTGGCGGGCCGGAACTGGGCCACCTGCTACACCTACGAGTGGATCAGCCGGCCCGGGGTCTACCGCCTGACCGGGAACGTGCACCGGGCGACGGCGCATGCCAGCCGGTGAACGATGTCGGAGAGCCGGGTGCGGGAGAACTGCATGCCCGGTTTGAAGCGGCGGGGACTGGAAGGCGGGGACTGGAAACGGAGCGGCAGCCACCGCGCCAGTCCCCGCCCCTACTCAGTCGTTCTGGTAGAAGCCGAACATGTCGACGATCAAGTCGCTGGTACCGCCGGCCGCGTTCCAGAAATCGATGATGCCATTGGCACCCGTCGGCGCCTGGACCAGGTTGGGAACCGTCCCGCCGGCCGTCCAGTTCAGCGAGGACACCGACGGCGGCGACAGCTTCGAGGCGTAGTTCCCCTGGTAGGCGGCCAGTGTGTTCGGGTCGGGGGCGACGCTCAGGTGACCGTCCGACGTGGTGTCGGTCATCGTCGCGTTCAGCGCGAACGCGGTGATGTCGGGCTGGCCCGACGACACCGGCATGTAGACGTAGTTCCAGGGGTTGACCGGGCCGTACTGCCACTTGGTGGTGTCACGGGTGTCCAGCAGGCGCGTCGGCTCGACCGGCAGATAGGCGCTCTTGCCGGTGGGGCTGTAGTAGCCCACCACGTCCACGATCACGTCCGACGAACCCCAGGCCGCGTTCAGCACCCGGACCGTACCGTCCGGACCGACCGGAACCACCACCGAGTTGGCGACCGTCTGCCCGTCCGTGAAGTTCAGGTTCGACGCGTTCGGCGCCTGCTGGCCACCCGGGTACACCGTCAGGTGACCGGCGGAACCCGGGTTGGTCACGGTCACGTTCAGCGCCACCGCCGTGATGCCCGAGGCGGGCAGCTGACCGCCCGCCGCACCGGCGATCTGCACCGGCAGCGACTGCCCGGAGCCGACCGGCGACTGCGGCGCACCCGTGCCGTAGCGGGTGTCCACCAGACGCGAGGGCGACAGCGGCGTGTACCCGGCGGCCGACGACCGCACGAAGTACCCGGTGATGTCCACCACCAGGTCCAGCGGAGCACCGTAGTTCCCCAGATCCACGTACCCACCGGCCCCGACCGGAGCCACCACCATGTTCGGAACCGTCTGCCCCGCCACGTAGTTGACGTTCGACGTGGTCGGCACCGAGGACGAGCCGTCCGCGTACACCGTCACGTGCCCGGCACCGGTGGTGTCCGTCACCGTGACGTTCAGCACCGCGGCCGTCGCACCCGCCGGAATGCCGTTCGCACCCGCCACCTGCACCCGGGTCGTCGAGTACCCCCCGAGCTTCGGCGTCCCACTGCCGTCCCTGCTGTCCAGCAGACGCGTCGGACCGAACGCCACGTACTCCGAACCGGCCGTCACCGCGGTGAGGGAGTTCGACACCGAGTAGCCCGCCCGGTCGGTCGCGGTGACGACGATCGGGTACGAGCCGAGCTTCGCGTACGAGTGGGACAGCGCAGCGGGGTTGGTCGCCGCGGCGTTCGCGTCGCTGGAGGAACCGTCCCCCCAGTCGACGTGCACGCTCAGCGCACCGCTGGCGGAGGTCACGTCGGCGCTCAGCGAGACACCGAACGCGCTGGTGTGCTTACCGGTCACCGCCACCGTCAGGTCGGGGGCGTACTCGATGGCGCCCCGGTCGGTGTAGGGCGTGGTCCCGTAGAAGTCCGAGCCGAGCTCGCCGGGGGCGGCCGGGTTGGCCGAGCCGATCGCGGCCGAGCCGGGCTGCGGCCGGGCGTCCACGTCGACCGAGGTGTTCGGGCGGAAGAGCACCGAGGTGGGCGCCTTGGTCTCGGTCAGGTCGTGCGCGCCCTGCGAGGTCGCCGCCTTGAAGCCGTCCAGGGTCGGGTACGTGGTGCCCGCCCAGCTGTAGGGCGCGGTGGCGTCGGTACCGTGGACGTAGAAGTCGTTGTAGTCGGCCGTCACCGTGGTCGAGTCGGCCGACACGGTCACGTCCGGCGCCCAGCCCTGGCTGTTCGACGTGCACTGGGACTGGTAGCCGCCCAGCACCTGGTCGGTGGTCGGGTTGGCGTCCTCCAGGACGTTGTTCTCCAGATTGACGGCTGAGGACCCGCCCTCGATGTCGATCGCGGCCTTGCAGCCGCGCTGGACGGTGTCACCCGCGACGTTCAGGCCCTTCACCCCGGTCGCGACGATGCCGCCACCGGCGAGGACGTCGCCGGCGAGCGTGACGGTGCCTGCTCCCGACGCGACCGAGACCGCGGTGGTGTTGCCGCCCTGGGAACCCGTGTCGAGGTACGACCGGGTGATCGCCACCCCGCTGGATGCGCCGTCGATGGTGACGGTGCTCGTGGTGTTCTTGGTGTACGCGCTCAGGTAGCTGGAGTCCAGCGTGACCCCCGAGGAGCCGACCACCTCGACGGCAGGCGTCAGGTCGTTCGAATACAGCATCAGGTTGCTGACCGTCACGTTGGAGACGTGGTCGAAGATCAGAGCGGGTCCGGCCCCGCCGTTGACCCACGCCTGGTCGCCGATGCCGACGATCGAGATCCCCGAGGTCTTGACGGTCACCGACTCCCAGTCCGAACTCCCGAGGGAACCCTGGAGGTCGATGGTGTCGCCCGGCTGCGCGGCGTTCACCGCGTCCTGGAGCAGGCAGAAGGGAGCGTTCTGCGCGCCGGTGCCCGTGTCGGCGGCACACTTTCCGTTGAACACGTAGGCGTAGATGGTCTTTCCGGTGGCCGGCGTCGCTGCGGACGTCCGTGTGCCGGAGAGCGCCGGCCGCGCGCTCGAGAACGTCGGCCGCGCTCCGGAGAGCGCCGGCTTCTGCCCCCGGACCGACTTGCTCGCGGGGCTGGAGAAGGCATCGAAGCCCGCGCCCCCGATGCCCGGCAGCTGAGCCGTGGTCACGGGGTGGGCGGAGGTGGAACCGTTCGCCGGCCCGGCCGCATGGGCCAGACCTGGAACGAGCGCTATACCGGCCGCGAGAACCGCGGCCGACGCGACAAGACGGCGGTGAAACACCGACCCTCCAGTTCGGATTATGTGACGATCTGACGAAAGCTGGGACAGGCTACAGAACGTCGCCTGCCGAGTGGAAAGCCTTATGGGCGCGGAGGGGCCTCGCGGCGCTCGAGACGGCCGGGGCGCAGAACCGGGCGGACTCCCACCGCCGGAAGGGGCACCCCGAGACGGGCTGTCGTGGGGGATTTGTAGCCTGGCCGCCTCATCTCCTGCTTTGCCTCACGTACCTGACAGAGGGGCCGGTGTCCTAAGGATCAGGACGACCTGCGCCCGGCGTCCTGAACGCCATGGTCGGCGACCGCGACCAGGCGGGGTCGGCTCGTCTCGGACGATCCGGCGGGTCGTGCGCGCTCTGGCGCATGACGCCCGGGGGTGGGCCGGATCACCGAGCTGCGCGGCAAGCGGTCCCAGGGCACCGCGCACACCACCGCGGCCAAGCCCGCCGAGGGCGAGGCCGAGGCCCGGGCAGACACTGTTCGCCGCTGGTGCGGATGACCAGGTCAGGGTCGGGCCGGCCGGCGGTGTAGAGATGCGGCGCTATGTCGTCGACGGTCAGGGTGTCGGCGACATCGGTCAGTGACTCACCGGCTTCGGCCCGCGTGTACATCAGCTCGCGCAGGGCGTCGACGACCTCCTGTCGGCCTCCGTAACCAACGGCGAGGGTGACGTGGGCTCCGGCCGTGCAGGTGCGGGTAGCCCCCGTTGTCTCCGCACCGCTCGCCGGCCGGATGGTCTTCGAGCGCATCGTGCTCTGCTCTCGCTGTACGAGTCCGCAGGACGTGCTCGATCCGGTTGTTCGCAAGGACCTCTTCGCCGCCGCCGTTGCTCAGTTGATCCTCTTCCAGCGGCCGAACACGGTCGAGCGTCGATGGATCTCGACGGGAGGTGTCACGGGTTGTCCGGTGTGTCGCTGCCAGTAGGAGATGACCTGGGCAGCGTCCTCGTCGAAGGTCGTGCTCGCCATCGACGTGCTGTTCGAGCAAGGCGCGGTGAGGCGGCTCAGCCGGCCGGAGGTGTCGCTGATCACCACCTTGCTGATGACCGAGCCCTGTATGTGGGATGTCTCCACATAGAGGTGATCGATCTGCTCCCAGGTCCAGGACTTCCGGAAGATTCCCACCCGGCGGATTCGTATGCCGCCGGGGCTCAGCTCTGTGTAGTCACCGCCGAAGACGAAATAGCAGAGAGCCAGGAGGGGGGCGATGCACCATGAACAGATCTGGATGATCTGCCGGTTGCCGTTCATGTCCGACGGGATCAGCGGCGCCAGCACTGCCAGTACGGCGAACATCGCCGCCGGCACCAGGATGCCCCGGCGCTGCCGCGCGGACATCGAGAAGCGCACGGCACCATTGGAGTCGGCGGGCTCCGGAGATGAAGGAAGGTCCATGACGTCAGTACACCACCAGCACCACCAGCCCCAGTCACGGCCCCTGACGTGCGCTCATGAGCCGCTTGGGATATCGGTTTTCCGGTAACGGACAGCCACGGGTCCAGGTCCGGTTGGACAACGGCTTCGTCCTCGACGGGTGCGCCAGGGCATCCTTCACTCCACGGTGACGGCCGACATCCTGATGCGGCGGCGGGCCCGGCCCATCCCGGCCCCCGGCTCGCCTCGCCCTGTCGGACATCTTCGAACCCCCTGCCAAGGCATCCCCGCCCCGGCCACTCACCACGGCCACACCCCGCCCGACGGCCTTCTCCTCGAGGCCGTCGAACGCATCCACCACCTCGCCCAGCCCCAACACGCCGCAGCCGGGTCCGCCGCGGCCCTGGAGAACATCCAGACAGGCCCTGCACCGGCCCGGGACGACGAGCGCACCGCCGACCGGCACACCGACGCCGGCCACAAGACCGCCTCCGGTGCGAGTGGACGGGCCGAGTGCTCAGTCCGTGACACCCTCCAGCGGAAGGCGGTCTCGGTAGTCCGATTCCGCCCGGCCGGCCACGTGGAATAGGAGTGAAAGGGCCAGGCGGGCACCTCATCCGTTCAGGCCAGCTGGTTGACGACGGCCCGGCCGGCGCGCTGCAGTGCCTCGTCGTCCTCGATGCCTTCGAAGAAACCGCCGCTTCGGCGGGCGAGGGCGAGTTCGGCGTGGATCCGGGGAAGGGCGTGCGCGGCGGCGGGGCCCATCCGCTGCAGGCAGTCCAGGACATGGCCGGCGGTCGAGACGTTCTCCTCCCACCCTTCCAGCAGCACGGGCAGGACGACCTCGGCCTCGGCCCGGCCGCCGATGTCGTAGATCGCGGCGGCGGCGTGCGTGCGGGTCCGGACGTGGCCGGCTTCGAGCATCTGCCGCAGGCGGGGCAGTGCCTCGGCCGCCGGCGCTCCGATCCGGCCGAGGACGTCGGCGGCGTCGCGGTCCTTGTCGGTGTCGAGCAGGGCGGTCAGCCGCGGCACGGCATCGGCAGGGTCGCTCTCGATGTGCCACAGGGCCTTGGCCGCTGCGAAGCGCACGTTCGGGTCGTCGGCGTCGGCGAGCGCCCGGACCGTCTCCAGCGCGGATGCGGCGCCGCTGCCGATGGAGCTGAGCGCGTGGAGGGCCACGGCGGCGGTGCGCCACTGCTCCTGCTCGACGGCGGTGGTGAGGGCCGTGGTGAGTGCGGGGACGGCCGCCGGGTCGCCGAGCCGGTTGAGGGCGGCCATCAGCGCCGTGGCGGATCCCCAGGGCCAGGAGAAGTCTGCGTCGGCCAGACGCCGGGTCAACCTCGGCAGCAGTTCCCCGGCGGCCTGCGGGAGGTGGCCGGCGACCTGCAGGGCACGCCAGTCGTCGGTGCCGGTGTCGAGCGCCGTCAGCAGGCCTGGCAGGGCCCGCTCGTCGCCGAGGCCGGCCAGCGTCGTGACCGCCTGCTGGTGGGCCCGGCGCAGCAGCGGGTGCCGTGCGGCCCAGACGTTGGGGCCGTGGGTGGTGCGGTGCGCTTCGACGAGGGCGGCAAGGGCTTCGCGTGCGGGTTCGGCGAGGGCGGCGGGGAGCTTGCCGAGGGTTTCGGCGGCTTCGGCGGCGGTGTACGGGTCGCCCGGGAGCAGGCAGCCGGCGAGCTGGAGGACGAGGCCGGTGTGGTTGCCGCGCCAGGAGCGGATCAGGTCCCAGGTCATGGCGATGGCGTCGTAGCGGGTGGCCGCATCGGGGCTGCGGAGTTGGGCGGTGAGCAGGGCGGTGCGCTCGGGCAGCCGCGCGTCCAGTACCCGGTGGAGCGTGGTCAGCAGGTCGGTGGTGGGGGCATGGACGCGGCCGTGGCGGTCGAGGTCGGCGAAGACGGCGGCGATCTGCGGAGGGACGTTCTGGTCCGGTGCCGGCTTGGCGGAGGTGTCCGCGCAGGCGCACTGCCCGCAGTCCGCCGGTCCGGCCTCGTCCTCGGGCTCGGGTTCCGGTGCCGGTTCGGGGGTGAGCTGCTGGAGCAGGCCGGTCGCCGTCGGGACGAGGCCGGCGTCGATCGACTCCGGTGTGCAGGCGGCCCGGTGGACGAGGGCGGCGAGCCGGATGTCGGCGTCCAGGGCGGCAAGCCAGGTCGTCACCGGGCCGAGCGCGGCCGGCAGTCGCCGGGCCAGTGTCGCGGCCGCCTTGATGACCAGCAGCCGCTCCACGGTGCCGCTCTCGGCCGCCAGCCGCTCGCGCAGCAGCGCGAACGCCCGGTCGGCGTCGTCGAGGAACAGCCCCAGGGCTGGGACGGCGGCCTGCCGCACCTGCGGGTCCGGGTCCGCCGCGTGCCGGACGAAGTCCTCGACGCGCTCACGCATCTGAGGCACGACATCCGCATGGGGCCTCGACTCGTGGCCGGACGGACTGTAGTAGACGCCGTCGGGGTCGCAGTCCAGCGCCGCGCCGCCGATGCTGAGCACGAGGCGGATGACAGCCGCGCGGTCGGGCGCCTGCGGATCGTCGGCGAGCGCGAACAGGAACGGCAGGCTCGCTGCCGTGCACGAGTAGACGCCGCCCTGGTGGTGGGCCGAGTTGTAGAAGCTGCTGAAGGCCCTCTCCCGGACGTCGGGGTCGGGCGAGGCCATCTGCTCCAGCCACAGCGGGACTTCGTCGGCCGGGCCGTAGGCGTGGCCCATCGACGACCAGTCGACGCGGTCGAGGCCCTCAAGATTGTTGATCACGGGTTGCACGATGACACGGGGCACTGACACCGCCACCAGGGCACAGTCGGTCGCTGGTCATCGTCCTGAGTGCCCGACCGGCGTGGGTCCGTGCACGCCGCAGGTCAGTCGGACGCGGGCCGCAGATTGTTCAGGAGCAGGCCGAGGGCGAACTCGAAGCGGTCGTGTCCGGTGCCGGAGATCAGCTCGGCGGCATGGCGTCGGGTCTGCGGGAACTTCTCAGCAGGCAGTGCGGTGAAGCGGTCCAACAGCTCCTCGTGGCTGAGCACCCATTCCTGATCCTGGTGCCGGCGGCGTTGCCGGACCAGTGACTGCTCCAGTGCGTAGGCGCTGACGTAGAGGGACAGCGCGTCGCGGGCCCATCCGGCCGTCATCGGTTCGATGCCGCCCGCGAGCAGGATCGCCAGGATTCCTTCGCCGACCCGCAGGGTTTCCAGGTTGGTCGGCACCATGGCCAGCGCGGCGCGCGAGACCCCGGGGTATTCCAGGTACAGGTCGCGGATCTGTGTGTACACCCCGACCAGCTGCTCGCGCCAGACGGCCGGATCCGGTTCGGGGAGAACGACCTCGGAGCAGAGCCTGCCGATCAGCAGGTCGTCGATGTCGTCCTTGTTGACGATGTGTGCGTACAGCGACGACGGACCGGTGCCGAGTACGGCGGCGACCCGGCGGATGGTCAGCGCGTCGTACCCCTCGGTGGCGACGACCTGCAGGGCTGCGTCGGTGATCCGTTCGACGGTGATCGGCTTCTTGCGCGGCGTCGGCGAGGCGACCGCCGCTGCGGGTTGGGCGTGGCGAGCTGCGCGGCGCTGGCGGGGATCGGCGGGCATGCCGACCACTATAGCTTGACGCGATCTAAGTTCGTTAAGTAGAACTTAGATCGATAGAACGAACTAAGTTCGTATCGATGTTCCGGAGGTGTGCGATGCGAGTTTCCGTCGTCGGAGCCGGCCTGGGAGGTCTGGCACTCGCGCAGGGTCTGCGTGGTGCCGGGATCGAGGCCGACGTGTTCGAGCGTGACCCGGGGATCGCCGCCCGGTTCCAGGGCTACCGGCTCGTGCTGAACCCGATCGGTTTCCGCGCGGTGCGCGACTGCCTGCCGACTCGCTGGCACGCGCTGCTGGACGAGATCGTCATGGACGCCTCCGCCGAGCAGCTGATCCTGGACCCGCAGCTGAACGAGATCGGCCGGCTCGGCGCGGGCCGGACCGGCATCGTGGTCGACCGGCAGGTGCTGCGACACCTGTTGCTGACCGGCCTCACCGTGCACACCGATGCCGCGCTGACCGGCTACGACGTGCTGGCCGACGGCAAGGTCCGAGCCCGGTTCGCCCGCCGCGACCCGGCCACCGCAGACCTGCTCGTCGGCGCGGACGGCGTCACCTCCGCGGTCCGCGGGGTGCTGTCGCCGCAGACCACCCCGACCGACACCGGCGTCCGGTTCGTCATCGGCCGCACCCCGCTGACCGACGAGTTCGCCGGTCTGTCCAAGGCCTACGGCTCGAAGATCACGGGCGACGGCGTCAGCCTGCTGCTCGGCGCGATGCGCTTCCGCACCCCGCCGAAGCAGGCCGCCGAGCAACTGGCCCCCGACGTCACGCTGCCCGACATCGTTGACTACGTGCGCTGGGCCATGATCCTGCCGCCGAACGGCTCGCTGCGAGACCTGACCGCGCAGGACGCCGTGCTGTCCAGGATGGAAGGCTGGCACCCGCAGCTGCGCGCGCTGATCGAGCAGGCCGACCCGGACAACAGCACGCTGCTGTCCATCCGGGTGGTCAAGCCCGGTGAGCGCTGGGCATCCGGCCCGGTCACGCTGCTCGGCGACGCGATCCACGCCACCTCCCCGACCGGCGGCAACGGCGCGAACACCGCGCTGCGCGACGCCGACCTGCTGCGCCGCTGCCTGATCGAGGCCGATGAAGGCCGCCAGGGCCTGCTCGGTTCGGTCGACGACTACGAGCGGAAGATGTTCGAGTACGGCGCCGAGGCCGTGCGCAGCAGTCTCGACAAGCTGCCCGCCTTCGCCCCTGGAGCGAAGCTGTCCTGAGGCCGGAACCCGCCGTGCGCGATCGACCGATGAGGCCCCGGTCCGGGCCGCCGTGCGGGCCGCCGTGTCCGCGCCGGTGCCTCTGAAGCACCTGCGGTGGGAGCCCGCCGAGGCGGCCCGGGAACTGCTGATGCGCCTGGCGGTCGACACCTCCGGGATCAAGCCGACGGCCCCCGGCGACCCCGCCGCCCGCGGCGGGAAGGTCTTCGGCAGCCAGAAGCGCCCGTTGTGGCTGACCACGCATCTTCACGTCGAGACCGGCGGTCCGCTGAAGGACACGCTGCTGCTGGCCTGGCCTCCCTATCAGAGGCCGGGCCCAGCCCGACGGCCTCTCACGTCCGGCGGATGCCCGAGGGTCGACTGGACCGGTGGACCTGGCCGACCCGCCGGGTCAGGCTGACGCCCGATGCCGAAGGGCGGGTGCTGGCGGTCGCGCTGCACGAAGGTGCGCAGTCTCAAAAAACATGCAGCTTTGCGGCAGCTGTGAGCTGTGGGTTTGCAGATCGGCTGAGGCGCCGATTCTGGGTCGATCACGGCATGGTCGCTGAGCGGCGGTGCTTTGGTGCAGGTAGTCGAAGTGCGCTCGTGGTTTTGCGAGTTGGTTGAGACGTTTGGCAGATCGATTGAGAATCCCTGGCTGGGCGGCCCGGGACGGGCCCGCCCGTGGTACACGCTTGATGCGGTGCGAGGTGCTGATCGGGCTGCTGGGGCCGTGGCTGCTCGCGGTGCTCGGCGCCGGCTACGACGCCATCGCTCAAGGGACGGGGACGAACCAGCTGCGCCGACGAGCCTGTCCCCATCGGCCCCGTGCCGAGGAAGGGCTCGCCCTGCCGGTCACCGCAGGCGGTCCAGCCGGGCGACCGTGTGCAGCAGGTGCCGGGCGTGCCCGGGGCGGACGTACATCCCCCCGACCGGTATCCCCCTGGCCGGTGCCGACCTGCCCGGAGGCCCGTCGGGGCCGCACCCCGTGAGGGCGGCGCCGCCGAGGACGGCCAGGGTCAGGGCGAGTGCGGCGCGCTTGCGGGCGGTGAACATCACGAGTGGCTCCGGAGGGTCGGCGTTTCCGCCAGCCTTCCGGGGGCAGCATGAGGTTTCCGTGAGGGCCGCCTCCGCTCTGGGGCCTGCGGGCACCCGGTAGCCGGGGGTTTTGAGGGTGCGCTCCAGTGCGGCGGTGCGTGCGGCGTCGTCGCGCAGCGCGGTCTCGGCGAGCACGCGCAGGGACGCGGCGGGGGGTGCGCAGGTCGTGGGCGGCGTCGGTGAGGAAGGCCTCCTGCTGTTGGAGTGCGGTCAGCGCGGGTCGGATGGCGCGGCCGGAGAGCAGGTGGCCCGCGACGGCCGACAGGGACAGCAGGACGGTGCAGCCGGCGACGAGCAGGGCGGTCAGATCTCGGTGCGCGGCCTGGTCCGCGGCCAGGTCGCCGGCCACCACGATCGCACCGCCGGGGCCTCGGCCGCCGGGCCTGGTGAAGAGCTCGGCGACGAGGCGTAGCGGATGCCCGTCGCTGCCGCGTACGTCGGTCAGGACGGTGGCCTCCTCCTGCATCGACGCGGAGGTGCTGGACCGCGCCCACCGGGAGTCGGACGTCTTCGGCTCCTCCAGTGTCCTGTCCCAACCGGACTGCCGGAACTGGCCGTCGGGCCCGCTGAAGCCCCACCGGGTCAAGGCCGACGGCCTGCCGCCGGTCCTGGTGGTGAGCACCACCGGCGACGCGGCGACCCCGCACGAGGACGCGAAGAGCCTCGCCTCGCAACTGCCCGGCGGGATGCTGCTCACCTACCGGGGCCTGGGCCACACCGCCTACGGGCGCAGCGACACGTGCGTCACCGATGCCGTGGACGCCTACCTCGGCGAGCTCAAACCGGTGCAGCCCGGGGCGAGTTGCTGAGCGCCGGTCCATTCCGGAGCGGCCGAAGCGGCCGCCGCGACCGACCGAGGCCCCCGGGTCCTGGCCGCCTCATCAAAACCTCATGATCGCTGCGGAAGACTCACCTGCCGTGGCGCGCGAGCCCGTCCCCCCGGGGGTCGCGCGCCGCTTCCGCCCCGGCCGCCGCGCGTGGAGGGCCCGGCAGGACGCTCCTCCCCGGTGGGCCGTCCCCGGAGCGGTCCGTCATGTGTCCTCCGCAGCCCTCCGAGAGAGCCCAGATGTCCGTACACCGAGCCGACCCGCAGCCGCCCGCGGTCTTCCAGCCGCTGACCGCCGACGACCCTTGCGAGGTGGGCGGCTACCGGCTGTTCGCGCGGCTGGGGGCCGGCGGCATGGGACGGGTCTACCTCTCGTACACCCGCGGCGGTCGGCCGGTGGCCCTCAAGGTGGTCCGGCCGGAGCTCGTGGAGGACCCCGAATTCCGGCAGCGGTTCGCGCGGGAGGTCGCCAGCGCGCGCCTGATCCACGGGCTCTACACCGCCCAGGTCGTCGACGCCGGCGTGGACGACACCGTGCCCTGGCTCGCCGTCGCCTATGTCCCCGGGCCCTCGCTCCACCAGGTGGTCCGGCGCGACGGACCGCTCGCCGAACAGACCGTCCTGCTCCTGATCGCCGGCGTCGCCGAGGCCCTCCAGGCGATCCACGCCGCCGGCGTCGTCCATCGCGACCTCAAGCCCGCCAACGTCCTGCTCGCCGCCGACGGCCCGCGGGTGATCGACTTCGGCATCGCCCGCGCCGCCGACGACGTCGCCCTCACCGACACCGGTCTGCGGATCGGCTCCCCCGGGTTCATGGCACCGGAGCAGGCCCGGGGCCGGCCGGCCACGCCCGCCACCGACCTGTTCGCCCTCGGCGCCCTGGCCGCCTACGCCGCTGGCGGCGCGCCCGCCTTCGGGGACGGTTCGGGCCCCGGCGCCCTGTACCGCGTGATCCACGAGGAGGCCGACCTGACCCTGGTGCCCGACTCCCTGCGCGCCCTCATCGCCCGGTGCCTCGCGAAGCGGCCCGAGGACCGCCCGACCGCCGCCCAGGTGATCGAGGCCGTCCACGCCCACCCGGCGCTCCTCGGGGAGCTCCGCTTCACCGGCGGCTGGCTGCCCCCGCGGGTGCGCGCCGAGATCGCACAGCGCAGCAACCTCCCGCAGACCCCCTCCGAGGCGCAGACGGTCCGCATCCCCTGGCCCCCACCGCAGGGCAGCACGGTGACGGAACCCGCCGCGACCATGCTGGACCCCGGCCCGCCGGTCCCCGAAGCCGCCCCGGTCCCGGCCGACGAGGACCGCGCGGTCAGCGGCGCCTTCCGCCGTGGTTCCCGTCGCCGGACGGCTCTGATCGCCGCCGTCGCGCTCCTCCTCGGTGCGGCCGGCACCTTCCTCCTTCTCCACGAACCGGACCGGGGCCTGCCAGCCGCCGACGGCACGACGTCGACCGCCGCCGAACCGGAAGCCCCGTCCGCCTCCCCGCCGGCCGCCGCTGCCGACTACTCCGCCGTGTACACCGGCACCACCCTCGTCTCGCCCGACAACAGCCACGAGTTCGACCTCAAGGAGGGAAAGGTCGTCCCGGTGGACACGGCGTCCTGGTTCCTCACCCGGACCTCGGACGAGTTCGTCCTCGCCGACGCCAACGACGCCTACGTCGGCCCGAACGACCGGCTGGGAACCGCCGACTGCCTCGAAGGCCTGGCCAACGGGCCCGCCACCCGACTCGACTTCCCCACCATCACCGGCCGGGCCTTCTGCGTCCGCGGGGACGACGGGCGCGACCTGGCCATCGTCCGGCTGCTCTCAGCCGCCCGGGGAGGCGGGCCGGTCAAGGTGTCGGTCGACTACTACCGCCGCAGCCGCTGACGCCCGGGCCAGGGCCTTGCTGTGCTCCGTCCGGATGGCCCGGCCCTGCTGCGCCCGGCGTCGGGCGGCCTGTGCCGGTGGCGGGCAGGCGCGGGCCGGTCGCTGTCTCCTGGTGGCGGTTGGTGGGGCCGCAGGGTTGTCGCGCCGTCTGTCGCGTCCTGCTGTCGCGAGCGGCGCCGTCGCGTGTTGTGATGTGCGGGGATGGGCTGGATCCCCGTGTGTGGCCGGGGCGTGACAGCGCCGGGTGACAGCCTCCCGTGTTGAGGTCGGCGGCAGCTTCTCCGCGCTGCACTCGGCGGGGGAGGTCGCCGTGTGCCCTGGTCGCCGGCTCGACCGCCGGCCACCGCGTCTACCCCGGCCACTCCCGCGCCGGGTACCCGTCGGTGGCCCTGGTGGTCACCGACGCCGGACCCACCGGCTTGGCCAACCGGTAGCAGGCCGTCGCGGACCTGTCCGCCGACTGCTGGCGGGGCTCATGGTGGACCGTCCCCTCCCACCCGGGCGAGGACGGCTGGCGGGTCTGCGACGACGCTGTGCCCATCGTCGCGACCACGCTGGAGCTCCTCGCTGAGCACGGCCCGCTCGGGCCGGCGTGGTGGCGGTTCGGCCGCCCCGGACAGCACTCCCTGACCGAGGCGCTGGAGAACCCGAACAACCGCGCCGCCTACGACCGGCGCCAGGCCGCCCGGGAGGACGAGCAGCACAAGGCCCACCAGGAGCTGATGGACTCCCTGGCCTGCATCGACTGCGGCGACGTCCCCGAGGAGGAGAGCACCTGGGAGTACGGCCTCCACGGCAACCACAAGCGGACCCGCCGTCCCGGTGGCCGCTGCTGGTCCTGCCACCAGGAGCGGATGGAGCGGCTGGAGCGGGAGGCGGAGGAGCAGCTGGTGGCCGCCGGTGCGGCGAACGCCGCGCTGCGCCCGTGCTGGACGTGCCGGGGCTCGATCGGCGGGAAGGCGGGCTCACCGCTGGACGGATGGCATGAGAAGTAGTGGGATTTTCCGCAGTTTGGATGAGAGCTCTGTATGTGCCGGGGCCTGGACGACGTCCTCCACGCTGCCCACGCCCTGACCATCCGCCACCGCGAACTCGCAGAGCGGATACTCGCAGCCCACCCCGCCCAGCAGACCGCGCCCGGCGATGCCGCCCGGGAGGCCACCATTTCGCCTCGGGGAGAAAAGCGGCCCGATCCTGCCGCCGCTCAGAGCCCCGTCGAGGCGGCACCCGCCGGCCTGCGAAAATCTGGCAGCATACGCACCTGCCGGCATGTCAGCTCCCGTCCATGTCGATCCGATACCCGAGCCCCCTGCGCCCCGGTGACCGCGTCGCTGTCACCTCGCCCTCCAGCGGCGTCGCCCCGGACATGCAGGAGCGGCTCAAAGTGGCGATTCGTGCGGTGGAGGCGCGTGGCTACGAGGTAGTGGTCGGCGCGTGCATGGACGGCTCCGGACACCTCAGTGCCCCCGCGGCGGAGCGCGCGGCCGAGCTGACCGCGATGCTGACCGACCCGGCGATCAAGGCCGTGGTGCCGCCGTGGGGCGGAGAGACCGCCATCGACCTGCTGCCGCTGCTCGACTGGGCCGGGCTGCGCGCGGCCGAGCCGACGTGGCTGGTGGGCTTCTCCGACATGTCGACCGTCCTCACCCCGCTGACCCTGCTGACGGGCCGGGCCACCGTGCACGGCAACAACCTGATGGACACCCCGTACCGGGTGCCCGAGGGCCTGCTCTCCTGGCTCGACCTGGTCACTCTGCCGACTGGCAGCCGGGTCGCCCAGACCTCGCCGGGCCGGTACCGGGCAAGCGGCTGGGCTGACTACCGGACGTCCCCGGAAGTGGACGAGTACCCGCTGGACGGGATAGGCGGCTGGACCAGGCTGGACGACGACGGTGACGTCGAGGTCGAGGGCCGCCTCATCGGCGGCTGCATCGAGACGCTGTGCAATGTCGCGGGCACCCCGTACGGCGACGTCTCGGCCTTCGCCCGCGCCGAGGCCCCCGAGGGTCTGCTGGTCTACGTCGAGGCAGCGGGCGACGACGCATTCACCATCTGGCGCAACCTGCACGGCATGCGGCTGGCCGGCTTCTTCGACGCTGCGAACGCCGTCCTGGTCGGCCGCACCTCCGCCCGGGACACCAGCTCGCTCACCCAGCAGCAGGCCGTGCTCGACGCTCTCGGTCCGCTGGGCGTCCCGATCATCGCCGACGTCGAGTGCGGGCACGTGCCGCCGTACCTGCCTCTGGTGAACGGTGCACGGGCCCGCGTCATGCACAGCACGCAGTGTCAGGAGCTGATCCAGATCCTGGACTGACCCGGCAGGCCGGTCGGTGGGATGCGGCGGCTGCCCGGCCTGGGCCCCGTGCTGACGGCAAGCTCGGCGGGCAGCGGGCCGCACTTCTGGAGGCCCTGTCCACCGCCTAGGCGGTTCGGATGGCCTGGTCGCAGCGTGGGCAGGTCCGGCTGCGCAGTTCGGGTGGCCACCAGTGT
Source organism: Kitasatospora sp. NPDC056531 (assembly GCF_042794375.1). NCBI lineage: Bacteria > Bacillati > Actinomycetota > Actinomycetes > Kitasatosporales > Streptomycetaceae > Kitasatospora > Kitasatospora sp. NPDC056531. The sequence continues at coordinate 16,924 of NZ_JBHTTU010000032.1, read as the reverse complement.
TGGCCGGGTTCGGTCGGCTGCCACGAATTCCTGACCATCTCGGCGGTGTCGAGGCCACAGGCGGTGACGGGGCCGGGGCTGCTCGGCAGGTCCGGATCGGACGTGGCCGCGTGTACGACCACCAGGTCGGGCGAGCCGGGGTTCTCCAGGACGACGATCACGTTCACCGTTCCAGCCTCGGCGTACCGCGGCCGTGACGCACCTGCTCGTACGGCCGACCGGCCGGATCGATCGCAGGTCACGAGCGTCCGCGACGCCACGGTCGACGTGGTCGGTCACGTTGTGTCCGCAACAGGTTTGCTGATGTACCTCTGAGGCACTGCTCCGTTTGAGGTACCGCTCCGTTGCTCGTGCTGTTCGGTGGGGCAGGATGGAGCCATGAGCGTAGTCAAGACTGTTCCCGCCGAGCAGCGTGAGGTGCTGGAGCAGCGCTTCGCCCATCGTGCGCACGCCGTCGAAAGCTCCGACGGTTTCGAGTGGTTCGAACTGCTCCGCCCGGTCGAGGGTACCGACAACTACCTCGTCTACACGCGCTGGCGCGACGAGGAGTCCTTCCAGGCCTGGATGGAGGGCCCCATGAAGTCGGCCCACCAGGACGGTGGTGAGGGCGAGGCTCCCAAGCGCCCCGCCGCCTCCGGCTCCACCCTCTGGTCCTTCGACGTCGTCCAGTCGGCCGGTCCCAAGAACGCCTAAGTCACTCCCGCTGCTGCTCCCTTTCGTGCTTCGGGCCCTTCCTCTGACGGGGCAGGGCCCGAAGTGTTTCTCAGCTGCCCGCGATGATTGAGAGGTGCGCGGCGGCAGACTTGGACAGACTGTCGAGGAGGGCTTGGCCCTTCTCCGCCGTTCCGAGGGAAGGCTGTCCGATGATGCCGGTCCTCGTGTAGCCGGCCATGCCGAGCGTGAGCAGGTGCGGGCGCTCGGGGGCTGAGTGGTCGTCCTGGTCGATGCCCTCGCGGATGAGCTCCGGAGCGCCGTGGAGGAGGAGCGAAACCTCAAGTTCGCCGCCGTGCATGTCCTCGGCACTGCTGCTCTCCAAGCCTGCTGCCTCGCGGGCCCGGTGCCAGTCCTCGCGTACGGGGAAGAGGGCGACTCCTGGGCCAGAGGTGTTGGCCTCCTGCACGACGTTCGAGAGGACGTAGTTACCGCCGTGGCCGTTCACGATGAGCAGGCCTGAAACGCCGGATGCCTGGAGCGACTTCCAGATGTCGTTGACGACGGCGTAGAGCGTGGCAGCGCTGATGCTGACGGTGCCCGGCATGTGGGCGTGCTCGTGCGAGCAGGACACCGTGATGGGCGGCAGGAGGAACAGGTCGTAGTCGGTGGCGATCCGCTGGGCGATCAGGCTTGCGACGATGGTGTCAGTCGTGAGCGGCAGATGATCGCCGTGCTGCTCGAAGCTGCCGACTGGCAGTACGGCGATCTTGGCGCCGCGTCGGCGTTCGTCTGCGGAGGTGGCGGCCGTGATCAGTGCATCCATTGCCCCACCCTCTCTCATGAGCTTGTCGAAGGTCGAGAGGGAGTCGTGCCGCTCATCAGCTTCAAGCGGCTGGTGAACACGGCTACTTCGGGTACAGCCCTCCACCGCTGGAGGGCGTTGCCTGCTGCGGACAGTTCGGACATGGCCCGGGCGGACTCGGTGTCGATGGCGATCGACAGCGCCCGGTCAGCCGCGGCGGCCGCCTGCTCCGGTTCACCGGACACCGCGTAGGCGCGCGCCAGCCGTGAGAGGTACACGCCCTGGTCGTTGCGGTAGATCGGCGGCAGGATTTGAAGCTCGGCCTCGAACATGTCGACGGCCGTTCGCGGATCGCCGAGTTCGATCAGACAGTTCGCGCGCTGCATCTCGATGTAGGTCGGTGTGCAGTACGCGAGATCAAGCGCATCGTCTGCGTGCGAGTCGTCCGGTTCGGCGGCGAGTTCGTGGGCCTCGTCGAACTTGGCTTGCGCGAAGCGAGGGTTGCCCATGAGCGCGTGGCCCTGGGCCTCCTGCTGGGCGGCCAGAGCACGGATGCGCAGGGTGGCGCTGGCCGACCGCTGAGCAGCGCGGGCAAGGCTGACGGCCTTTTGTGCGCTGCGCTGAGCGGTGGCCTGGTTGCTCTTCCGAAAGAGCACGTAGGCCGCCATGACGTCATCCCCGGCCTCCTGCGCCCACTCCATGGCGCGGTCCGACCAGTACAGGGCCTGGCCGAAGTCCCCGAGATCCTGGTTCAACCAGCCCAAGAACTCCGCTGTGCGGGCGCCGATGGTGAGGAGCTCGTCTCGTGCGCGGCCGCCGGCGTTCTGCTGGAGGCGGTCGAGCAACTGGACGTGCCGTGTCACCGCGTCGAGCGCGTGGCGAGAACCGAGCAGGTTGGCAGCCTTGTAGTGACCGGGCATGACGCCGCGCAGATGGCTGACGAAGAACTCGGGGTCGATCGGCGCGCTGAGGCTCTGCCTACCGGCGGACGGCTCGGGTGCCCGGTGCCGGAGCTGTGGGGCTGCTGCTTCCTGCTCCCATTCCCGGGAGGCCAACCCGAGCATGCGCCCTGGGATGTGCAGCCCGTCTGCGATTCGCTCGATGAGATCGATCTTCTCGATCTTGGGCTTTCCCGCCATGACCTCGCCGACCCGGCTTGGTGTCATGTCGCAGGCCCGAGCGATGAGCGAGGGGTAGATCCCGGCCAGCTTGAGCAGGCGGAACACGGTGGCGAAGTCTCGTCTTCGGCAGGCGGTGATCATCTCCGGGTTGGACAGCAGGCTCGGCGGGAGCCGGTCCGGAACGCGTGCCTCGGTCACCACTGCCCCCGCTGTTGATCGGCAGCCACTGCAAGGAAGTTGATTACCTGTGAGTTTACCCACAGTGGGTAATCAGCTTGGGTGCGAAGTCCACATTCCCTCTCGGCAACCTGGTGTCAAGGGCCGGAACGTCCAGTTCGGCCCTCCCTTTGGGCACCGGGAGGGTGGTGCACTTGATCAGCTTGGAAGAACCCCGGGGCGTTGCTGAGTCGCCTGAATCGGACGGCGCGATAGTCGCGTTCGAGGCGACGCTCACCCGCCACCGAAAGTCCGCCGGAGTGGCCCGGCTTCACCTTCGTGACTTCTTTGCAGGCGTGCCCGGCGGGGATGCCCTCGTGGATGAGGCTCAGGTCGTGCTCGACGAGCTGGTGACCAACGCCGTGGCGCACGCCCGGGTGCCGCAGGGGCGGCGAATCGGTGTCCGCTTCGAGATGGTGCTCGATCACCTCCGCTTGGAGGTGCGCGACGCGAGTAGCGAGAAGCCCGCGATCCGGCGGTCCATGGGTGTGGATGCCGAGTCGGGGCGGGGGTTGTGCCTGGTGGAGGCCTTGTCCGTGGAGTGGGGCTTCATGCCTCGCCCGGAGGGCATCGGGAAGATCGTTTGGGCGCTGGTGGGCCCGGGAGGTGGTGCGGCGTGAACAAGCGGGTGTCTGGGTCGGCGGCGACTCGATGCTTCTACTGCGGGGCGGGGCTACTGAAGGCGGCGACCCGATACATCGTCGTCAACGGTCGGACGGTCGGTGTCCACAGCCGGCACCCGCGCCGTGCGGGGGAGGTGTCGGCGTGAGGACTGTTCCCGTGGCTGCGAGCTTCGGCGCTCGTCCGCGTCCGGCCGATCGGTTTCCGCACATTGCCATCAGCCTGGGGCGGTGGCGGGTCGATGAGGCGTACTGGGCCGTGCAGCGGGTTCGTGCCGGGAGGCCCTTGGCGGAGATGGACCACAGCGAGTTGCTGTCCACAGCTGAGAGCGCTCTGAGGCATGTGGAGTCGCCGGAATCGCTGCTGGAGGCAGTGGAGTGCGCGATCCCCGTCGATCGGCCGGAGACGCTGGCGCAGGTGATCGCGCCGATCCGCGCCTACCTGAAGTGGACGTTGGATGCGGACACGCCGTTCGCGGGCTCGGCGGCGTTCGTCGGCGAGGTAGCCCGGTTCGGTCGGCCCTCGGTGCGGGTGCGGGTGGAACTGGAAGTCGTGGAACGAAAGCAGAGTGGGTCGGTGCTCTGGCGCCGGGCGTGGAGGAAGGAGAAGTCATGACCGGCATCATGCGCACGGCCTCGTTGAACGTGCCGTACCCGTTTCCGGTGATCGTGGAAGTCCGAGATGTGGCGGTGCCCGCGCGGTTCAGCAAGCTCCCGGATGCGATGGCCGCGCTCCTGAAAACGCTCGATGCTCTTCCGCTCGGCCCGGACCAGCAGGGGTACTTCGCCGAACTGTTCGGGCCGTCGGAGGTGCAGTCGATCGGCCACCGACTCGCGACGCACGGGGAGGTGCGGGCCCTGGCTTTCCTAGACCTGACCCCGACCGTGGTCCGCCTGTACCCCGCTGGCCCCGGGGCACCCCAGTGATCCGACACCTGGGGATCTGGTGGGACCGGGCCTGGACCTGGTGGCTGCTGGACGGCCAGTTCTCCTGGCCGGTGCGGGCTGTCTCGCTGGGGCGCCGAGCCGCACACCGCGACGTGATGGCGTGGTGCGACGAACCCGGTTTCGCCGACGACCAGCGATCGCAGCTGATGCGGCGCATCTGGCGCGAGGAGACCGGAGTTGATGACCCGCTGATCGGCCTGAGCGAGGCGGAGCTGTTCCGGCGGATCTTCGGCTGTGAGGAGTCGACGCAGGAGCGCACCTGACCTGATCAGGGACAACTGAAGACGTGCCGGACCACCCCATGACCTTGGCGGGGAAGGGGTGGTCCGGTGGGTTGGAACCCGGTGCCGATGGTATCGGGCTCCTCGGCATGTCTGTGCACGGATGGCCGGTTCGGTTCTTGAGCAGGGGAGTTGAAGCGCAGTTGGACGGGGACGACGACTTCGGTGCGGAGTTGGCGGCGAGCCTCGACCCGGACTCGTGGGTGTGGCTGCCGGGCGTGGACTACGCGGCCGGGTGGCGGGTGGCGCGCCGGGAAGCGGACGAGCTGAACGCGCTGCTTGCGGCGTGCGGTGTGAAGCGCACGCAGCTGCGGGCGGTCGCCGATACCCATGCCCTCGGCGGCCCGGTGGTTCGGCTGGAGGGTGTCGCGGAGGGCTGGCTGAGCCTGAAGGAACTGCTCTGTCTGGCCGCGTACGTGCGCCGCGAGCTGGCCTGACCGGATCCCGGTCGGCGGGGGAGGTGCGCGCGTGGCCGGTTGGGGGAGGCTTTGGGCGGTGTCCTTGTGGGGTTGGGGTCGGGCATGGTCGGGGGGGCCGTAAGCTGCTGCGACTCGGTCAGGGCTTTTGGGCCTGACCGCAATGTGGCCGAGTGGCCCCCGTCCTTGCCCGACGCGGGCCCCGGCCCGGCAAGGTGCGTAAAGCCTCCCTCGGCCGGCCATGCCTCCGGTCCGCTCCCGGACGTTCTCACCGAGTTCAGCAGCTCTCGAACTGCCATCCCCCGTTGCGGAACGCACCGCTGGCAGCGGCTCGAAGCCGTCCGGCATGACATCGAGCCGACTCACCCTCACCATCACACAGCCGCAGCAGTAGCTCACACCGTAGATGCGGGGAGACTTCCGGGCGGTGCGAGGAGCGAGTTCACCTGGCCTTCCTGGTGAGTGGTTAGGCATGGTACCTTGCAGCGCATGGTAACTGACGGAGGCCGATCGGGAGTCAGCCAACTGCGGCGGGGTGTCCTCGAATTCTGTGTCCTCGCTTTGCTGCGGGACGGTGAGAGGTACGGGTTCGAGCTGGTGCGTGACCTGGGTGCCGCGCAGGCGATGGTGACCAGTGAAGGAACGATCTACCCGCTGCTCTCCCGGCTGCGACGTGAGGAACTGGTCACTCCCTCATGGCGGGAATCAACCTCAGGACCGCCGCGACGGTATTACACCTTGACCCCGGCCGGACATCGCGCGCTGAAGGAGTTCACCGCCGAATGGACGCTGTTTCGGGATGCTGTCGACCGCCTTCTGACGCACGAGGAGAACAACGGATGATTACCCCGCAGAACGGTATCGTCGACGACTACCTGGCTCGCCTCGAGGCAGCTGCCACAGCACTTCCAGCGGATCGCCGAACGGAGCTACTGGAGGAGATCCGCCAGCACATCGGTGACGCCTTGAGCGACGCCAACGCTCAGTACGAGAGCGTGGTCCGCAACGTTCTCGAGAAGCTTGGATCACCAGCCGACATCATCGCCGCGGAGGCCCCGCTGGGCAGTGCCGCTCCGCAACCCGCCTCACCCGTGCCCGACCGTCCCCGTCCGCGTATAGACAGATGGAAGATCGCCGGGCTGGGACTGCTCCTCCTCGCCGCGCTCGCCCTCCTGGCCTTCAACTCATCGCAGGGTGATTCGCCGGGCACGCGTCCGTGGCCGTCACCTACCTGGTCCTCGACCACCAGCGTGGCGACTCCTCAATGAGGGCGCCGCTATGAGTCCGACCCAGTCCTCCCGGAACCCGTGATGTTTCGGCGCTGCCTGGCACAAGTTCGCCGGAACATGTGCGTTTTCCAAAGGGCTTGTTCGAGGTGACGATCACGCTGGCTCTTTCGTATCTGTTCGAGACGAGTTGGACGAACAGGTTCGCGGCCTCCGATTCGAAGGGGATGTAGCCGACCTCGTCGATCACGATCAGCGGGTAGCGGCCGAGTCTGATCAGTTCGTCCTGGAGTCGGCCGGCCTGGTGGGCGGCGGCGAGGCGGTCGACCCACTGGGCGGCGGTGGCGAACGCGACCCGGTGCCCGGCCTGGCAGGCCCGGATCGCGAGGCCGGTGGCGATGTGGGTCTTGCCGGTGCCCGGCGGGCCGACGAAGACCACGTTCTCCTTGGCCGCTATGAAATCCAGTGTGCCCAGATGGGCGAGCTGCTGGAAGTGGGTCCCCTTTGATCCGCCGATCAGCGGTCAAGTTTTCAGGTTCTGGATCACTTTCCGTGCCAGAGCCACAGAGCGTCACCGGAACCGCGATCATGAACGGCCGTGGCTGACGATCTCCTCCAAGACCTCTGGCTCCACCAGGCCGCTGACATCGCGGTCAACACCCTGACCATCCGCGCCGACCGCGTCACCGTCCACGCCGCCACGACCGGCGACGAGGCGGGTTGTCCGTCGTGTGGAGCTGTCTCGACCCGGGTGCACAGCAGCAGCAGGAAGGGGAAGAACTTCACCGCCTTCTTGCCGGCGATCAGCAAGGACGCCCTGAAGAAGATCAGCGCGGAGGTCCGCTCATGGCGGCTCCACCAGCAGATCCGCCTCACCTTCTTCGACCTCGCCCGTCGGATCAACCCGATGGTGCGCGGCTGGATGCAGTACTACGGCGCGTTCTACCGCTCCGCACTGCATCCCCTTCTCCGCCGCATCAACGCCTACCTAATGCGGTGGATCCGCCAAAAGTACAAGCGGCTGCGGACGTTCAAGAAGGCCCACGCATGCTGGCTGCGGGCGACGCACCAGTACCCAAGGCTCTTCGCCCACTGGGCATGGACGCCCCGAGCCTGGCGATCAGGATGACAAGAGCGGAGTGACGGGAGACTGTCACGCTCCGATCTGTGGGAGCCCGGGGGTGCGATTCCCCCGGGCGACCCGACCGACACACCCCAGACGCCGCGCGGCAGCGAACAGGCGCGAACGCCTTCGCTCATGGTGGCCGCGTCTTCGTGGGCGGGCCAGCCGCCCGGCCCGGAACGGCCGAAAGGCCGCATGCCCGGCCGGGGCGGCTGGGGCCGCCGGCGGCGCGGATGCGCCGCCGCTTGAGTAAGTAAAGGCAAGTTGCGACAGCCCCGTGCCCTGACTCGGATGTGGGGATGACTGAAGATCCGCCATCTTCGAACGTGCGGGTCGGCGGGGTTGGCGATTCGACCATCACCTGTTCGGTGGCGAGCTGCTCGGCTATCCGGCGCCAGACCCGCTCGGCGACGGCAAGCTCGTCACGCTCGGCCCGCACCTGATCCAGCTACCCGGCCAGCTGTTCTTCGAGTCCGACCAACTCCGCACGCCGCGCGGCGACCCGTTTCGCGATCTCGGACTCCACCATGAAGCGGATCATAGGCGGCGCCGGGGGTAGCGGCGCGGAGGAACCCGCACATCCACTCCGACCTACCCGTCAGACGATCAAGACCGCCGACACCCACCCACAACCAGCACGAGCACTCCGACCGAGCATCACGCCAGCGCCCCCGACGCGCACGTTCGAAGACAGCTAAGGCTCAGTGTGCAGACGCCGCGACCACCCTCTGCACGGGTCGAAGCTTCCCTCGCACTCGGGGAAGCTCCGACCGGTGCAGCCGATCCGGAGCAGAGCTCATGCTGCCTGTCTCACGGCTGTGCTATCTCCGTGCGCGCGATCGCCATCCGTGGACATGCCAAGAAGTCAGGTAGAACGCCGCGAGGCCAGCAGCCATGCTCAGGGCAGCAATCACCCAGCAGGCAATGCTCGATGGTTGTTGCCCAGTCCAGTCCCACCAGTAATCCTGGCCCGTGTGATCCTGGCCGAGGTAGGTCAGCGGGAAGATCGTGGCGACCGGCAGAATCCAGGACAGCCATCGCCCGAAAATCCGGCCAGACAGCAGGGCGAGACCAAGCCAGACCAACACAGCACGGCTGGCCACGATCGCCAGATCCGTACCCTTCACGGCCAGTTGCGTACCGCCGACAAGCAGCACAGTGACGACCGAGACAGCAAGGAGGTGCCGTGTCTCATACTTCCGCAGTGCACTGCTGGCGGCGTCTTCCATCTGCTGCGCCCGGCTGTGCAGGCTGCCTGCAGCGAGTGCCACGAACCCAATCGGCAGCTCCCGGTACAGCGGGATCCCACTCGCACGTCCGCCTTGCTGACCCGGGAACGCCAGGGATACCGATCCAAACACTGCGTCGCAACCAGTGAGGATCAGAAGTCCCACAGTCAGGCCGAGTACGTGATGTGCCCGTGCGTAGCGCAGGACGGTGTCATATCGCATAGGTGATGGGGCATCATCCGCAGTAGGCATGGTGGATCGTCTCAGTTCGTTGCGTCACCCAGGCGAGTTGTTCGCCCTCGGGCTGCGTAATCACCCGAGCGATTGCGTCCATATCTACGCCGGGCGGCCCACCGTGCATGTCAGCCGGCCGACCGCCACCGTAGATCCGCATCGCCAGCCACATATTCAGCTCTCCAGTGGCCAACACGAATTGCGGGGTAATTTTGTCACCGAGAGGGAGCGGACAACCTTGGGGCCGGGAGGCATGCAAGATCGAGCCCGCCACTGTCTCGGATGCGTCCCACATGGAGCCCTCAAGGATGTAGAAATCCTCGAATGCGTGCTGCGGTCCGCGCACGCCGCGCTCATAGAACACCGGTGGAACAGAGAACATTCCGCTCGGCAGCTGTCGGAGGCGCTCCGTCATCCCCTGAGCCTGCGGTAGGTACTTGCGATCATCCGGCCACAGGCACACCGCAGGGCTGCCGGTCGTGCACAACGGTTGGCGTGGTGCGGAGCGTTCCACCTGTACCGGCGCCGTCGCAAGCAGTCCGACGACAGCGACGCACAACGAGACGCATATCGTGACGGCGCCGACGCGGCTTGCGGTGCCGTTCCACGCGCGATGGGCCGGGAGTAGGGACCGCCTGACGAACCCCGCGGCGGCCACCAGCAGCACGGCGAGAAGGCAGCGGGCGATCAATGCTGGCAGTGCGACCTGCTTGAACGGGTCTCCGGATAGCACGAAGAGACCGAGCGCCTTTGGAGCACCGGCCCAGCCGATGACCACGAAAGATCCGAGACCGCAGATCACCGGTCCGACGAACTGCGACCTCGACCAGTGGCCGACGAGATGTCCCGCACTGGCGAATGCCACCACCAGTGCCACACCGAGCAGAACATAGCTGGGCCACAGGAAACCAGGGCCTGCTGTCGGGGCGCTGACGACTGCTGCAGCGACGACGCCTACGCCGTAGGCAGCCACGCCGTAGGTGAGTGTGGCGAAGAGCTGGGTCAGCTCGATGCGCCATGCGGGGCGTGCTGCGACGCCAAGCTGAGCGTCGAGATTGTTGCGGCTGGTGCGCCCCGCGGCCCATGCCGCTCCCGCGGCGAGTAGCGGCGCGAAGTAGAACGCCGGAATCTGCGTTTGCACGCTGGTCTGCGGCCAATCGCCGATCCACCATCGGGATCGGCCGAAGAGTGCGGCGAGATCGAGCGCGACGAACAGCGGAAACCACCATCGCAGCGGGGAACGCCGCAGTTCCATCCAGTACAGCTTCATCGCATGCCTGCCGCTCGCCGACTCAGCGCCGTCATGTAGCCGCGTTCAAGGGGCGAATCCCCGACAGCATCAGGTGCTGCCAGCGCGCTCAACTGATCGGGGCTTCCACGAAACGTAAAGTCGCCCGCTGTCATCACCGCCACCTCATTACAGATCGCTGCGACATCCTCCACGAGGTGGGTGCTGAGCACGACCGCTGTGTTGTCCAGTGATCGGAGCAGTTCCCGGAACTCAAGGCGCTGTGCCGGGTCGAGGCCTACGGTCGGCTCGTCGAGCAACACCAGCGGAGGCGAGCCGACGAGCGCAGCGGCGATCCCGGCGCGGCGCAGCATGCCACCCGAAAGTGACTTCATCTGAGACTTCATCCGGTCTCCGAGACCGACCCGGTCAATGATCCGAAGTGTTTCATTGTGAGCCGGTCCCGAGGGGACCTCGCGCAACCAGGCGCAGTAGCGGACGAAATCGTACACCGTGAAAGACGGAGGGTAACCGAAGTCCTGGGGCAGGAAGCCGATCTGACGACGAGCCAAACGCGCGGATTTCGCCGATTCCACCCGCCGGCCGAGGATATCGATAGTCCCAACACGCGGCGGGGTGATGGTCGCAAGGGTCCGCAGCAGAGTCGTCTTTCCGGCACCATTGGGGCCGACGAGCCCCAAGACACCCGTATCGATGTCGAGATCCAGGTCCGAGATGATCGTCTTCTTGCCGTATCCCTGAGTGAGCCCAGAGACGTGCACTACCGCACTCACAATATGCCTTTCATGCAGAACAAGCTGTGTGCCGTGAAAAGCTATCCACGGCACACAGCTTAGGCGAACCTAAAGGTCAGGAACTGAACCAGACCTGAGAGTAATTCGCCGACCAAGTGCAGTCCACCTGGCCCCAGCCGTTGACATACGCGCCGCTGTCGAAACTATTCCAGCCGGAGTAATTGTCTGATTCGGCGGAGCAGTTCTCGTAGTTCTCGTAGTTCCCGGTTACGGTCACGTGCGGGTCGACGCAGTGGGCGTTCGAGCCGGTGTTGCCCCAGGTCGAGTAGCAGCCGTTGGTGGTCGAACTCTGACCCGCGAAGGCCACCGGTGAAAGGCTTATTGTTGCGGCTGCCGCAAGGATGCCGATAGCGGATACCTTGGTTATGCTTGCGCGCACTCGCGACTTCGTCACTAGATGCTCCCTGATCTTATGGTTGAGGCGTCGAAGGGGGCCCAACTGCACAGAGTGGGCGCTCCCTGGAAGCCGGAATCCAGTCGATCACGTGGTTGACGTAGAAGATGGGCCTCTCGGTGAAATACCGGCTTACCCATATCCGCCGTAATCTTTACGTGATCGCGGGTTGTTGAGATGCGGGCTACGGTCTGCCTGCAACGTGCCCTTCTGTCCGGAGCAGATCGGAACAGCTACTCCGGTTTACCTTTCATGCGGGGCAGGTCGCGCACCCGCGAAAGTCGTCCCCGGCGTGCAGGCTTAAGTATCCCTGCTGATCAGCTGGTGAAACGAACGGCGGACCAGTTGGCGGACCAGGTGCAGTCCTCCTGGCCCCAGTCGTTCGATACCGATCCGGCTCCGAACCAAACCCAGGTCTGATTGTCCGACTCGGCGCTGCAGCTCTCGTAGTTCCCGTAGTTCCCGTCTTGGGTCGCGTTCGGGTTGTTACAGTGCGCGTCCGAGCCGGTGTTGCCCCAGGTCGAGTAGCAGCCATTGGTGGTCGAACTCGCGCCCGCGAAGGCCAGCGGCGCAAGGCCGACAGTTGCCGCAGCCGCAAGGACTCCGACCGCGGACACCTTGGCTATGCGTGCGCGCGCGCGTGACTTCGTCACTAGATCCCCCCTGATGTTTGGTTGAGGTAGCGAGAGAGGCCTCCGTGGTGCAGTGCGGAGCCATCCTTCGCGTCGTTGAACCTAGTGGATCGAGGGCCTGTGTGGAAGTCCAAATTTCTGCGGCATTTGTCCGAGTTTTGTGAACCACCCTAATTTTAAAGCAAGTTGAGTAGACGTGATCTGGCATAGAGTCAGTTGCGCAAAGGGCTTTCGGGGCACTGCTGTCCTGTAGGTCTGGTCGTTTCGCCCTGGCGTCGCAGCAGCATGGCCGGCCCCGGGAGCAGGTCCCACTTCGCCCATGCCATCGAGTCGAGGAGATCCCGGAGCGACGTCCTTCTGGCGATGCGCCCGGTCTGAATCGGCGAGCGTGCCAGGGCAGCTGTCTTCAGGTGCTCGCGATGTCGTCGTGGCGGGCGACGGTGCGTCGTGGGTGCGTTCAAGCCGGGCGGCGGAGATCCAGGATCAGGTTGTCGTCCTCGTCGGTCAGGGTGAGGAAGTGCAGGCCGTGGCGGTGGTGCTTGCCCGAGTAGTTTCAAGACCACGAAGTTAACCCGCGCCCTGCTCGGTCACCGACTCGGCCGCCGCCGCTTCGGCTACGAGCTGTGCGGCCATCCGCCGCTGCCAGAACGGCTCGGCGGCGGCGAGCTCGTCACGCTCGGCCCGCACCTCCCGAGCTGCTTGGCCGGCTGCTCCCCAAGTTCGTCCAGTTCCGCGCGCCGCGCGACGATCCGCTCTGCAATGTCGGACTCCCCCATGAACCGGATGCTAAGCGGCACAAGCGGGGGAATTGGGGAGACCGCCCCGTCAGGCGATCGAGGCCGCAGTCCCGCCCACCACAAGCACGAGCACGGTCAAGGACCGTCACGCCAGCTGGGCTGACCAGTATGTTCGAGGATGGCGAGACTTCATTGCTGAACAGGCCAGTCAGCGGGCCGACTTGGCCGCTCGGTTGGCGCGCCGGGGCTTGGTGGCCTCGATGTTGTAGGTCACGGCGGTGGTCTCGGCGCCGAGCCTGGTCTCTTCGAGGATCAGGGGCAGGCCTGAGGGCCGGTCGTATGTGACGCGGTGGACGACCAACAGGGCGGCGGCCTCGGACAGGCGAAGGGCCTCCCGTTCGTCGGGCTGGGGGACGCGGGCGTTGACTCGCTCGCGCCAGGCCACATCGTGCCCGGCAGCTGCCAGTGTCGTGTAGACCTCGGCCGGCGTCACACCCGGCTCCTTCGCCAGAGGGGTGTCCACGATGCGCTCCATGGGGAGCAACAGGCGGTGCAGGGCGCGACCGTCGCCGGACGTGTCGGTGATCAGGCGGTCACAGGCGAACATCGCCTCGCCTTCGTCCAGGTCCAGCAGTGGCGCGGTGATGGCGTCCGTGCGGGTGCGGTAGACGGTCGGCTCCTCGCCGTGACCGAACCACGTATCGGTGGGCGTCTCGTACTGGCTGCCCCGGAGGGTGACGGTGCGCTCCATGGCGTTGGTGGGGCCGTGGACGGTAGTGCGCACGAAGGTGCCGCGACCCTGCTTCACGTCCAACTGACCTTCACTGCGCAGAGCGGCGACGGCCAGCCTGACGGTCGGTCGTGAGACGCCGTATGCCTGGGCGAGATCGGTCTCCGTGGGCAGCTGCGTGCCGGGGGGCCACTCGCCGGTGGCGATCGCCTGTCGCATCGCTGCCGCCACCTGCTTGTGCAGTGCCTCGTTCCGGATGATCGCCATGGTGTTGACCCCTTGGTGCGGGCGCCGGGGGAGAGGCCCGCTTCGCGTGTGCCGTGTCGTTTTCGAGGATTCGTGTGTGGTCGTTTGCCCTGGTCGGGCCACGTGTCTAGGTTTGTCGTCAGTTGCTAGCCGTTAAACGTAAGCATGAATCGCTTGCGTCGGGGCGTCAAGGAAGGGCATCATCTCGCCATCAAAGGTAAGGACGTTTGACGACTGACGTCATGCGGCCTTTGATGCCAAAGGAGTGTGCGCTCATGCAGTCCATTCCCGTTGACGGAACCCGGCTGGGCACGATGACCTGACCCTATGAGGGCCGGGCCCCCTTCCGTACTCAGCCCGGCGATGCCTATCGTCCGGGTACACACGATCTCGGGAAGGAGGCCCGGCAATGTCTGTCTACGTCGGAATCGACGTGCATCGCAAGCGGTCCCAGATCGCGCTGATCGGCCAGGACGGCGAGGTCGAGGTCAACCGCAACGTCCCCAACGGCGTCGAGACGGTGCTCGGGGTGATCGGGGACCTGCCGATCGGCACCCCGGTCGCGTTCGAGGCCGCCTACGGCTGGGGCTGGCTGGTCGAACTCCTGGAGGACTACGGCTACGAGCCCCACCTCGTCCACCCGCTGCAGTGCAAGGCAATCGCCTCCGCCAGGCTGAAGAACGACAAGGTCGACGCCGCCACCCTCGGACAACTCCTACGAGCCGATCTCCTGCCCGAGGCGTGGATCGCCCCGCTGGACGTGCGCCAGCAGCGCGCCCTGCTCCGCCATCGCTTCCAGCTGGTACGCCTGCGCGCCCTGCTCAGGAACCGGATCCACGCCGTCCTCGCCGATCTCGGCCACACCCGTCCGGCTGGCGGGTGCTTCACCGGACCGGGCCGCGCCTGGCTGGCCGAACTGTCCCTGCCGGACGCCTCCCGCCACGTCGTCGACGACCTCCTCGCGGTCATGGACGCCCTGCAGCCTCCCATCAACGTCCTCGACAAGGAGCTTGCCGCACTCGCTCGCGGCGACCCCCGCGCCGCCGCACTGATGGAACTGCCCGGCGTCGGCACCCTCACCACGCTGGCGATCGTGGCCGAGACAGGCGACATCGACCGCTTCCCCTCCGCGCGCAAGCTCGCCTCCTGGGCCGGACTCACCCCCACCGTTCACAACTCCGACCGAACCGTCCGCCATGGGCACATCTCCAAGCAGGGCTCGCCATGGCTGCGCTGGATCATGTGCGAGGCCGCCCAGACCGCCAAACGCCATCCGGCCTTCGCCCCCGGCTACCAGGAGATGGCCCGCCGCCGGGGCAAGAAGATCGCGACCACCGCGGTGGCCCGCAAGCTCCTCGCCCGCGCCTACCACGTCCTGCGCGAACTCCGCGACCAGCGGCCGGCCGCCCCTCGCGGCCCTTCCACCCGCCGGCCGACAAGAGCAGTCACACACTCCGGGCGAGCTCGCAACATTGCATGAGACGGCACCGCCGCGCTCGATGACCTGACTGAGCAGCCCGGTTCCCCGCACCACGGTCATGGCGCCAGCCACGGCCGGACGCCGGATGGGTGCATGTGACACCACACGCCCGACCGAACGCCCAGGGAACACCAACACGCCATCCCCACAAGCACTCCGGAGCATCCTCGCCGAACCATAATCGGCCGCCGCTCGTCGGCGTCCAGCTCGTTCGTCCTCGCCCGCTCGATCCCTCACAGGCTCCGGGCGCTCCAACTGGACTCCTCCCACGCGCCAGGCCACACCGGACAACCGCGAGGACACCCCCGAAGAAAGAGACCCCGGAATCAAGCCCCGGGCATCTCAGCCTGCCATTGACAGGCCCGACCCTCATGGGTGCTCTGTTTCACGAAATGAGAGAGCAGGCTGGCGTACTGCAAGAGGGCGCTGACCTGGCTATTTGAGGGACGGCATGTCGGTGGGTGCCTCACGTGTGGCATCTGACCTGGAGTGTTTCAAGAGCTGCAATTCCGTTCCAAGGCCAATGAGAACGCCCTCCTCGAATGCGGGGGCCGGCCCGAGGTCGCCGAGCACGTCGACCTCGCCCTCTCGGTGGCAGAGCGCGCGGGCCGGCGAGCACACCGGGGAACAGCTCGCGGCCGTCCTCAAGGCCCTGGCGACCGCCGAGCACCTCCTCTTCCGCGACCTGCCCGGCCGCCGCCACCTGCCGGCCTGACGTCGCTGCCCGATGAGGCGCCGGCCACCGCTGGGTGGTCGGCGGCTTCGTCGTCCCGCCGTCCCGCCGTCCCGCCGTGCCGCGCGCGGCGGTCGTCGTCCCATCGCGTTGTTCATCCTTGACCTATGACGTCGCGGTCGCCGTCCCGCCCGCCGCCTCGCCGGTCCCGTCGCTGTGCACGGCCGCGGCCACCCCTGCCGGGTGACGGTGCGGCGATGTCAGGCCCCGGCGGGCGCGGGTGGATCCGGCTCTGTGCCGCCCCGGTCCATCCTGAGCGGCGGATACTCGTCCGTCAGCAGGAAGGCGTAGGCGAGGACCCTGATCAGCCAGCGGTCGAACCCGACGAGCGTGTCGAACTGGCGCTTCGGATAGCGGCCGGTGCACAGCAGGACCACCCCGGGGCTGGTGAACACCATGGCCACGAGGGCGGCCAGGGCGAGGACGGGGAGGAAGCCGCCGATCCACCACAGCACCTGGAAGCTGCCCAGTGAGAGCACGATGAGGAGGTACTGCGGGGTCGCGCGCAGCCACCACTTCAGCAGCGCCGCCCCGCGCGGCAGGCGTCCCGGGTAGCGGATGTACAGCCGGGCCGGGTAACCGGACTCGGCGCCCAGGCTGAACGGCGGATAGCGGTCGGTGGCGAGCGCCCCGTAGGAGTAGTAGGCGACCCGCCAGGTCCAGCGCAGCACGCCGGTGGCGAAGTGGAACAGCCTGCGCGGATACTGAAATTGAATGAGTGGTGTCGGGGGCTGGCCGGGGTCAGCCATCCATGATCAGTCCGGCTTGGGTGAGGCATCCGTCGATCAGATCCGGGCGGTACTGGATTTTCTTCAGGCTCCGCTTGACGGTTTTGGTCAGGTGGTCGAGATTGGCCACGGCAAGGTTGCCGATGGTCCGCTTGACCAGCGACCAGATGCCTTCCTGCGGGTTGAGGTCCGGCGCGTACGAGGGCAGTTGGAAGACCGTCAGCCAGTCCTCGTTTGCAGCGATGAAGTCCTTCATCTGCGGCACGAGGTGCACCGAGAGATTGTCCCAGACGAGCACGACCGGGCCGCCGAGCTGGATGCGGGCCCGGAC
>NZ_JBHTTU010000031.1:0-97963 GCF_042794375.1 Kitasatospora sp. NPDC056531 | reverse complement strand
ATCTGCGGGGTGAACATCCCGGTGCGCGATCCAGTGCCGTTGGTGCTTGCGACGACGAACCGCGACCCGTCCCCGTCCCCCCCCCCCCCCCCCCCCCCCCCTCCCCCCCTCCCCCCCCCCCCCCCTCCCTCCCCCCCCCCCCCCCCCCCCCCCCGCGACGGGAAGCTCAGGCCCTAGCAGGGCTTGCGCCAGGCGTTGAGGTCGAGCTTCTTCTGCATCGAACTGAAGCCCAGTGCCTTGGTCTTGGCGCAGAACTGGTCCGTGTCGATCTTGTACTCGACGTGGAACACCGCCTTGCCCGCCTTGATGAAGGGCGAGACGCGGTCGCACTCGTCGAACTGCGAACACTCCTCGTTGACCGCGAAGTCGAAGTCCGGCAGCAGCGCGGGGATCTGGTCCAGGTCGTTCTTCAGGCCGATGGCCAGGCCGCGCTCGTGCGCGAGCTGGGCCAGCATGCGGTTGTACGCGAGCTGGTCGTCGGGGGTCAGCGGGAAGCCGCTGTTCTGGTTGTAGGCCTCGATGGTGTCCGGCTCGATGGCGTCGAAGCCCTTGCTCCTGCACATGTCGAAACGGGCCGCCATCAGCGGCTTCAGCTGGTCGAGCTTGCGGATGTCGAACCACTTCTCGCCCTTCCAGCCGGTGTCCGAGCCCTGCAGGGCCTTGGCGAAGGTGTTGGAGTCGGGGCGGAAGTCCTCCCAGGACCCGGCGTTGATGTAGCAGATCACCTTGCGGCCCTTGGCGTGCAGCGCGGCCACCACCGAGGCGTCGTTCTCGAAGCCGTCGATGTCGTAGACCGGGACGTCCACCGACTGGTCCACGGTGCCACCGAGCTGCCACTGCCAGGCCAGGCCCGGGGCGGGCTGCCAGCGGGCCCCGGCCGGGGCCGGGGCGGTGGTGCCGGGCGGGGTGCTGCTCCCCGGCGGGGTGGCGGGAGCGGTGGTGGCCCCGGGCGTGCCCGGGGCCGTGGTCCCACCGGTGGCGCCGGGGGTGCTTGGGGTGTCCGTGGCGGACGGGGTGCCGGGGGTGCTCGGCGCGGTGGCCGCGGGAGAGTTGCTCGGGCTGCCGTCGGCAGAGTCCTGGTCGTCCTCCGAACCGGAGCTGCTGCACGAGCTGACCAGCAGGGCGGTGGCGGTGGCGAGGGCCAGGGCGGCCGGCAGGAGCCGGGTACGGCGGTTCACGGTAGTCGAACTCCGGATCGGGTCAGGTCAGTTCAGCGGCGGTCAGACCGTACGGCAGGGTGCGCCAGGGGTTCTCGCCGGCGCCGGGTACGGCGCAGCCGACGCCCGCGCGCCGGGCGGCGATCAGCGCGGAGGCGTCCAGGGCGGCGTCGGCCGGGACGTCGTAGACCAGGTGGCAGAAGCGGGAAGCCGCGTGGCGGCCGGTCCACAGCGGCAGTGTCATGGTGCGGTAGGTGTCCCAGTCGCCCTCGAAGGTGACCAGCAGGTCGGCCAGGCCGACCTCGGCGTAGCCCGGGTCCGGGTGCTCGCCGTGGCCGAACACCACGGTGCCGCAGCCGGCCGCCCGGGCGGCCGTGGCCAGTCGCCGGTAGTGCGACAGCGCGCCCGGGTGGGTGGCGACCTGGTCGAGGTACACGCCGGTGATGCCGTGCCGCTGGCGGTACGTCAGGATGTCGGCGACCACGGCCGCGTGCGGCCTGCGGCCGTAGTCGGTGTCGGTGTAGCCGACCAACGGCAGGCCGGCCGCGCGGAGTTCCTCGGCGGCCTCGGCGAAGACGTTGTCCGGCACCTCGCCCGGACCGTCCGCGAGGTTGAGCACCACGGCGGCGATCCGGGCGGGGTCGGCGGCGGCGACCGCCCGCCAGGCCGCCGGGTCCACCGCGGGGTGGACGTACAGCGGCACCAGCAGGCGGCCGTCGGGGGTGATCCCGGTCATGCGACCACCGGGGTCGGGGGGTGCTCGGCGGTGCTGAGCCACAGGTCGCGCAGGGTGTCGGCGAGGTCCGTCTCCGGGTGCCAGCCGAGCTCCCGGGCGGCGGCCGACACGTCGGCCTGCTGCCAGGAGACCGCGGCCGAGCGCTCGGAGCCGGCGCCGCTCTCGTCGATCCGGCCGGTGAAGCCGGCCGCCGCGACCAGTCCGTCGGCGATCGCCCGGACCTGACGGGCCCGCCCGGACGCGAGGTTGAGCACCCGGGGGAGCGGGCGGTCGGCGGTGACCGCCAGGCCGACCGCCTCGGCGATGTCCCGGGCGTCGACGAAGTCGCGGTAGGCGGAGAGGTCCCCGACCGTGACCACGGCGTCGGCGCCCTCGGGAGCCACCCGGCGCAGCTCGGCCGCCAGCCGGCCGGGCAGCGAGCCCGCCGGGGCGCCCGGGCCGACCGGGTTGAACACCCGCAGCACCACCGCGTCCAGCGGCGAGCCGGCCACCGCGAGGGAGCCGGCCAGCTTGGTCGCGCCGTACACGCCGACCGGGCGGGCGTCGGCCTCCTCGGACAGCGAGCTGCCCTCGGCGCAGACGCCGTACTCGCCGGCCGAGCCGATGTGCACCAGGCGGGCCTTCGAGGCGCCCAGGGAAAGCGCCTCGCAGAGCACCGCCGGGCCGCGGGCGTTCACCTCGGCCAGCTTGACCGCGCTGCCGGCCACCGCGCCGGCGAAGTTGACCACCACGTCGGGGGCCAGCGCGGCCAGTTCCTCGCCGAGCGGGCCGGCCTGGGCGGTGCCCAGGTCCAGCCGGAGGTCGTGGGCGGGCCGCCGGCCCGCGGTCAGCACGGTGGCCCGGGGCAGCGACCGCAGGACGGCGGAGGCGTGACGGCCGAGGAAGCCGTCGCCGCCGAGCAGCAGAATCCTCACGCGGCGCGTCCGTCGCTCTCGGCGCCCGTGGCGGCGGGCTCCTCGACCGTGTCGTCCGCGGCGGTACGGGCGGCCGGGATCGGCAGCTCCGCGACGCCCGGCGCGATGCCGGTCGACTCGAAGGGCATCAGCACCGGGCGGATGCCGGCGAACTCGGCGTTGGCCCGGTCGTAGTCGTCCGGACGGCCGATGTCCAGCCAGTAGCCGCCGAAGTCGTAGGAGGCCGGCGGGGTGTCGGCGGCCAGCAGGTCGAGCACCAGCTCGTCGAAGCCCAGCGGCAGGCCGGGGGTGTATTTGGCGAGCGCCGAGCGCGAGACGCCGTACACGCCCATCGAGACGCGGTAGTCGATGCTCGGCTTCTCCTGGAAGCCGGTGATGGTGCCGGAGTCGGTGGTCAGCACACCGAAGTCGATCTTCACCTGGCGGGCGTAGGTGGCGATGGTCAGCGGGGCGCCGGACGCCTCGTGGTGCTTGAGCACCCCGGCGAAGTCCAGGTCGGTGAGGATGTCGCCGTTCATCACCAGGAAGTGCTCGGGCAGGCGGTCCTGCATGGTGAGCAGCGGGCCCATGGTGCCGAGCGGGCTGTCCTCGACGGCGTAGCCGACCCGCAGGCCCCACTGGGAGCCGTTGCCGACGTACGCGCGGATGATGTGGCCGAGGTGGCCGATGGCCAGGGTGACGGTCTTGAAGCCCGCGGCGGCGAGCTGGCGCATCACGATCTCCAGGATCGCGTGCTGGTCGCCGATCGGGACGAGCGGCTTGGGAAGCGCGGTGGTGTACGGGCGGAGACGGACGCCCTTACCGCCGGCCAGGATCACTGCGTGCATGGTGTTTCCCCCACGGAAAGGATGTGTAGGACACGAATCCCGGTTACCAGGACGAGCATGATCGTTTAAGGCGGGTCAGACGTTGTAGATGTCGGTCTTGTAGCGGGCCAGGTTGGCCGGGTCGCGGAAGAACTCGATGGTCTGCTCCAGGCCCTGCTCCAGCGTGAACTGCGGCGCCCAGCCGGTGGCCTCGCGCAGCCGGGTGGCGTCCGCGACCAGGCGCATGACCTCGGAGTTGGTCGGACGGATGCGCTGCTCGTCCTCCTTCACCACCAGGTCCACGCCCATCAGCTTGCCGACCAGGGTGACCAGGTCGCCGACCGAGATCTCGCCGCCGGTGCCGGCGTTGAAGGTCCGGCCGACCACGGTCTCGGCGGGCGCGGTGCCGACCGTGCGGAAGGCGTTGGCGGTGTCCTTGACGAACATGAAGTCGCGGGTCGGGCGCAGGTCGCCGAGGGTGATCTCGGTCTGGCCGGCCGCGACCTGGGCGATCACGGTGGGGATGACGGCGCGCATCGACTGGCGCGGGCCGAAGGTGTTGAACGGGCGCAGGGTGACGACCGGGGTCTCGAAGCTGGCGTGGTAGCTGTCGGCCAGCCGGTCCCCGCCGGCCTTGGAGGCGGCGTACGGGGACTGGGTGTTGATCGGGTGGTCCTCGGTGATCGGCACGGTCTGCGCGGTGCCGTAGGTCTCGCTGGTGGAGGTGTGCACCAGGCGCGGGATCTCCAGGTGGCGCACCGCCTCCAGCACGTTCAAGGTGCCGGTGACGTTGGTGTCCACGTACGAGTGGGGGGCGCGGTAGGAGTACGGGATCGCGATCAGGGCGGCCAGGTGGTAGACCGCCTCGGTGCCCTTGACCAGGCCGTTGACCGAGCCCGGGTCCCGGACGTCGCCGAGGATGATCTCGACCGAGTCCAGCACCTCCTCGGAGAGGGTCTCCAGCCAGCCGAAGGAGGAGAAGGAGTTGTACTGGACCATCGCGCGGACGTGGTGCCCGTCGGCGACCAGGGTCTCGACGAGGTGGGAGCCGATGAAGCCCTCGGCTCCGGTAACCGCGACGCTGCTCATGCGGGATTCGCTTTCTCGATGTACGGGGACGGCGCGACGCTCTGTGGTGGTCGGCCGGTGGTGCCTCGGCTGAGGCGGACTTTTCAGCGGTGTTGGGTGGTGCGGCCGAGCGCGGGCCCGGCGATGGCGGTGAGGACGAGTGCGGCCGTCCCGCAGCCGATCAGCTGCAGGACGATCGGGTCCGCACCGGTCAGCAGCCCGGCGCTCTCGGCGACCGCGGCGGCCAGACAGATGAGGGCGGTGCTCCAGCTGAACCCGAAGGCGTTCAGCAGCAGCGCCAGCCAGAGCGAGCCGCCCAGGAGCAGCATCGCGCCGAGCTGCGGCACGCCGAGCGAGGGGGCGCCCGGCCACAGCACGGTCGCGGCGGCGTCCAGCGCGGCCACGGTGGTGAGGTAGATGAACAGGCAGCCGAGCAGGATCCCGCCGGTGCGGCGGGTGAACTGCCCGGTGGTGTGGCTGGTGCGCAGCGCGGCCACGGCCATCGCCCGGTAGCGGAACAGCAGCCACTCGGCCAGGCCGAGACTGAGCGTCAGCGCGATCATGGCCGGGCCGGTCGGGGTGGTCCGCACCTCGTGTGCCGGACGGGCGTGCACGAGGTGCGCCGGGGTGTGCACGACGTGGGAGGCGGCGTGCACGGCCTGGTGGATGGTCTCGCCGAGGCCGGCGATCAGCGTCAGCGCGCCGCAGGCCAGGCCGAACAGCAGGTGCGGGACCTCCTGGCTGATCGCCAGCTTCAGCTCCACGCCGTCCTGTTCGCCGCCGCGCGCGGCGACCAGCAGCTCGCGGACGGCCAGTCCGACCGCCAGCGCCACCGAGGCGAGCAGCACCACCGTACGGACCACCTGCGGGACGTCGACTGCCAGCACCACGCCCGCGCCGACCGAGGCCGGTGCCAGCGCCAGCAGCAGGAACTTCTCCCGGCCGAGCACCAGCAGCGCGGTGGCCGCGCCCAGGTAGCAGGACTGCCCGGCGGCGAACCACAGCGCGCCGAGCGGCCCGCCGACCACGTACGCCGCCGCTGAGGCGAGCAGCGCGCCGACCGGTGCGCCGACGGCCAGGCAGACCGCGGCCTCCCGGCGGCGCAGCCGGCCCAGCCAGCGGTACGCGCGGTGCGCCAGCGCCTGGTTGAAGCCCCAGCTGACCAGGGTGGCGATGGACAGCGCGAGCATGCCCGAGGGCAGGCCGAAGCGCATCCGGGCGGTCGCGAACAGGTTGGCGCCGAGCAGGTAGCCGAGCCCGGGCAGGGCGAACACCAGGCCGCGCACCACGCAGCGCCAGGGGTCGGCCCGCCAGGGGTTGGCGAACTCGGAGCTCGGGCCGGGGTAGCGGCGCTCGACCTTCTCGAACAGCTCCTCGGCGACGGTGAACGCGTCGGGGCGGCCGTAGAGCAGGGCGGCCTGCTCGTCGGACAGTCCGTCGGACTCCAGGATGGCCGCGATCTCGTACGGGTGGACGGCGTCGGCGCAGATGTCCCGCAGGCGCTCGGCGAGTTCGTCCAGCGGGTCGGCGGAGAGGCCGAGCTGCTCCGTGGGCTTGGGCTCGACGGGCGGGGCGGGGCGGCGGAGCTTCAGCGGCAGGGTGCGCAGCTGCATCGTCCGCTCGGCTCCGCCCTCGTCGGGAACGAGCCTGATCGGACCACTCATGCGCCCACCTCGCTGCGCTCGGCGGCCGCTTCGCGGTACACGCACCCTTCGATCGTTCGCTCGCTTCGCTCGCTCATGCGCCCACCTCGCTCGGCTGGGGCCGGGCGGCGGCCAACTGCTCGTTCCAGTCGGGGCTGGGGACTTCGTCGGTGACGGCCACCACGCCGCCGGGCATCCAGCGGGAGGTGCCGAGGAGCTCGGTGTAGATGCCCCGGAAGCCGTCGATGTTCTGGCGGAGCGTGAACTGCTCGATGACCCGCAGCCGGGCCCCCTCGCCGAGCCGGGCGCGCCGTTCGGGGTCGCGCAGCAGCTCGATCGCGGCGGCCGCCATCGGCTCGGGCTCGCGCGGCGGGACGACCAGGCCGGTGTCGCCGACGGCCTCGCGCACGCCGCCGACGTCGGTCGAGACGGTCGCGCGGCCGCAGGACATCGCCTCGATCAGGGTGAACGGGAAGCCCTCGCTGATGCTGGAGAGCATGACCACGTTGCCCGCCGCGTACGCGTCGGTGATGTCGGCGACGCGGCCCTCGAAGGCCACCGAGTCGGCGATGCCGAGCTCGGCGGCCAGGGCTATGCAGCCGTCCCGGTACGCCTCGCCGCCCTTGGGAGTGCCCCCGAAGAGCCGCAGCCGCGCCTCGGGGATCTCACGGTGGACGATGGCGAAGGCCCGGATCAGCGTCTCCAGGTCCTTGATCGGGTCGACCCGGCCGGCCCAGCTGAGGGTCGGCGTCTCGGGCTCGGGCCCGGCCGGCGGGAAGGCGGCCGGGTCCACCCCGTTGTAGACGGTGCGGATGTGGGCGGACGGCGTGCCGCCGCGCTCCTCCCAGCGCCGGTTGTACCGGTTGCCGGGGGTGACCAGCGCGGCCTGTCGGTAGCTCTCCTCGGCGAGCATCCGGTAGAAGCCGAGCAGCAGCGCCTTGACCGGCCAGCGGTAGGGGCCGGTGCGGTAGCCGAGGTAGCGCTCGCGCAGGTAGATGCCGTGCTCGGTGAGCAGGAACGGTACGCCGTACTGCTGGGCGGCGATCAGCCCGGGAAGGGTGGCCAGGCCGCCGCTGGCCGCGTGGGCGACGCCGTCGGTGGGCGGGTCGACGGAGAGCGGCCGCAGGGCGTGCTCCAGCAGGTCGGTGGCGTTCAGCGCGTCGTGCAGGGTCGGCCGGGAGACGGCGGTGGGCAGGTAGTCGCGGGTCCACACGTGCTGGAGGGTGCGCAGGGCGCGCTCGCTGCGCAGCGCCGGGCTGAGCAGCCCGCGCCGGGCGAGGTCGGCGAAGCCGTACAGCTCGGTGCCGAAGTGGGTGGTGTAGACCGGGTCGAGGATGGAGTGCAGGAAGCGCTCGTACGCGTTGAGGAAGCGCCGCATCTCCTTGCCGCGCGGCGGACCCGCCTCCGCGGCCGGGCCCCACAGCGGTGCGGTGGTGACCGACCGTACGTTGGCCGGCAGTTCCCAGGCCAGTGCCTCCTGGCCGGTGCCGGTGACGGCGATGACGTCGAAGTCGACGTCCGGCATGCCTTGAACGAGCTGGTCGCACCAGACGCTCACGCCGCCGTGCTGGTGCGGATACGTCCCCTCGGTGAGCAGGGTGACGCGCATCTCCTGTCCCCCCTCCTGTTCTTGCGTCGGTTGTCCGGGCTGGGTGGCCGGAGCGGGCGCCGTGGCGGGGTCGGGCCGGGAGTCCGGCCCGACCCCGTCAGCGGGTGGTACGGGTTACCGGTTGCCGGGGCGCCCGGTGGTGCTGCCGTGCGAGGCCGTCCCCCCAGAGGCCTTGCCGGACTGGTCGCCCTGGCCGGTGTTGCTGCTCACGACTCCCTTGCCGGGCACCGGGGTTCCGCTGCCGGGGACGAGGGACTTCGCGGGCTTGCGGGTGGTGTCGCTCGGGCCCACCGGGACCGGGGTGGCGACACCCTGCGGCACGACCTTCTTGTCCGCCGGGGCCGGGGCCGGGACGGACTTGGCCGCAACGCTCGGCGCGACGGCGGCCGGGGCGGCCGGCGCGCTGCCGGAGGGGAGCTGCAGGGCGACGCTGCTCTGCAGGGCGCCCGGGGACACCCAGCCGGAGAGCGTACCGGCATAGGCCGAACCGAAGGCGGTCGAACCGATGGCCAGCTTCTGAGTAGTTCCGGTCGGCATGGTGGCCTGGACCTGAACACCGGCCGGCGCGCTGACGGTGACGCTGTTGCCGATCTTGTACGCGGTGACCTGGCCTGCGGCGACGGCGTTGTTCCAGGCCGCGCGCTTCTGGAACTCCTGGCCGATCTCGCGCTCACCGAGGTTCACGATCGGGGCGTTGTCGGCGTACAGCCCGCGGTAGGTGCCGAGGATCTTCTCCAGCACCGGGTACAGGATGCGGCCCTCGGACAGGTTCGACTGGTGCACGAAGTGCGGCCGCGGGTCGTTGCTCAGCACGTGGCCGAGGTCGATCCGGGCCTCCAGCGGCACGATGTACGACTGGTAGCCGGTGGTGGTGTCCAGCGGCTTGGGCAGGCAGGTGGAGTTGGCGTTGTTCTCGCAGACGCCGCTGCCGCCGTTGGCCTTGCTGGTGTAGATCCAGTTGTACTCGTCGGCCTCCTCCTGCGCCGAGCCGGCGTTGTAGAAGACGTTCATCGGGTACCGCGGCACGGTCAGCGTGGACGTGCCGACGGCCCGCTGGGCGGGCTCGCGGGAGGCGTCGCTACCGGTGAACTTGATGCCGTTGGCGGCGAGCGCCGGCGCCAGGTTCGGGTTGTCGCTGGTCTCCTGCGGGGCGGTCAGCAGACCGGAGTGCTCGCCGGTGACGAGGACCTGCGGGTCGACGTTCAGGCCGTTCTTGGTGGCCCAGTCGAAGTTGTTCTTGATCTGGGTGTTGATGGTGTTCTGGTCGACCCAGACGGTGTTGCCCGAGGCGTCCTTGGTGCAGCGCCACGGCACCACGCTGACGTCCTGGACGCAGCCCAGGTACGGGTGGGTGTAGGTGTGGTTGACCCAGCGGTAGCTGTTCTGGTCGGCGATCATCTGGTTCGCCGTCGGGTCGACCGTGGTGTTGTTGTCGGCCTTCCAGTCCTCGCTGCCGCCGCCGTTGAACACCATGTCCAGCGTGAAGTTGTTGGCGGCCTCCCACTGCTTGAGGTAGTTGGCGTCGTCCGGGGTCATCCGGATCGGGTTGGTCGTGCCCGGGGTGCCGGGCGGGCAGGTCACGTCACCGGGGGTGCACTTCAGCGTGGTGGACCAGCGGTCGTCGGCCAGGAACACGTCGTCCACGTGGGTGGCGAAGTAGTTGCGGTCGTAGCCGAGGTGGACGCCCTGGGTGATCCAGTCGACCATGCCGCGGGCCAGCAACCGGAACTGCTGCTGGTACTGGTTGTAGACGAAGGTGACGACCAGTTCCTTGCGGCCGTCGTGGGTGTACTCACCGACCAGCGAACCGCGGGTGGTCGAGTTGGGAATCTGCGCGTCGACCAGCGGGACGAAGGAGGCGCCGGACGGCAGATTGGCGAGCGGGGTCGCCAGGTAGCCGTAGCTCTCGCTGACGTTCGGGTCGTTGTCCTCGAACGGCACGCTGCCCTTGAGGTACCCGAACGGGCCCGAAGTTCCGGCCGTGGTGGTGGCGGCCTGGAATCCGTCGAGGGTGCCGACGAAACCGGGATTCTGCGCGTAGTTCAGACCGACGGCCGGGCTGGCCCAGGTGTACGCGTCAATCTGCCGCACGTTGAAAGCGGCTTCGTAGGTCGCGATCGCCGTCATCTCGGCGGCGCTGTTGGGGAAGGGGTTTTCGTTGGGCAGCACGATGCCCTGGTACTTCCCCCGCGGCTGCCCGTTCAGCGTGTCGCTCAGGAAAGCCGAGTTGATGACGGGGCGGTTGGGGTCATTGAGGCTGACGACCTTGTACGGCGTCCCCTGGCTCTTCAGTTCGGCGGTGATCGCCGCGACGGACGGACCCCCGTCGTCGATGACCAGGACGGTGAGGTCGATCCTGGGCGGCGTGGTGTCGCCGTGGGCCAGGGTGGTCTGCAGGCCGCTGGCCAGCAGAACTGCCGCTGCGCAAGCGGCAACTCTTCGGGTCGCTCGACCCATGGTTGATCCTCCCCTTGGGGCCGGCGCAGCGCTGCTCTGCGCTCGCCCGCCCGTGTAGCTGTTCGCGGGCAGCAGGCTGCCCGGCGCCCATCCTGGTCGAGGGTCGACTGTGCGAGGGACCAATTGGGCGAGAGTGCAGCGAACCTGTTACCAACGTTCATGGCGAAGCCATGGAGGCGCTGATTGTGACCGTAGCCGGACCGCCCGCGCAAATAATGAATTGAAAATGAAAAAACGGAAGCCGAGTGCTACAGCTGGTTACCGAGTGTGCGGCTCAGGTGCTTCCGCAGGGGACCTACACTGTCGTCGTAGCGCATGGCACTCTTGCACATCTCGCCGGTCTGACGGGCAGGTTCATGCAATATCTGGCACCGCTGTGCCATGTGACAGTCTGAATATGCAATGGAGGCGCGCGGGTGACCGATCGGCAGATCGAGTCAGAGCGAATCGGAGACGCGCGGAATGCGCTCCCGGAGCCGGACGCAGCGGTGCTGGTCGGGCGCAGTCTCGGCCTGAGCGGCGCGGTCAACGCCCGGGATCTGGGCGGCTATCGGACGGCCGACGGGCGGGCGGTCCGCGGCGGAGTGGCCCTGCGCAGTGATGGCCTGAACCACGTCACCGCCGAGGACCTCGGACCGCTGGGCGCGCTCGGCCTGCGCCGGGTGGTGGACCTGCGCAGCGCCGAGGAGATTCGCGAGGCCGGCCCGGACCGCCTTCCGGGCAGCGTGACCCTGCACCATCTTCCGCTGCTGGCAACGGACTTCGACATCCACCTGACGCTGCGCAGCGCCCTGTCCGACCGCAGCGCGCGCAAGCAGCGCGCCCTGCTCGGCGGCGGCCGGGCGCCCGCGATGATGACCGGCCTCTACCGCTGGTTCGTCACCGACGCGCAGGCCCGGGAGCGCTTCGCCGACCTGCTGCGGCTGCTGGCCGCGCCGGACGGGGTACCGCTGCTGTTCCACTGCTCGGCCGGCAAGGACCGCACCGGCTGGGCCGCCGCGCTGGTGCTGACCGCCCTGGGCGTGGACCGCGAGACCGTGCTCGCCGACTACCTGCTCACCAACGAGCGTTCCGCCCCGGTGGTGACGAGGGTGCTGGACGACTTCGGCAGCCGCGGCCTGATGCGCGAGCCCGAGCTCCTCCTGCCGGTCTTCCGGGCCGACCGCGCCTACCTGGACGCGGCCTTCGCGGAGGTCGAGGCCGGCTGGAGCGGCTTCGACGCGTTCTGGCGGGAGGGGCTCGGGCTGGACGAGGACGTGCTGACCGGGCTGCGGACCAACCTGCTGGACGGCGGCGGCGGTTGAGTCGGCGAGGGGTCAGCCCTCGCTGATCAGCCCCGCGCGGAGCTGGGTGAGCGTCCTGGTGAGCAGCCGGGAGACGTGCATCTGGGAGATCCCGATCTCCTCGCCGATCTGCGACTGGGTGAGGTTGCCGAAGAAGCGCAGCATGATGATCCGGCGTTCGCGCGGCGGCAGCTTGGCCAGCAGCGGCTTGAGCGACTCCCGGTACTCCACGCCCTCCAGTGCGAGGTCCTCGTAGCCGAGCCGCTCGGCCAGCGGCCCCTCGCTGTCCTCCTCGCCGGGGCTGGAGTCCAGCGAGCTCGCGGTGTACGCGTTGCCCACCGCGAGGCCCTCGACCACGTCCTCCTCGCTGACGCCCAGGCAGGTGGCCAGCTCGGCGACGGTGGGGGAGCGGTCCAGCCGCTGGGACAGCTCGTCCCCGGCCTTGGTGAGCGCCAGCCGCAGCTCCTGGAGCCGCCGCGGCACCCGGACCGACCAACTGGTGTCCCGGAAGAAGCGCTTGATCTCGCCGACGACGGTCGGCATCGCGAAGGTGGGGAACTCCACCCCGCGCTCCGGGTCGAAGCGGTCGATCGCCTTGATCAGGCCGATGGTGCCGACCTGGACGATGTCCTCCATCGGCTCGTTGCGGCTGCGGAAGCGCGCCGAGGCGTACCGGACCAGCGGCAGGTTGAGCTCGATCAGGGTGTCGCGGACGTAGGTGTGCTCCGCGCTGCCCGGTTCCAGGGCGGCCAGCCGCAGGAACAGTGAGCGGGAGAGCGTCCGGGTGTCCAGCCCGGAGCCGGGCGGCGTCTCGGGCGGAGCCCCGGGGCCGGGCGTCTCGGCGGCGGGCCTTTCGAGGGACGTGGCCCGCTGGTGCGGGATCCGGTCCTCGGCAACCACGGTGCCTTCGGCCTGACCAGCGTGGATCTCCGCAGTGCCCAGCTCTCCGGACATGCACCCACCCCCTTGTGACTGACAGTTGAACGGGGGCCGTCGCACGGAGGTTCCCGGCGAGGGCCCAACCCCCTGCATACCGGAACACGATCCACGGCAAACCCGAACGTCGCAAGATGTCACGCCGGGGTAACGCGCTGCAATCTCACTCTTCCCAGGAGTTGCCGGTGCGAAGCCTGGTCAGGATCCGCGAGAGCAACCGGGAGACGTGCATCTGGGACATCCCCAGCTCGGTGCTGATCTGTGACTGGGTGAGGTTGGCGAAGAACCGCAGCATCACGATCCGCCGCTCCCGTTCGGGGAGTTGGACCAGCAGGTGGCGGACCATGTCGCGGTGCTCGACCTCGGCGAGCGCGGAGTCCTCGTAGCCGAGCCGGTCCAGCAGGGCGAGCCCGCCCTCGTGCTCCTGCGCGGCCTCCAGGGACGCCGCGTTGTAGGCCCGTCCGGCGTCCAGGCAGGCCCGGACGTCCTCCTCGGGGATCCGCAGGCTGGCGGCGATCTCGGGCACCTTGGGGGCCCGCCCGTTCAGCACCGTCAGTTCCTCCATGGCACTGCTGACCTGGACCCACAGCTCCTGGAGTCGGCGCGGAACGTGCATGGTGCGGACGTTGTCCCGGAAGTAGCGCTTGATCTCGCCGAGGATGGTCGGCAGCGCGTAGGTGGGGAACTGGACGCCGCGCTCCGGGTCGAAGCGGTCGATCGCGTTGATCAGGCCGATGGTGCCGACCTGGACGACGTCCTCCATCGGCTCGCTGCGGCTGCGGAAGCGGGTGGCCGCGTAGCGGACCAGCGGGATGTTCACCTCGATCAGGGCGGCCCGGACCCGCTCCCGCTCGGGGGCGTCCGGCGGCAGCTCGGCGAGCCGCTCGAACAGCACCCGGGTCAGCGTCCGTACGTCCACGGCCGGCCGGCCGCCGGCGCCGCGCAGCCCGTCCGGGCGGAGCTCGCCGGCCGGGCTGATGATCGCAGCCAGCACCTCGTCCACGGACACGTCACCCCTCCCAAAGTCGACAACGGCGGGCCCTGCGGATCGGGTGTCGCGGCTGGTTCACCACCTCGCCATGTCCGGCAAAACCGGTCATAGCATCACAAGGTGGGCGCAGGTCGGGCAAGCACCCGACGGAGGTGTGTTGGTGGGGCGCCCAGCCTCCACCGCTCCCGTCGCCGAAGCGCGGCAAGGGTCGTTCCCGGACGGAGCAGAACGCCCCGCCCGGAGGCCGGGCGGGGCGGCGCGGGCCGTCCGGGGGACGGCCCGGTGGGGATCAGACCTCGATGTCGGCGATCACCCAGGTGGCGAACTCGCGCCACTGGCCCGCCGCGGCCTGGTGGGCCGGGTGGGTCAGGTAGGCCTGGAGGGACTCGCGGTCCTCGACCAGGCTGTTGATCGCGTAGTCGTACGCGATGTCCCGCTCGGTGGTGTTCCAGCCGCACTCCCACTCGCGGAGCTCGGGGATCAGCGAGCCGAGCTCGGCGAACGCCTTGGCGCCGGCGAGCACGCGCTCTTCGTCCTTGGTGACGCCTTCGTTGAGCTTGAACAGGACCAGGTGCCGGATCACGATTGCCGCTCCTCGCGGACGGGGGTAGAGGGTCCCGCCCACCGTAGCCGGTGTACCCGGGCCGGTCGCGGGCCGTCCGGCTGTCGAGTCGACCGCTACTTGATCAGGCCGGTCATGAAGGTGCCGACGGCCTTGGCCGCGTTCGAGATGCCCTCGAAGCCGAGCTGGACGAGTTCGGCGGAGCGGGCCGGTGAGGTGATGATCGAGTAGAGCACGAAGATGAGCAGGAGGACCATGCCGATCTTCTTCGCCTGCGCCATCGTGACCTTCCTCCCTGCGATGGGCCGCCGCCATTCGGGTCCCCGAGCGGCCCTGCAGGGCAGCTTATCCACCGGACGGGCTATCAAGTGTGCGACGCGTTCGTCCGACGGGACGAAGGTCCCCGGCACTGGGGCCTTTCTCCGGGTGCCCGGACGGGACCGGGGCGGCAGGATGGATGGCGTACCGGGGATCTGGCAGGAATCCCCCGGTGCGTGGATCCGGAGCTCCCCGCTGTGGGACCGGGCGCCGCGGCTTCCCCCCGACGCGGCACCGGTTGTGGGACTCCGCCGGGGGAGCGGTCAGTCCCCCCGAGCCGCTCCCCCCTCCAGGCTCCGTACGGGCCGGGCAATGGTGGTCATCAGCCCGGAGTGCGGAGCCGTTTCCGCGTCCGAGGGTGCGCGGAAACGCCGAGGGCCCGTCCGGATCGGACGGGCCCTCGGGCTTTCCAGCGGTAGCGGTGGGATTCGAACCCACGGTGGAGTTGCCCCCACACACGCTTTCGAGGCGTGCTCCTTTGGCCGCTCGGACACGCTACCGAGGGGAACTCTACCGGACGGGTGGCGCGGTCACGAAATCCGTTGTCGGCGGGACCGTGGCCGAGGGCTCGGCGGTCGGTGTCGAAGCTCAGCGGTGGGTGTCGAAGAAGGCGCGCAGCTGCTCGCCGCACTCCTCGGCGAGGACGCCCCAGATCACCTCGGGGCGGTGGTTGAGCCGGCGGTCGCGCATCACGTCGAAGAGCGAGCCGGCCGCGCCGGCCTTCTCGTCGAGGGCACCGTAGACCACCCGGTCGATCCGGGACAGCACGATGGCGCCGGCGCACATCGTGCAGGGCTCCAGTGTGACGACCAGGGTGCAGCCGCTCAGCCGCCACTCCCCGATCTTCTCCGCCGCCTGCCGGATCGCGACCACCTCGGCGTGCGCGGTCGGGTCGCCGACCGCCTCGCGCTCGTTGTGGCCGCGCCCGAGCACCTCGCCGTCCGGTCCCAGGACGAGCGCCCCGACCGGGACGTCACCGGTGGACGGCGCCAGGGCGGCCTCGGCGATGGCGAGGCGCATCGGCGCCGCCCAGCGGTCGCGGACCGGGTCGGGGCGGACGGGGGCGGGCAGCGGGGGGACGTATGGGACGGTCAGTGGGGTGGATGCGGGCTGCATGGCATCCAGTGTCGGGCATCCGCCCGCTACCGGACCGCCTCCAGGACCTCGCCGCAGCCCAGGGCCTCGGCGATCTCCTCCAGGGCGTCGCCGGGTACCGCGCCCTCGCCGCTGAGGGCGAGCAGCTCGTCGGCGGCGAGGCCGAACTCGGTGAGCAGGTGGGCGTCGCCGAGCGGGCCGACCGGGACGCCGCCGCGGGCGTCCGCGTCCTCGTCGTCCTGGTCCTCAGCCTGCTCGGCCTCGTCCAGCAGGTGGTCCAGGTCGCCGAACTCGCTCTCGCCGGCCTGGTCGACCAGCTCGTCGGTGAGGACGGAGCCGTAGGAGCTGCGGGCGGCGGCGGCGCCGTCCGACACGAAGATCCGCGGGTCCTCCTCACCGTCCACCCGGACGATGGCGAACCAGGAGTCCTCCTGTTCGATGAAGATCAGGACGCTGTCGTCGTCCTGCGCGGAGTCGCGGGCCAGGTCGGCCAGATCGGCCAGGGTTTCGACGTCGTCGAGTTCCGTCTCGCTCACATCCCACCCGTCCTCGGAGCGAGCAAGCACTGCAGCGAAGTACGCCACCAGGGACACTCCCAAGATCATCGGTCTCGGCTGTCGGCGCGTTCGGGCAACGCGGAAATCTGGCCGCCCCCGCGCCAGAGGCGGTCCGCTTGTTCGGACCGTCCCATCGGAATCGTGACAGAAAGCCCGCCCTTGCGGGGGGTGTTCGGCAGCGCGTCTTTGCAGGTCGTGTCGGAAGGACCGGGTGGCGGACAGCGGAGTCGGGCCAGGAGTGTCCGAAGGCGGTCGAAATTTGGTCCGAACGTCCGTCGGAGTCGGGGCGGTCGAGTCGGCGGCCACCGCGGATCCGAGTCGGACCCCGGTCGGCCCCGGCTGCGGTCCCCGTCGGATCGGCGTCGGCTCCCGACGGAACCGCCTCAGAACCGCGTCAGATCCCTGTCAGATCCGGAATGTTCGCATCCGCATCGCTTCGCGCATCCGCCGTTCCTTGGTCCGTCGGGGCTGGACCCGCTCCCTCAGCTCGCGGGCCTCGGCGAGCTCGCGCAGAAAGACGGCCCGCCGCTTGCGGCGCTCCGCCTCGGTCTCCGGAGGGTCGTGCGGCGGGCCGGCGCCAAGGGTCGCCCCGCCGACGGGCTCGTCCGCCGAGCCGTCCCCGGCTTTCGGGTTGCTCGTCATAAGACGTGACATTCCCAGAACGGGCGGGTTGATACCACAGGAGGCGGTTCCGTCCGGACATCCGCGATGTGTCACGGCGTGTCACAGCAGCGTCACCCCCGCTGGTGGGTGGCTGTGGCACGGCGTGTCGTACAGGCGTCCAGGACCGGGCTAACCTCGATACATGCGTCTCCACGTCGTCGACCACCCCCTGGTCGCCCACAAGCTCTCCACCCTGCGCGACGAGCGCACCGACTCGCCGACCTTCCGTCGCCTGACCGACGAGCTGGTGACCCTCCTCGCCTACGAGGCCACCCGGGACGTCCGCACCGACGAGGTGGAGATCACCACGCCCGTGGCGGTCACGCTCGGTACCCGCCTCAGCTACCCCCGTCCGCTGGTCGTGCCGATCCTGCGGGCCGGCCTCGGCATGCTGGACGGGATGACCCGCCTGCTGCCGACCGCCGAGGTGGGCTTCCTCGGCATGGTGCGTAACGAGGAGACCCTGGAGGCCTCCACGTACGCCACCCGGATGCCGGACGACCTCTCCGGCCGCCAGGTCTACGTGCTCGACCCGATGCTGGCCACCGGCGGCACCCTGGTCGCCGCGATCAAGATGCTGATCGAGCGCGGCGCCACCGACGTCACCGCCGTGGTGCTGCTGGCCGCGCCGGAGGGCGTCGAGGTGATGCGCCGCGAGCTGGCCGACCTGCCGGTCACCGTGGTCACCGCGGCCCTGGACGAGCGGCTGAACGAGAACGGCTACATCGTCCCCGGCCTGGGTGACGCGGGCGACCGGCTGTACGGCACCGCAGGCTGAGTCCCCGCTGACGTACGGCCCCTTCCGGCACGACTTCGAACGACCGAGAGCCCCCGGCACTACGTCTGCCGGGGGCTCCTGCGTGTCCGTCGGGCCTCAGCAGCTGCCGGTGGCGCTCGGGGTGGGGGAGGGCTTGATGGCCAGGGCGAGGGCGGCGGCCGCCTGGGATTCGTCCAGCAGGGCGTTGTAGCTGTCGCCGATCACGAAGTCCACGCTGGCGTCGGTGCGGGCGTCGGCGGTGACGGTGGCCCCGGCGATCTGCGAGCCGACCAGGGTGCCGCCCCCGGCGCCTGCCGGGCCGGCGATCACCTGGGCGGTCCCGGGCACCTTCTTGTCCAGTTCGGCCGGCGCGTTGCCGACCTTGCCGATGGTGAAGCCGCGCTTCTTGAGCTCGTCGGCGGTCCGTCCGGCCAGGCCGGCCTTGGTGGTGGCGTTGTAGACGTTCACCGTGACGGCCGCGGCCTGCGGAATGACGTGCGGGTCGCCGCCGGGTGCGGCGGGGCCGGTGGCGCCGGAGGCCGCGGGGGCGCCCGGCGTCGGGGCGGCCAGCGGCTTGCCGGACGGCGTCGCGCAGGCCTGTGCGGAGGTGTTCTTGCCCTTGCCGGTGAAGATGTCGTAGAGCTGCACGCCGCCGAGCGCGATCAGGGCCAGCGCCAGCAGACCTGCGAGCGCGGCGATCACCTTGCGGCTCTTCTTCGGGGGCCGGCCCAGCCGTGGGTAGGCGTTGCCGGTGATGCGGTACTGCTTCCCCTTGAGGCCTTGGGGAGTCAACATGCTCACGGTTTGTCTCCCCCTCGTGCCAGGGCGGGGTCGGGATGACGGGTGGGCCGGGTAGAGGCGCCCCCCACGTGCGGGCGGATCCCCTGGTCGCGGCCGTAGTCAGCAGAGTAGTGCCGTACGGCTGAGAAGGTACTAAACGATCATCATGTGGAGTACGCCGGTACCCGAAAGGAGGTACCCGGGTACGCGTGGACCGCCCTCCGGCGGATGGCGAGAGGACGGTCCGTGAAGACTGTGTGGATGCCCCGGGGCCGCTGGCCCGGGGTCGGCGCGCTGGGTCGGCGCCCTGGGTCGGTGCCCTGAGGTGGGGTGCCGTCAGTCCATCTCGAGGACGCGGGCGTGGAGCACCTGGCGCTGCTGCAGCGCGGCCCGTACGGCCCGGTGCAGCCCGTCCTCCAGGTAGAGGTCGCCGTGCCACTTCACCACGTGGGCGAAGAGGTCCCCGTAGAAGGTCGAGTCCTCGGCCAGCAGGGTTTCCAGGTCGAGTTGGCCCTTGGTGGTCACCAGCTGGTCGAGCCGCACCGGACGTGGGGCGACGTCAGCCCACTGGCGGGTGCTCGTCCGGCCGTGATCCGGGTACGGCCGCCCATTGCCGATGCGCTTGAAGATCACACGGAAAGCCTACCGTTTGGGTGGCGGATGGCGCAGCAGCCGCGACGCCGCCACGCGCACGGGTGTGAACTGCGGATGGACGAATGCGGCTGTTTGATGGGAAATGTCGCGAACATCAGCCCGGTTCCGATCGGGTTCCGGTCCTGAATGCGAAGCGTGCCGGTCCCGTGGCCCGATCCGCCCAGGAGTGTGCCTGATGTCCGCCGCCCTCACGCACCGCCTCCCGCGCCGCCGAAGTCGGGCAGCAACGGACGCCGCAGGGCTGCTGGGCTCGCAGCTCGGCTACCCGACCGTGAAGTCCTTCGCGCGCTCGGCCGGGAAGCAGCTCGGGCAGGGGATCTCGCGCAGCCTGTTCGGGACGCCCAAGCGGCGGCGGTGGGCCCTCAGCCGGAGAGCGCGGCGCCGATCCGGTCGAGCGAGGACAGCCGCATCAGGCCGTAGTTGTAGAACTCGACCTCGGGGACACCGAGTTCACGCAGGGCGGCGATCTTGGCGGCGAGGTTCTCCGGGCCGTTGCAGTCCGAGGCCATCGGGCGCAGGATCACCGCCATCCGCTGCGGGCGGACGCCGTGCAGGGCGAAGGCGGCGAGCTTCTCCCGGACGGCCTCCGGGGTCCTGGCGTACCCGAGGGTCTCGATCTGGTCGGTGACCCCGGCGAGGGCGGGCAGGTCGATGCCGGACAGCCAGCCCTTGCCGGGGCCGCCGCCGTCCATGAAGCTCAGCCGCATGCCGTGCCGACGGGCCTGCTCGGTGAGGTCGGCGGCGAGCGCGGTGACGGTGGCGGCGGAGACGTCCACGTAGGCGGCGAAGGCGCCGTCGGCGAGGGCGCTCAGATCGGCGGGCTCGGCGGCGGCCTCCTGGTCGGCCAGCCGGTGGCGCAGTTCGGTCCGTACCGCCTCGGTGACCTGCTCGGCGGGGACACCGGCACGGGTGGCGGCGGCGCGGCAGTGCGGGCAGAAGCAGACGCCGAGCAGGGCCTCGGCGGTCGGGCCCAGCTCCTCGAAGTAGCGCTCGTGGTGGTAGCCGTGGCGCAGGCCGTGGAAGTGCAGGGACTCGGCGCGGATCGCGTCCACGCCGTAACGGGCGAGTTCGT
The DNA here is from genome assembly GCF_042794375.1 of Kitasatospora sp. NPDC056531. Taxonomy (NCBI): domain Bacteria; kingdom Bacillati; phylum Actinomycetota; class Actinomycetes; order Kitasatosporales; family Streptomycetaceae; genus Kitasatospora; species Kitasatospora sp. NPDC056531. The sequence continues at coordinate 77,905 of NZ_JBHTTU010000031.1, read as the reverse complement.
CGACCAGGGTCAGCGCGTACTCGCGGACCTCCGGGTTCGCCGGGCAGAGCTCGGTGAGGTGACGGTCGCCGAAGGCGTTGGCCGGGGCGCAGTCGGGGTGGGCGAAGCCGAGCCGGTCGTTGTGGCAGAACACCGTCCAGGCGTGCAGTTTCAGGCCGCGCCGGCCGGCCTCGGCGGCGGCCTCGGTGAAGGGGTCGCGGTCGCCGATGGCGGTGGACGGGACGGGCGCCAGGCGCCGGCCCTGCCAGCGGACCGGGTCGGGGCGGAAGTAGGCCGCGCCCGGCTCCAGGTAGCGGATCACCCGGTGGGGGTTGTGCGGGAAGACGTCGCGGGCCTCGTGGTAGACGGAGGCCAGGGTGACGCCGCCGACTCCGGCCCGGTCGGTGAGGTTGCCGAAGAAGGTGTCGGCGCCCTCGTCGAGCAGGTCGGTGGCGAAGGCGAGGACGGACGACTCCACGGTGCGGCTCCGGAGCTGGGGGCAGGTGCGTCGGTCACGCTAGCCGCCGGGGTGGGAATGGTCTATACCTGACTCCCCGAGTGGCCTACAGGCCCAGGTCGTCGAGTTCCTTGAGCAGGGCGGCGTTGGGGCTGTTCGGGTCGGTGCCGGTCGACTTGGTCTTGCCCTGGGCCTTGCCCTGGGCCTTGCCCTCGGCCTTGGCCTCGTCGGCTCGGCGCGGAGCGCGGTTGCGGAAGATCCACGCGCCGGCCAGGCCGCCGGTCAGACCGCCCAGGTGGGCCGACCAGCTGATGCCCGGGGCGACGCCGGGCAGGGCGCTGGTCACCATGTAGGCGTAGGAGGCGCCGAGCACCACGCCGATCAGGGTGTCGATCAGGTTGCGGTCGATGATCCCGCGCAGCACCACGTAGCCGAAGTAGCCGAACACCACGCCGCTGGCTCCGGCGCCGATCCGGTTCGGGCTGTCGAAGACCCAGGAGGTCAGCTCGCTGGTCAGGGCGACCAGCAGGGTCAGGCCGAGGAACTTCTTGACCCCGCGGTAGGCCGCCAGGAAGCCGAAGACGAACAGCGGGCCGGAGTTGGCCTCCAGGTGCGCCCAGTTCCAGTGCAGGAACGGCGCGGTGACGACGTTCGGCAGCCGGCTCAGATCCTGCGGGACGACGCCGAAGCGCTTGCCGAGGTCGTAGTCGTCCATCCAGTTCACCAGCTGGATCAGCCAGATCGCGGCCAGTACCCCGACCATGGTGAACAGCGCCCGGCGGGCGTCGGCGATCATCTGGACGGGGTCGATCGTGCTTGCCGTGCTGCTGCGGTGCTCCGAGGCCATGACCTCGACTGTAGGGGCCACGGGATCGGACGTGCATCCCATTACAGTGATCGGTGACGGCCGGTTCACGGCCGTCACCGGCCCGTTGAGAGGTGACAGACCCATGAGTGTTCGTCCGCCGCTGCCGTACGAGTTCCTTCCGCAGGTGCCGTCCTTCCCGCTGAGCAGCCAGGACTTCGCCGAAGGCGGCACGCTGGGCCGGGAGTTCATCCACTCCGGCGGCAACCTCTCGCCGCAGCTGGCCTGGTCGGACCTGCCGGAGGGCACCAAGAGCATCGCCGTCACCTGCTACGACCCGGACGCGCCGACCGGCTCCGGCTGGTGGCACTGGCTCGCCCTCAACCTGCCCGCCGACACCGTCGAACTGCCGCGCGGCGCCGGTTCGTCGGACGGGACCCTGCCGGGCGCGGCCTCCTTCCACGGCCGCACCGACTTCCCGGGCAACAAGTACGACGGCGCCGCCCCGCCGCCCGGCGGCCCGCACCGGTACGTGTTCGCGGTGCACGCGCTGGACGTGGAGAAGCTGGACGTCACCGCCGACACCCCGGCGGCCCAGGTCGGCTTCAACCTGACCTTCCACACCCTGGGGCGGGCGCTGCTGACCGGCGAGTACGGGGTCTGAGGAGCGGTGTCGACGTCCGATCGTCCGGTCGAGGTCTGGCGGCTGCCCGAGGAGGACCGACGGGCGGGCCGCCGGGCCGCGACCTGGACGGTCGGGCCGGACGGGGAGTTGCTGGTCCTTCTGACGGCCGGACCGGAACCGGAACCGCCGTACGACGCCTGTCTGGTGACCGTCGCGCGGGGTGGTGACCAGCGGCTCGATCTGCCGCAGGTCCCGCTCCACCACCCGACGTACCTCGGTCTGCTGCCGGGCGGTCGGCCGCTGGTGGTGGACGGTCGGGCGGAGGAGCTGGCGGACGGCTGGGAGCTCAACGGCCTGGTGTTCGCACCGGACGGCCGGCCGACCCGGCGGCTGCAGCTCGGCGACGACGTCCAGGCACTGGTGACGGACCGCGAAGGCCGGATCTGGCTGGCCTTCGGCGATGAGGGCCGCTACGGGGACAACCCGCTCGCCCAGCGCGGCCTGCTGGGTCTGGACGGCGCCGGGCGGACCGTCTGGGTGCCGGACTTCAAGGACCTGCCCGACGACCCGATGGAGGGCCTCGCCGCCGCCACCGAGGGGCGGCGGGTCTGGCTGGCCTGGTACGGGGAGCGCGCCTTCCTCACCGCCGCCGACCCGGGCGGTGGGCCGCCCCTCAGCACGCGGCTGCCGGCCCGTCAGCCGGTGGGCTTCGCGGTCGCCGACGACCGGGCCGTCTTCCTGCAGCCCGACGGCGAGTTGGTCCGGTGCGTACGGGAGAGCCGGAAGGGCTGGCGGGAGGTCCGCCGGGAGCGGCTGGACCTGCCGGGGGAGTTGGACCGGCACCACGCCTACGGCCGGGACGGTGTGCTCTGGTTCCGCTGCGGCAACGGCTGGTACCGGGTCCCGGCCTGAGTCACCGGCATCGGCCCTGACCCGGCTGGTTCGCCGCGTGGTCGGCCAGGTCCGCGAGCCTGCGCAGGTGCTCGCGCAGCTCCGGCGGCTCGTGCACCTCGAAGGGGCAGTCCAGCATCAGCAGCCCCGCCGCCAGCCACCGCAGGGAGTCCGCCCGGGAGCGCAGGCGGCAGCTGTGGTCGTCGATCGGCTCGATCTCGTAGTCCCCGGTCCACGGCATCCAGCCGTCTACCTCGGCGGCGGGCCGGTGCACGGTGGCCACCATGGTGTGCGTCGGCGACTGGCCGCGCAGCCTGCTCGCCACGAACACGGCGGCGTCCTCGGCGGGGAGCGGGCGCGGGGTGAACCGGGCGCCGGTGGCGAAGGGCTCGCTCAGCCGGTCGATCCGGAAGAGCCGCCAGTCCTCGCGGTCCAGGTCGTAGCCGATCAGGTACCAGCGGCGGCCGGTCGAGACGAGGCGCTCGGGTTCGACGTTGCGCCGGGTCTCGGCGCCGTCGCGGGCCCGATAGGAGAAGCGCAGCCGCTCCTTGGCGGTGACGGCGCGGGCGAGCATGGTGAGGTCCTCCGGGTCGACGGTCGGGCCGTCCCCGGTGAGCAGCGGCACGGTGGCGCTGTTGAGCGTGCCCACCCGGTGCCGCAGCCGGGCGGGCAGCACCTGGAGCAGCTTGCCGAGGGCCCGTACCGAGGCCTCCTCGATGCCGACCACCGCGTGTCCGGCCGCCGCCCGGAGCCCGACCGCGATGGCCACCGCCTCGTCGTCGTCCAGCAGCAGCGGCGGCATCGCGGTGCCCGCGACCAGCCGGTAGCCGCCGACCGCGCCCATGGTGGCCCGCACCGGGTAGCCGAGGTCGCGCAGCCGGTCGATGTCGCGCCGGATGGTGCGGGGGCTGACGCCGAGCCGCTCGGCGAGTTCGCTGCCGGGCCACTCGCGCGGGGTCTGCAGCAGGGACAGCAGGTTCAGCAGCCGGGCCGGGGTGTCGGTCATGCCGTCCAGGATGCCGGATGAACTGGGACAGGTCCTGACCTACATGGCCCCTACCTTGGTGGACGTGCAGCAGAAGAGCGAGGAGTACGGAATGACCACGGCGGGAGCCGACCGGCGGAGGTGGATCGCGCTGGCGATCGTGATGGTCGCCTCCTTCATGGACCTGGTGGACGTGACCATCGTCAACATCGCCATCCCGAGCATCCAGCAGGACACCGGCGCCTCCTTCAGCGCCATCCAGTGGGTCACCGGCGGCTACGCGCTGGCCTTCGCGATCGGGCTGATCACCGGCGGCCGACTGGGCGACATCCACGGCCGCAAGCGGCTGTTCCTGATCGGGATCGGCGGCTTCACCGTGGCCTCCGCACTGTGCGGACTGGCCTCCGGCCCGGAGATGCTGGTCGCGATGCGGCTGCTGCAGGGCGGCACGGCGGCGCTGATGGTGCCGCAGGTGCTGTCGATCATCCACGCGACCTTCCCGGCGGAGGAGCGCGGCAAGGTGTTCGGCATGTTCGGCGCGGTGGTCGGACTGGGCGCGGTCTCCGGTCCGATGATCGGCGCGCTGCTCACCGAGTGGGACCCACTGGGCCTGGCCTGGCGGCCGATCTTCCTGATCAACCTGCCGGTCGGCATCGCCGGTCTGCTGCTCGGCCGCCGCTACATCGACGAGTCCAGGGCCGAGCACGCGCTGAAGCTGGACCTGGTCGGCGTGGCGCTGGCCAGCCTCGGCCTGCTGATGCTGATCTACCCGCTGACCCACGGCCGGGAGGCCGGCTGGCCGCTCTGGGGCTATCTGTCGATGGCCGGGAGCCTGCCGGTGTTCGCGCTGTTCGTGGTGTACGAGAAGGCCAAGACCCGGCGGGACGGCTCGCCGCTGGTGGAGCTGTCGCTGTTCCGGGTGAAGAGCTTCGCGGCCGGGATCTGCGTGCAGCTGGCCTTCGGGGTGGCGCTCGGCATCTTCTTCCTGGTCTGGACGCTCTACATGCAGGTCGGGCTGGGCTGGAGCCCGCTCAAGGCCGGCGCGACCGGCATCCCGTTCTCGCTCGCGGTCTCCACGGCGGCCGGGCTCTCGGTGCAGAAGCTGGTGCCGCGGTTCGGGCGGAAGGTGCTCCAGGCGGGCGCGCTGGTGATGGCGGCGGGCGTGCTCACCTACATCTGGGAGGCGGACCGGTACGGGACGTCGATCGCGCCCTGGCAGATGGCGCTGCCGCTGGTGGTGATGGGCCTCGGGATGGGGCTGATCGTCGCGCCGATCACCGACGCGGTGCTGTCCGAGGTGCCGCGCCGGCACGCCGGCTCGGCCTCCGGGCTGATCAACACCGTGCAGCAGGTGGGGAACGCGCTCGGGCTCGGGCTGGTGTCGGTGGCCTTCTTCGGGGCGATGGACGACGTGGTCGCGCCGGACGCGGTCGGGACGGCCTTCGGCGGGGCGTTCACCAACGCGCTGTGGTGGGTCGCGGGGGTGCTGCTGGCGGTGTTCCTGCTGATGTTCGCGCTGCCGCGGAAGCGGGCGGCGGGGGGTGTCGCCGCTGCGGGGGACGCGGCGGAGCAGGAGCAGCAGCCGGTGCTGATCTGACGCCCGGCTCGACGAGGGCCTCGGTCGCGCGTGTGCGGCCGGGGCCCTCGGCGCATCCCGGACCGTGCGCCCGCTACGGGGGCTCGGCTGCCCGGACCCGCTGGTAGCTGCTGCCGTCCTTGGGGCGGGCCAGGTGGCCGGCCTCGACCAGGTCGCGGCGCAGGGCGGGGGCGTCGTCGTCCGGCCGACTCAGCGGGTGCCGGGCACGGCCGCTGCGGTCGCCCGGGAGGTGGTGCGGGGCTTGGCGGCGGCCTTCGCCTCCTTCGCGGCGCGCTTCATCTCCTGCTTGAACTCCCGTACCAGGGTGAGGGAATCGGGGCCGGTGATGTCGGCGACCGAGCGGTGCGAGCCCTCCTCGCCGTACGCGCCGGCCGCCTCGCGCCAGCCCTCCGGCCGTACGCCGTACTGCTTGCCGAGCAGGGCCAGGAAGATCTGCGACTTCTGCTTGCCGAAGCCGGGGAGGGCGTTGAGGCGGCTGAGCAGCTCCTTGCCGGTGCGGGCGTCCTTCCACAGCGCGGCGGCGTTGCCGTCGTACTGCGCGACGAGGAACTGACAGAGCTGCTGCACCCGTTTCGCCATCGCGGCCGGGTAGCGGTGGACGGCCGGTTTCGCGGAGAGGAGGGCGACGAACTCCTCCGGGCTGTAGGTGGCGATCTCGTGGGCGTCGAGGTCGTCCCGGCCGAGGCGCTGGGCGATGGTCAGCGGGCCGGTGAACGCCCATTCCATCGGCACCTGTTGGTCCAGCAGCATGCCGACGAGCGCGGCGAGCGCACTCCGTCCGAGCAGTTCGTCGGCCTCGGGCTGCTGGGCGAGCCGGACGGTGACGTTCATGGGGTTTGCCCTCCTCGGAGTTGACGTCGGGTCGGCGCCCAGTCTGGTGGACGCGGCGTGGGCGGACGCCGTCAACACGCCCGTAGCCGGGGAAGTCTTGGTGCCCCGGCCTTGCCAGGCCTGCATTGTTCGTTGGCGGAACGGTTGTTGGGGCCCTTCGGAGGGAACGCGGAAAAATTTTTGTCCGCGCCTGTCACATCCGCGGCGCGCGCCGGGTCAGTGCTGTGTCCGACCGACCAGCCACCGAATGGGGAGCACACCAAATGTCCGTCGCCCACACCATCGTCACCATCCTCGGCGCCCTCATGGTCGGCTTCTCGGCGTACTCGGTCTTCACCAAGGCCGAGTACGTCGTGGGGCCCCTCGCCGAGTACGGCGTCCCGCGCGCCTGGTGGACCTGGCTCGGCGTCGCCAAGGCCGCCGGCGCCCTCGGCCTCCTGGTCGGCCTCGCCGTCCCGGCCCTCGGCTACGCCGCCGCCGTCGGCGTCATCCTCTACTTCCTCGGCGCCGTCATCACCGTCGTCCGCGCCCGCGCCTACGCCCACATCCCCTTCCCCCTCATCTACATGGCACCCGTCGCGGCCTCCCTGATCCTGGGGCTCGCGGCCTGACAGGGCCAGCGCCGCAGGGGCGGACCGCCGAGCGGTCCGCCCCTGCGGCGCTGTCTCCGTGGGGGCGTCGGGGGCGGTCGAGGCGGGGTGGGTGTGCGCTCGGCCGGGCGGGTGGTCGTGGTGGGGCGGGTGCGGGGGCGAGTGCGCCGGTGGGGGCGGTGATCCGGGCCCCGTACGGACGATCCGGGGCAGCCCGATCGCCCGGACGAGAGTCCGAGCGGAGGTTCGAGCAGGTGGGTCATCTCATATGACTGTTCCTGTTGTGCCGGTGCGGTGACCTGGCGGCGGGTCATTCTTGGTCCAAACGACGCGTCCAGAAAGGCTCGCCCGCCGTGACCCAGCCGTTCGAACTGCCGTCCTTCTACGTGCCGCACCCGGCGCGCCTCAACCCCCATCTGGACGAAGCGCGGGCCCACTCCACCGACTGGGCCCGGGAGATGGGCATGCTGGAGGGATCGGGCATCTGGGACCAGGTCGACCTTGAGGCCCACGACTACGGGCTGCTCTGCTCCTACACCCACCCCGACACCTCCGCCGAGGCGCTGTCGCTGGTCACCGACTGGTACGTCTGGGTCTTCTTCTTCGACGACCACTTCCTCGACATGTACAAGCGCACCAACGACCGCGAGGGCGGCAAGGCGCACCTCGACCGGCTGCCGCTGTTCATGCCGGCCGACCCGACCACCCCGACGCCCGAGCCGGAGAACCCGGTCGAGGCGGGTCTGGCCGACTTGTGGCGGCGCACCGTGCCGGCGATGGGCGAGGACTGGCGGATCCGGTTCGCCGAGAGCACCCGCAACCTGCTCAACGAGTCGCTGTGGGAGCTCTCCAACATCAACGCCGGCCGGGTGGCCAACCCGGTCGAGTACATCGAGATGCGCCGCAAGGTCGGCGGCGCTCCGTGGTCCGCGCAGCTGGTCGAGTACGCGGCCGACGCCGAGGTGCCGAAGGAGGTTTCGGGTTCGCGCGCACTGCGGGTGCTGATGGACGCCTTCTCCGACGGCGTGCACCTGCGCAACGACATCTTCTCGTACCAGCGCGAGGTCGAGGACGAGGGCGAGTTGAGCAACGGCATCCTGGTGCTGGAGCGCTTCCTGGAGTGCTCCACCCAGGAGGCCGCCGAGGCGGTCAACGACCTGCTCACCTCGCGGCTCCAGCAGTTCGAGAACACCGTGTTCACCGAACTGCCGGTGCTGTTCGCGGAGACCGGGCTCGACGCCGCGGGCCGCGCCCGGGTGGCGGCGTACGTCAAGGGCCTGCAGGACTGGCAGGCCGGCGGGCATGAGTGGCACATGCGCTCCAGTCGTTACATGAACGGTGCGGGCGTGAACGGCGGTGGCGCGGCGGCGGGTTCGGCCGCCGAGGCGACGCCCGGAACGGGCGGCGGGCTGCCCGGCCTGCCTGGTCTGCCGGGTTCCGGCAACTGGTGGGACCAGTACGCGATCGGCGGCATCGGAACCTCGGCGCTGGACGTCCTGCGCAAGGGAGTTGAGAAGGCGGCGGCCCCCGTCGCCCCTGCCGCTCCCGCCGCGCCCGCCGCCCCCGCCGAGCGGCGGGCGCGCTCGCACGGCCACGTGCCGTTCCAGCCCGTCGGCCCGTCCCGACTGCCCGAGTTCAAGCTGCCGTTCAGCCTGTCGCTGAGCCCGCACCTGGACGGCGCCCGGGAGCGGGTGATCGACTGGGCCGAGCGGGTCGGCCTGCTGGCCGGGCACCCCGACGTCCCCGGCTCCGGAATCTGGGACGTCGAGTCGATGCGCGACTACGACCTCCCGCTCTGCGCAGCCGGCATCCACCCGGACGCCACCGCCGACCAACTCGACATCTCCTCGGCCTGGTTGGCCTGGGGCACCTGGGCCGACGACTACTACCCGAAGCTCTTCGGACGCACCCGCGACCTGGCCGGCGCCAAGGCCGCCAACGCCCGGCTGTCGCTGTTCATGCCGCTGGAGGGCGGCCCGACGCCCGAGCCCGCCAACGCGCTGGAGCGCAGCCTCGCCGACATCTGGGAGCGGACCGCCGGCCCGATGACCGTCGAGGCCCGGGGCCGGCTGCGCGAGTCGGTCGAGGTGATGACGGCCAGCTGGATCTGGGAGCTCAGCAACCAGATCCAGAACCGGATCCCGGACCCGGTCGACTACCTGGAGATGCGCCGCACCACCTTCGGCTCCGAGCTCACCACCCTGCTGGCCCGTCTCGGCCACGGGCGGACCGTGCCGGATGAGGTGTACCGGCACGGCTCGATGCGCGCGCTGGAGAACTCCGCCATGGACTACGGGTGCATGATCAACGACGTCTTCTCGTACCAGAAGGAGGTCGAGTACGAGGGCGAGCTGCACAACATCGTGCTGGTGGTGCAGAACTTCTTCAACTGCGACTACCCGTCGGCGGTCCGGATCGTCGACGACCTGATGCACTCCCGGCTGGAGCAGTTCCAGCACGTAGCGCAGCAGGAACTCCCGGTGATGTACGAGGACTTCGGACTGGACGCGGCCGCCCGGGAGCTGCTCGCCGGGTACGTCACGGAGCTGGAGAACTGGCTCGCGGGCGTGCTGAACTGGCACGAGGGCTGCCGCCGGTACCGCGCGGAGGACCTGGAGCGGCACTTCGGCGCCGAGCGGGACCTCGCGGAGGCGGTCCGGACGCGGGCGAAGGCACCCGAGGTGCCCGAGGCGCCGGCGGCCGCGGCCAGTGCGGCGGCCCCGGGCGTCCCGACCGCCCCCGTCCCGCCGGTGCCCGTGCCCGTACCCGCTGCCGCGCCGGACCCCGAGCCGAGCGCCGCCGCCGTGACCGGCGCGGTGCCGCTCGGCCCGACCGGCCTCGGCACGGCCTCGCTGCGCCCGCCGCTGACCGGGGCCGTCCCGGCGAACTGAGGCGGCACACCCGAGGCGCACCCAAGCGGGTGCGCCTCGTCGTGGCTAGGCTGGCGAGTCGGGGGCCGCGCGCGCCTTCCGGCGCGTGCCCGCATCGTCACGGACAAGGGCTGATAGATGGCTGCGCTACCTGAGGGCACACCCTGTTGGGCCGACGCGATGTTCACCGACGTGGAGGGCGCCAAAGCCTTCTACGGCCACGTCCTCGGCTGGACCTTCGGTGAGAGCTCTTCGGAGTTCGGCAACTACACGGCGGCGTACTCGGACGGCAAGGCGGTGGCCGCGCTCGTGCCGCCGGTGCCCGGTTACCAGGCGCAGTCCGTCTGGTGCCTGTACCTCGCCTCCCCGGACGTCGCCGCCACCGCCGAGCGGATCCGCGCCAATGGGGGCGAGGTGGTCATGGGCCCGATGGCGATCGGAGACGTCGGCACGATGGTGCTGGCCAAGGACCCGGGCGGGGTCGTGTTCGGCGTCTGGCAGGCCGGGACCCACGAGGGCTTCGAGAAGCAGGGCGCGCCCGGCGCGTACAGCTGGGCCGAGATCGTCACCCGCGAGCCCGGCAAGGCAGACGCCTTCTTCCCGGCGGTCTTCCCGTACGGCACCAAGAAGATGGACTCCGAGCAGGTGGACTACCGGATGTTCCAGGTCGGCGGCCGACCGGTGCTGGGCCGGAAGGGGGCGGAGGGTGACTTCCTGCCGCCCGAGGCGCCCTCGTACGTGAGCGTCTACTTCGCCGTGGACGACACCGACGCCGCGGTCGAGCGGCTGACGGCACACGGCGGCAAGGTGTACTTCGGGCCGGTGGACAGCCCGTTCGGCCGGTTCGCGGCGGTCGGCGACCAGCAGGGTGCGGCCTTCGGGCTGATCGACCTCGGCCGGACCGTGGGCGAGCAGCCCAGGACCGTGGACGTCTGATGGGGGAGCGGGGGGATCTCGTCGAGACCCTGGGCAACCACCGCGGCCTGCTGCGCCGCACCGTCCGGGACCTCACCGACGAGCAGGCGGCCCGGCAGACCACGGTCAGCGAGCTGTGCCTCGGCGGTCTGATCAAGCACGTGTCCGCGGTCGAGGCGCGCTGGGCGCGGTTCATCACCGGCGGCGCGGAGGCGATGCGCAGCGGCGACGGGGACTGGGCGGCGCAGTTCCGGATGGCGGAGGGCGAGACGCTGGCCGGGCTGCTCGACGCGTACGAGGCGGTGGCGCGCGGCACCGACGAACTGGTCCGCAGCCTGCCCGACCTGGACCTCGCCCACCCGCTGCCGCCGGCGCCCTGGTTCGAGCCGGGGGCGAGCTGGTCGGCCCGGCGGGTGCTGCTGCACCTGATCGCGGAGACCGCGCAGCACGCCGGGCACGCGGACATCATCCGGGAGTCGCTGGACGGGGCGAAGTCGATGGGGTGAGCGGATTCGTGCTGCCTCGGGGGCTCGGGGCACTTCGGGGGCTCAGGACACCTCGACCCCGAGCAGTTCGCGCAGCGCCCGGCAGCCGTCCGGGGTGACCCGCACGGCCCGGCCGGAGCCGATCCGCTCCACCCAGGCGCGGTCCAGGGCGGTGCGGCAGAGCGCCGCGCCCAGCGCCCCGCCGAGGTGGCTGCGGCGTTCCGTCCAGTCCAGGCAGCCGCGCACCACCGGGCGCCCGCCGGGGCGGCCCGCGCGCGGCGGCAGTTCGATCGCCTGCGCGGCCAGCCAGGCATGGCCGCGCTCGGTGACGGCGAGGCCGGCGTCGTCGCTGACCAGGCCGCGGTCGAGCAGCGCGTCGGCGACGGCCACGCCGAGGCGGCCGGCCAGGTGGTCGTAGCAGGTCCGGGCGCGGGCCTCGGCGCTCTGCCGGGTGGCCTCGCGGAGGGTGTGGGGCGCCCGGTCCGGCAGCTCGGCGGCCTCGGCGAAGACCGTCTCGGCGAAGACGGTGACGTCCTCGATCAGGGTGGCGACGGCCGGGGTGGCCAGTCGGACGTACCGGTGCCGCCCCTGCCGTTCCTCGGCCAGCAGCCCGCCCGCGATCAACCGGGAGAGGTGCTCGCTGGCGGTGGACGGCGCGACCCCTGCGGTCCGGGCCAGCTCGCCGGCCGTCCAGGCGCGGCCGTCGAGCAGTGCGGAGCAGAACTCGGCGCGGGTGGGGTCGGCGAGCAGGGCGGCGAGGGCGGCGAGCGAGGAGCCCCGGTGGTCCAGCGGCATGCGTCCATGGTCTGGCATACCGCCATGGTCGCCCCGGCACAGTTCGGCCGGGACCGAAACGAGCCGGGGCCACGATGAGGGCATGAGTGATCCCACGGTGATCCGAATCGACTTCTCCCGGTACGAGGACGTGACCGAGGCCCTGGCCGACCCGACGCTGGTCCCCCCGCCCGCGACGCCCGGCCCGTACGGCACGGTGGCCTGGCTGCGGGCCGCCGTCGCCCGGTTCAGCGCGGGCGGGCCGCACGCCCGGCGGCGGGCGCTGGTGCTGGCCGACCTGGAACGGCTGGACCCGGCCGCGCTGCGGGTCGCGGCGGCGGGCGGCTACGGGACGGACGTCCGGCTGCGGGTGGTCCGGGTGCTGGCGGCGGCGCTCGGGCTGGCCGAGCCGGAGGCTGTCGCGCGGGACGTGAAGGCGGTGTCCCGGACGTACTTCGAGGCGGCTCCGGACGACCCGGAGGCGGACGCGGCGGTCGCCCGGCTGGTGCCCGCGATGGGGGACGCCGACGAGGAGACGGCGGTCAACCGGATCGGCCTGCTCGTCCAGGCCTGTGACGCCACGGCCACCCTGGTCGAGCACGCCCGGCGGCACCCCGGCGGCCTGGCCGGCGCCCTGCGGGAGGACTCGCCCGTCCGGGAGATGCACCGCTTCGCCGCCCGGGCGACCGAGGTCGGCGGGGTCGCCGTACCCGCCGGGGCGCACGTCCTGCTGGACGTCGCGGCCGCCCAGCAGCCGGACCGCGAGCCGCTGGCCTTCGGCGCCGAGCCCCGGCTCTGCCCGGGCCGCTCGCACGCGCTGGTCATCGCCGAGGGCATCCTGTACGGCTCCTCGGACCCGGCGGACGACTCGGTGCCGCCCTCGCAGGACGTCGATCAGGCCGAACTCGCCGCCCTGATCCCGGAGATGATGGATCACGTCCTCGGTCTCGCCGCCACCTGGACGACCTGGGACGGGCGCCCGATCGTGAACGCGGGCGGGCGAACCTACACCCCGCACAAGGTGGTTCGCCGGGTCGCCGACCATCTCCTGGACCACCTGGCCGAGTTGGAGGCCCGACTGGTCGGCGAGCCGGCCGAGCCCGACCACTGGCACGCCTCCAACGTCACCACCCCGGCCGACCTCGCGCCGTTCACCGTCGCCGACCTGGACGAGGCCCGCAGCCGGCTCACCAGGCTCGGGCGGATCTGGTCCCAGCGGGTCGCCGCGCTGCCGGAGAAGCACCTGGACGACTCGCCCGGTGCGGGCTGGAGCTTCCGTCAGATCGTCTGCCACCTCGCCTCGGCGTCCGGCTACTACGCGGACTCCGTCGGCGAGTTGAACCCGGAGGTGACCCGATGACCCCGTTCGCCGCACTGCACCACCGCCCCGGCCGCCCGCTGCTGCTCCCGAACGCCTGGGACCACGCCTCGGCCGTCGCCCTCGCCGCCGAGGGCTACCCGGCGATCGGCACCACCAGCCTGGGCGTGGCGGCCGCCGCAGGCCTGCCGGACGGTGCCGCCGCCACCCGCGCGGAGACCGTACGGCTGGCCCGCCGGCTCGGCCGCGACGACTTCCTGCTCAGCGTCGACGTGGAGTCCGGCTTCAGCGACGACCCGGACGAAGTCGCGGCGTTGGCCGTGGAGTTGGCGCAGGCCGGGGTGGCCGGCATCAACCTGGAGGACGGCCGGGCGGACGGCACGCTGACACCGGCCGCCGTCCACGCGGCGAAGGTCGCGGCGGTGAAGGCGGCCGTGCCGGAGCTGTTCGTGAACGCCCGCACCGACACCTACTGGTGTGGGCAGGACGACCCCGAGCCGGAGGCCGTCCGGCGGCTGGAGGTCTACCAGCGGGCGGGCGCGGACGGCGTGTTCGTCCCCGGGGTGACCGAACCGGCGGTGATCGCCCGGCTGGTCGGCCGGGTCGCCGTCCCGCTCAACGTCCTGCTGACGCCGACCGGCCCGGGCCTCGCCGAACTGGCCGAGCTCGGGGTGGCCCGGGTCAGCCTGGGCTCGCTGCTCTACCGGGCGGCGCTGGCGGCGGCGGTGGCCACGGCGGCGGCCGTCGCCTCGGGCGGGCCGGTGGGGCCGGTGCCGGGGTACGCCGATGTGCAGGCGCTCAGCGGGAGTTGAGCGTCGGCAGACGGTGAGCGATGGGTGACCGGCGATGATCGACGGCCCGGGCGGGTGCGGTGCACCCGCCCGGGTCGCCTCGATGCCGTCCAGGATCACCCCGACGCCGCGGATGAAGCTGCTGTCCCGGCTGTCCATCCCGCCGATCGCGGCGGACCTCAAGGCCGGGGCGCAGGACATCCAGTGGATCATCGACTCGTACATCCTGGTCTTCGCCGGGCTGCTGCTGACCTCGGGCAGCCTCGGGGCGTAGCCTTCGACGCATGTCCACCGACTACGCGGAGCGCGCGTCCAGGCTGCCCGGGGCGGTGCTGTGGACGAAGGGCGCCGACCGTACGGGCGGTGGCGCGGGCGGCCTGGTGCTGCCGGACGGCTGCATGGACCTGCTGTGGACGGAGGGCCGGCTGCTGGTCGCCGGCCCCGACACCCGGGCGTTCCGACCCGGGCCCGGGCTGCGGGGCCCGTGGGCGGGCGTCCGGTTCCGGCCCGGGGCCGCTCCGGCGCTGCTCGGGGTACCGGCCTCCGCGCTGCGCGACCGGCGGGTCGACCTGGCCGACCTGCGCCCCGGCGGCGAGGTGCGGCGGCTGACCGGACGGATCGACGCGGCGCCCGACCCGGCCGCCGCGCTGGAGGAACTCGCGCTGCGCCTGGCCGCCGAGGCGCAGCCGGAGGACCCGCTGGTACGGGCGGTGGCCGGAGCGCTCGCGGCCGGGCACAGCGTCGCGGCGACGGCCGAGGCGGTCGGGCTCGGCGCCCGCCAGCTGCACCGCCGCTCGCAGGCCGCCTTCGGTTACGGCCCCAAGACGCTCGCCCGGATCCTGCGTCTGCAGCGCGCCCTCGGGCTGGCCCGCTCCGGTGTCCCGCTCGCCGAGACGGCGGCCCGGACGGGCTACGCGGACCAGGCGCACCTGTCCCGCGAGGTACGGGAGTTGGCGGGACAGCCGGTGACGGCCCTGTTGGCGGCCTAGAGCTGCCGGGGGCCTGGAGCCGCCGGGCCCCGGAGCTACTGCGCCAGCGGCGCGAGCAGGTCGACCCCGTTGCCGTCCGGGTCGTGCACCGTCGCGTAACGCTGGCCCCAGAAGGCGTCCCAGGGCTTCAGCTCCCCGTGGTACCCGGCGCCGGTCAGCTCCTCGTACACCGCGTCCACGTGCGCCGGGCTCTGGCAGCGGAACGCCAGCGCGGCCCGGCCGTTGCCGGTCGGCGGCCGCCAGCCGGGGTGGAAGGAACGGATGGTGGACTCGGCGTCGAGCACCAGGAGCAGCCCGCCGGGCAGTTCGGCCTCGACGTGCGGCGCCTGCTCGGAGCCCTCCGGGAAGGCGATGCCGAGCCGCCGGTAGAAGGCGACCGAGGCGGCCATGTCGGAGACCGCGAGGCCGAAGAAGGCGAGTTGCGGTGCGGATGTGCTGTTCATGGTCGCCACGCTAGGCGGGGTGCGGTCGGGGGGTCTTGAAGGAATCGGACGTCCGGGCCGGGGGCCGCTACCCTCCCGGTCATGTCCACTGCGCCTGACCTCGACGAACCGATCCACCTCGTCCCGTACGACCCGGTCTGGGCGGTCCGGGGCCGGGCCCTGGTGGAGCGGCTCACCGCAGGGCTCGGGGAGCAGGGCCCGTACGTCGAGGTCGGGCACATCGGCTCGACCTCCGTCCCCGGCCTGGACGCCAAGCCGGTGCTCGACGTCCAGATCGGCTGTGCGGCCGGGGACGTCGACGCGGTGGTCGGGTACGTCCGTGGGCTCGGCTTCGAGCACCTGGGCGAGGCGGGCGTCCCCGGCCGCGAATACCTGCGGCGGCGCTCTGAGCGGCCGGCCAACGTCCATGTGGTCGTACTGCGCGGGCAGTTGTGGACCGACAACCTGCTGCTGCGCGACTACCTGCGCGCTCACCCGGAGGCGGCCGCCCGCTACGCCCGCGCCAAGCGGGACGCCGCCCGGGCCACCGGGCGGCTGCTCGCCTACTCGGACCACAAGGCGGCGACGGTGGCCGAACTCATGGCGGCGGCCCGGGCCTTCGGGGGCTGAGCCCCGGCCGGAAGGCCCCGCCGTCCTGGCCGGAAGGTCCGTTGTCAGTCCCTCCTTGTACTGTCGATCGCGGCAACAGTGATCACTGCACGGGGGTGTGGCGAATGATCAGGACCGACCCGGAGACGCCCGACGTCTTCATCACCCCGATCGAGGACGTCTTCGTCCGCAACCACCTCGGCCCGCCTCCGCGGCTCGACCCGGCCAGCTGGACGCTCACCGTCGAGGGCCTGGTGGAGCGGCCCCTGCGGCTGGACTTCCGGAGCCTCCAGGGCCTGCCGCAGACCCGGTTCACCGCCGTCCACGAGTGCTTCGGCAATCCGCTGCGCCCCGATGTGCCGACCCGCGCCGTCACCAACCTGGAGTGGGCCGGCGTCCCGCTCGCCGCCGTGCTGGAGCTGGCCGGCCCGCGCCCGGAGGCCCGGAACGTCTGGCTGGAGGGCGCCGACCGCGGCGACTTCGCGGGGGAGGGCGGTGTGAGTTACCTCAAGGACCTGCCCCTCGACCAGGCGGGCGCCGAGGTCGTCCTCGCCCACACCATGAACGGCGAACCGCTGCGCCCCGACCACGGGTATCCGGTGCGCGCGGTGGCGCCCCTGATGTTCGGCACCAACTCGGTCAAGTGGCTGACCCGGATCGTGCTGGCCGCCGAGCGCCCCGACCACATCTTCACCACCCGCCTGTACACCCGCGTCCTGCCCGGGGAGAGTGAGGCCCGTCCGGTCCGCGAGAAGGACGTCGGCAGCAAGCTGCTCACCCCGCGCGACGGCCGGTCCGTCCCGGCCGGAGTCTGCGAACTGGCCGGCTATGCCTGGAGTTCCACCGAGGTGACGGCCGTCGAGATCGCCGTGGACGACGCCGACTGGCAGCCCGCCGAGCTGGACCGGCGCGGCCCGCACCCCAGTTGGCAGCGCTTCCGGCTCCGGTGCGACCTCGCCCCGGGCCCGCGCCGCGTCCGCTGCCGGGCCACCGACTCCGCCGGGCGGGTCCAGCCGCTCACCGGCGACCGGAACGCCGTCCACGAGATAGCCGTGGTGGCCGAGTGACGGCTGCCGCCGTGCTCAGCGCGCGACCGGCTGGGCGGTGATCGCCGGACGGACCACGGTGAGCATCAGGTCGAGGAACTGGTCGGGGTGGCGGAAGCTCGCGAAGTGGCTGGCGTTCCGGATCAGCGCGAACTCCTTGACCGGCGCGGTGACCTCGTCGAAGAAGCGCTTGGCCGGCTCGGGCGGGGTGAGGACGTCGCTGTCGCCCTGGAAGACGAAGAACGGGATCCGGAACTCCGTCCCCTCGGCGCGCTCGTCGAAGGCCGCGGCCTCCAGCTGGAGGCGCTCGGAGAACTCCATGGCCTTCAGGTACGACCGCAGGCCGGGCAGGGTGTGCAGGGGCGAGAACCAGAGTGAGCGCACCACCACGGTCTTCATGGTGTCGAAGGAGAGCGGGTCGCTGGTGAGGACCAGCTTGTTGTACTCGCCGACGTCCTTGGTGGTCCACGCCGACCGGTCGGCGCCCATCGCCAGGGCGGTGGCCAGCTCCTTCTCCTTCTTCCGGCCCGCCGCGCGCAGCCGGCCCACGAGCGCGTCGTAGGCCGAGCGCTCCCGGCCGCCGTCGATGATGTTCTGGTCGGTGCCGACGTAACCCGAGTACAGCTCGGGGTGGTTGCGGGCCAGCCGCAGGCCGAGGACGGTGCCGAAGGAGTTGGCGACCAGCAGCAGCCGGTCGACGCCGAGCCGGGTCCGCAGGTGCTCGGTGACCTCCAGGGCGTCGTGGTACAGCCGCTCGTGGCTCAGCTCGCCCTGCCCCTCCGGGCCGGTGGCGGCGAAGGTGAAGCCGGCGCCGCGCATGTCCCAGCGCACGATCGTGAAGTGCTTCTCCCAGCCCCGGGTGCGGGGGATGAAGACCAGGTTGGAAGCGCCGGGGCCGCCCAGGATCTCCAGGATCACCGGGTTGTCGCGGTCCTCGCCGCGGATGGAGACCCACTGGTCGATGCCGCCGATCCGGACGAAGCCCGCCTCCTCGATCCCCTTCGGGCCGGTGATCCGCAGCCGCTTGGCGAGCGCGGCGCGCTTGAGCTGCCGGTAGCCCAGCAGTCCGGCGACGGGAGCGGTGAGAGCGGCGGCGGAGACGGTGGCGATGGTGGCGAGCATGGTGTATCCCCCAAACTGTTTATCGCATCAGCAGATGCGTTTAAGGTATATACAGTTCTGGGTGGTGTCAACGGGCACCACGGAACACCAGCTGAGAGGGAGCGTCGGATGGCCAGGGAGAAGGCGCGTGACCTGCGTGCGGGCATCGCACTGCTGTGGGGCGAGCAGGACCAGCCGACCCGGGGGCCCAAGCCGAGCCTGACCCCCCAGCGCATCGCCGTGGCCGCGGTGGTGATCGCCGACGCCGAGGGGCTGGACGCCGTCTCGATGAACAAGGTCGCCGCCGAGTTCGGCGTCTCGGCGATGGCGCTCTACCGCTACGTGCCCGGTAAGGCCGAACTGATCGAGCTGATGGTCGAGTCCGTCCTCGCCGAGGCCCCCGACCTGTCGGCGGCCGGGGCCGGCTGGCGGGAGCGGATCACCGAGTGGGCCCGCCGGTCCGCGGCGACCCACCGCGCCCACCCCTGGCTACTGGCCGCCACCGCCATGCGCCGTCAGCTGATGGGCCCCAACCAGCTCGGCTGGCTCGACGCGGCGCTCGCCGCCCTGGAGCCCAGCGGCCTGACCGCGGCCGAGCAGCACCGGGTCTTCGTGCTGGTCGCGGGCCTGGTCCGCACGCTCGTCCAGCAGGACCTCGACTTCGACGAGCAGCACAGCCGGGAGTGGAACCGCCTCACCGGCGAGCTCCTGGAGCGCCACGCCGACCGCTTCCCCACCCTCACCCGCGCCATCGCCGCCGGCGCCTTCGCCCCCGACCCGGTCGACCCCTTGGAGTTCGGCCTCGCCCGGATCCTCGACGGCGTCCAGCTACTGGTCGACCAGCCCTCCTAGCGAACCAGTACTACTGGTCGGCGGCGTGAGGCGCGGCTACCTCGGCAGCAGGAGCGCGTATTCGCGGATCAGCGCGGCCGCGCCCTCCTCGACCCGGGCGAAGACGATCACTTCGTCGAGCGAGCTGAACGACCCGAGCTCCTGACGGGCGGCCACGATCCCCTCGGCCAACGGCGGTTCGATGGAGCACGCGTCGGCGATGGCCCGGGCCGGCGCGTTGTTGAGGTCGACCAGGCCGCCGTCGTCGTACTGGCGCGGCAGATCGGGGCGTCCGATGTGGAGGTCGTGGACCCGGCCTGCCGGGCGGGCTGTCGTTGCGGAGTTGTGATGGTCGTGTGGTGCGGCCCGGACCAGCTCGGTCGGCGGGGTCGGCCGGGTCCACCGGGCCGGCCGACCCCTGCTACGCGGTGGGGCGGCTGGCGGCCAGGAGGTCGTGGAGGAGTGGCAGCAGTTCCTCGGGCGCGGCCTTGGCGAGTTCGGCGAAGGCCCCGCTGGAGCGCGCCAGGATGATCCCGGCGAAGGCGGCCGCCGCGAGTTCGGCCCGCAGCTGGGGGCGGTCCACGTGTTCGGCGGCGAAGCGGCGGTGCAGCGGCTCGACCATCCGTTCGTGGAGGTAGGTGCGCGCGGACTGCTGGACCTCGGTGTTGTCGCCGGGTAGGACCGCGGCCATGAAGGAGGGGCCCGGGCCGCGTCGGGTGAGCCGCTCCACCAGGGTGCGCAGGCGGTCGTCGTCCAGCAGGTCGGCCGGTGCCGAGTCGCCCAGCTCCATGCGTACGGTGGCCAGGTAGAGCTGGGTCTTGCCGCCGAAGTAACGGGCGATCAGTGCCGGGTCCACGCCGGCCCGGTCGCCGATCTCCCGGATGGTGGTGCGCTCGAAGCCGCGGTCGGCGAAGAGTTCCATCGCCGCCCGGATCAGGAGCTCCCGGCTGCGGGCGGCGTCCCGGCGCCGCGGGGTGGCGGGTTCCGGCTGTCCGCCGTCCGCGACGGCGGGCCCGTCGGCCCCGGGGGCCGCCTCGGTCACCGCTCGGCTCCGGCCCGCAGCACGGGCACCTCGCCCTCGCCGGCCACGCCGTCGGCGATGCTCTCTTCCACCATCAGCTCCTCGTCCACGCGGGCACCCTTGCGGGCGGCGGTCGCGGCACTGAGCCGCGGCAGGACGATCGTAGTCAGCCCGATCACCACCCACACCGCGCAGCCGATCAGCGCCGCGTCCCGGTAGCCGCTGTCGGCGGGCAGCAGCTGCCCCGGTGCGGTGTGCGCCTGGAGGACGGCGCCGCACAGCGCGCTGCCGGTGGAGTAGCCGACGGTGCGCAGCAGCTGGTTGAAGCTGACCGCGCTGCCGACCTCGTCGGCGGGCACCGCGTTGACGATCAGCCCCGGCATCACGGCGAAGGTGCAGCCGACGCCGAGCCCGGCGATCCCCATCACCACCAGGAGCTCCCACAGGTGGTCACGGGCGAACAGGAAGACCAGCACCGAGACCAGTGAGACCGCGCAGCCGAGCGGCAGCACCAGGGCGGACGAGGTGCGCCGGGCCAGGGTCGGGACCACCTTGCTGGACAGCAGGCTGAGCGCCGAGAACGGCAGCAGCACCAGGCCGGCCACCACGACCGAGGCGCCCAGGCCGTAGCCGGTGCTGGCCGGGGTCTGGACGTAGCGGATCACCAGCGAGAACAGCAGGTACATCCCGACGCCCGCGACCAGGGCGGCCACGTCCGCGGTCAGCACCACGGGGTTGGTCAGGCTGCGCAGCTCCACCAGCGGGTGGGCGGTGCGCAGCTCGTGCCACACCCAGCCGACCAGCAGCAGCACCGAGGCGCCCGCCACCGTCCACAGCCGGGCGCTGGCCCAGCCCCAGCTCTCGCCCTCGCTGAGCACCAGCAGCAGTCCGACCAGCGCCAGCCCGATCAGCACCGCGCCGAGCGCGTCCAGCGGGCGCCGTTCGCGGTCCGTCGTCGGGGGCAGCACCAGGACGGCCAGCGCCAGGGCGAGCGCGCTGATCACGGCGCCGAACCAGAAGGCCGCGTAGATGCCGAAGGACTGGGCGATCAGGCCGGTGATCGGGTAGCCGAGGCCGACGCCGGCGACGGTGGTGATGGAGAGCAGTGCGACCGCCGAGCGGGAGGCCGGGCCGGGCAGCGCGTCCCGCGCGGTGGCGATGGCCAGTGGGGTCAGCCCGACCCCGACGCCCTGCAGCGCGCGCCCGGCGATCAGCGAGTCGAAGCCGAGCGGCAGCGCGGCCAGCACGCTGCCGACCACCACCATGGCGGCGGCGGCGAGGGTGGTCGCACGCCGGGCCGGCCCGTCGCCCAGCCGTCCGAGCACCGGGGTGGCGACCGCCCCGACCAGCATCGTGATGGTCAGCGACCACTGCGCCTCGGCGAGCGACACGTGGTCGACGGCCGCGATGGTCGGGATCATCGGCGCACCGAGACTGCTGATCACCGCCACCACGGCACTGAGGAACACCAGCACGGGCACCAGGGCCCGCTCACGTCGCGTCGACAGGCCCGTTCGGGTCTCCATGGACGCGCCCTCCCTTGTCGGAGATCGAGTGTCTGACGGCTGTCATCATGCGATGTCATCAGACGATGTCATCGCATGATGACATAACTGACCCGCGGAGCAGAAGCCATTCTCGGCAGCGGGATCGCCACTGCCGCGCGGAAGCCGCGCCGGAACCCGAGCCGGAGGACGACGAAGGCCCCGACCGGCGAACCGGTCGGGGCCTTCGCGAAGGCGGAGGATGCGGGATTCGAACTCGTGAAGGGCTTCCGTACTGCTGGTCGTCGGCATCACGGGGGCGCGACGACGGCTGAACGGGCCGACGGGGACGGGCCTGCGGCCGGGCTCAGCGCCTTCGCCGCCGCGACACCCGGCGGTCGGTGTGCCGTGGCGATGGGCGGCGGGGACGAGAGGCCGTTGCGATCTGACGCACCAGCTGGTGCAGGCAGACGGCCGAGGTGATCGGCGGCAGGCCCGCGACGACGATGTCGAGCGGATCGAGGGACGTCCGGTACACCTCGAAGGAGCACAACCCCGTCGCGATGCCGGAGAAGACGACCACCACGACCCACGCGTGCACCAGCCTGCGTGATTCCAGCGTGCTGCGCAGCATCGAGAGGCTGCCCACCAGCCACGGCCCGTAGATGATCACCGGCCACAGGTGGTCCATTCCGTGCGGCACCCGGGACCCGGCGAGGTCGCGCAGCGGGTTGTAGCAGAGCAGCCAGTCCAGCACGCAGACGGCGGTGACCGTCACGGCCGTCAGCACCCCGAACAGCTTGCGGAAGACCAGCGGCCACGATGTCACCGACTGTTCGCGGCGGTGCCGCACGGCCGGAGCGGGCTCCCGCGTCGCCTGGTGCGGCACGGTGTCGAGCAGGCTGAGGTCGTCCAACGACGCGTAGGCGTGGTGCGGCACGGTGTCGAGCAGACTGAGGTCGTCCAACGACGCGTAGGTGTGGAGCGGCCCGGGCTGCTCGCTGTCCCAATCGATCCATCCCTCGGTGGTCGGGACGCCGAGGACACTGGCCCCGCTCCCGAACCAGGCGGAGGACTCGCCCATCGAGTCGTACATCGCCAACTCCTAACGTTGTGCCGTCCGCTGCCCTGCTCGCCTGCCGCCGAGTCGCGCGGGTCAGCATTTGGCCGGGGCCGAGGAGCCGGCACGCTGGGCGTGGCTCTCCTGGAGGTGGCGGAGCGTACGGAGGAAGTCGGCCAGCAGCCGGGAGCAGTGCGCCAGGACGACGCGCTCCCCGTTGCGTGCCAGGTAGCCGCACTGCACGTCTCCCGCAGCATTTCGACGATCGGGCACAAAAAGCCAGCTGCCGACGCTGCATACGGGGTCCCGGTCTGCCGGGGGCAAATTTTGCCATTGACGAATTACACCCATACCCCGGTCAACGACGGGGATGGCCCATCGAATATCCGCAATCCGGGCGACCTTTAATAGCTCATTTTGGGCATGCTACATGGAATTCCTCGGTCGATCCACCCGGGCTGCCGGATTAAAGATTCGGTATGGTGCTCCCGAAAATTCCCCACCCGCCGGGGCGGTGGTCATATGTTCATAACCGCCCGTACCTGCTTGGCGATTCTCCCCGGGTGGCGCGACGGGGTGGCGCGCGCGGAGACCGTGTCCTCCCCGGAATTCTCAACGAATCAGTGGTGTAGACATCTTGCCAGCTTCGCATCTTCCGGATACTCATGTAAGGTCTTTGGCTCGTTGGAGGAATCCGCCATCCACATGCACCCGGCATGATTTTTTAGCCGGTTTCGGCAAGGGGACTGGAATGCTCGCCAGGAACGAATATCTGGAGATGCAGGGGCTGCATCTCCAGGGCTGGTCGATCTCGGCGATCGCCCGGCATCTGAGGCGCGATCGCAAAACGGTGCGGTCCTATCTCGGCGGTGGTCGGGTAGCGGGCGTGCGCAGTGCGACGCCGGACGTGTTCCTGCTCTTCCTGCCCTATTGCCGGCAGCGGCTGGCCGATGACCCGCACCTCCTGGCGACCCGGCTGTACGCGGAGGTGGTCGAGCTCGGCTACCTCGGCGCCTACTCCACCTTCACCCGGGCGCTGCGTCGGCACCTGCTGCGTCCGCCCTGTACGCACTGCCCGCCCGGTGGGTATCCGGGCGGGCCGGCGGACGCGTCACGAGGCGGCCAGGAGATCCGGTTCGACTGGCTCCGGTTGTCCGCCCCGCCGGCGCGGTGGGGGTGCGGCACCCACGCGCAGCTGCTGATCGGCACCCTCACCACCTCCGGTCGCTGGCGCGGCGTGCTGAGCGACGGCGACGACCTCCCGCACCTGGCTGAGGCGATCGACCGGGTGCTACGCCGGTTCGGTGGCACGCCCGGATGCTGGCGGCTCGGCCGGACGCCGGTCGCGTGCAGCGTCGCGACCGGCCAGCCGAAGCCGGCTTTCACGCGGGTGGCCCGCTACTACGGTGCGGCAGTCCAGCTCGGTCCGGCCGGCCATGCCGATCCACCGGACGAGGCCCGGGGGGCGGTGCTGCGCGACTGGTGGTACGGCACCGCGCGGGACACCTGGCTGACCGGTGCCCAGGAGGAGCTCGATCGGCTCGCACTGTGCCAGGACGCCCAGGACGCCCAGGACGCCCAGGACGCCCGGGACGGCCATCGGCTGCCGGCCCTGCCGGCCACCCCGTTCCCCGCGCGATTGTGCACGCACCGGGTCGTCGGCCCTCAGGGGCTGGTGCCGTACCGCGACAGCTTCTACGCGGTCCAGCCCGACCTCGCCGGCGCGTTGGTGACGGTCCACCACCGGCTGGACGAGCCGTACCTGTCGATCGCCACTCCCACGGGCGCCGTCATCGCTCGACACCGGCTCGCGCCGCCCGGGTCGGCCCGGACCATGGCCGACGACGCCGGAACGAGCGCCCTGGAGCGCCCCGCACGCCTGGCGCGGCCCCAGGTCCCCGCCTGCAGGGACGGCTGGCGGCGCAAGCCGCTCTCACGGCAGGCCTTGGCCGAGGCGCAGGCGCTGCGCGCGTCCGGCGGCGGACGCGATACGCCTCGGTGACGCGGTGGAGGACGGACGGGTCCGCCCGACTCCGGCTCTCGTCGGTGCGGCCCACGAGGTCATGGACGAGTTGGTGAGGGTGGCCCACGCCTTGCGTCCGCTGCGCGAGCGCGAGCGACCCGGGACACGGCCGGGCCGTGCTGTCCACCGGTGCCCGGAGCCGGCAGAACATCGCGCTCTACGAGAGCGAGGGGTACCGGGCGGCGCCGCACTCCGGTGCCGACGGGACAGCCCGCCTGATCAAGAACCTGGCGTGGGCCCGGCTTCCATCCTGGGCCCAGGCGCGTCCAACGGACTCTCCTCGGCGCCTCGTGGCGCACCCACGGGCCGACAGCCCGCCACCCCCCGAGGCGTGACCGGAGGTGTGCTCACCGCAGCCACCGGTTCCCGGCCGGCGTTCCACCCCGGCCCGCCGTGGGCTTCGCGCGTGCGCGTCCTCGGGCCGGGTGGCAGCGTGGAGGAGGGGACCCGGATGCGCGGGAACGGCCCGGACGCACACAGGGAGCATGCCCTTGAGCAAGGCACAGGACGGACCGGAGGAACACCGGTCCGCTCGTAGCCGGCTGCGCTCGCGGCTGCGGGTGCGCAGTGTCGCCGGGCAGGTGTTCCTGTGGCTGCTGGTCGTGGTGGTGCTGCTGGTCGGCGCGGCCCTGACGACGCTCATCCTGCAGGCCCACAACTACGCCATCAGTGATGCCGGGCACAGCACGCGCGCCGCGGCCGTCACGTTGTCGCGTTATCCCGGGCTGGCGGCTGCTCTGGACAGCGCCGATCCGACCGCGGTGCTGCAGCCGCTGGCCGTGGACGTGCAGAAGAGCGGCGGCTTCGACTACATCGTGATCTTCGGCACCGACGGGACCCGCTACGCCCAGACCGCCCATCCCGAGCTGATCGGAAAGCACGTCTACGGCGACTACCAGGATTCCCTGAAAGGGCCGTACACCGTGACCGAGAACATACCGCTGGGACCCGACGTGGACACCACCGTGTCGGTCACCAGGCCGGACGGTTCGGTCGCCGGTTTTCTCTCGGTTGGGTACTACGTCAAGAACACGGGAGGCGCGGTGAGCCGGCAGCTGCCGGTCCTGTTCGGCGGTGCGGCGGCCGCGCTCGCCGTGGGGACGGGCGGGGCGGTGCTGGTGCGGCGGCGGCTGCGTCGCCAGACGCTCGGCCTGGGCCCGGCCGAGATGACGCGGATGTACGAGCACCACGACGCGGTGCTGCACGCGGTGCGCGAGGGCGTGCTGATCGTCGGCGGGGACGGTCGGGTGGTGCTGGCGAACGACGAGGCCCGGCGGCTGCTGGAGCTGGCGCCCGAGGTGGAGGGACGGCCGGTCACCGAGCTGGGGCTCGATCCGGGGCTGGCCGGGCTGCTGGCGTCCGGGCGGGCCGCCACCGACGAGGTGTACCCGGCCGAGGACCGGCTGCTCGCCGTCAACAACCGCCCCACCGCGCCGTTCGGCGGCGGGCCCGGCAGTGTCGCGACGATCCGGGACACCACCGAGCTGCGGACGCTGGCCGGGCAGGCCGAGGCGGCCCGGGCCCGGCTGAGGCTGCTCTACGACGCGGGTGTACGGGTCGGCACCACCCTGGACGTGGAGCGGACCGCCCAGGAGCTGGTCGACGCGGTGATGCCGCGCTTCGCGGACTTCGCCACCGTCGAGCTGGCCGAGGCGGTGCTGCGCGGTGACGAACCGCTCCCGGACACGGGCGTCGCGGGAGGCCCGCGGATCCGCCGGGTGGCCGCCGGCGGCATCCGCGAGGACCGGCCGTTCCACCCGGTGGGTACGCAGATCAGCCCGCTGCCCGGCACACCGGAGGCCGTCGCCCTGGGAAGCGGGCGCGCCACGCTGGTGCCCGACCTGCGCCAGGCACACGCCTGGCGGGCACGTGACCCGCAGACCGCCGACCGGATCCTCGCGTACGGGGTCCACTCGCTGGTCTCCACACCGCTCAGGGCGCGCGGCCTGACCCTGGGCGCGGTCACCTTCTGGCGCTCGGGGCAGTCCGCACCGTTCGGGGAGGAGGACGTCGCCTTCGCCGAGGAACTGGTCGCCCGCGCGGCGATGTCCATCGACAACGCCCGCCGCTACACCCGCGAGCACCGGATGGCCGAGGCGCTGCAACGCAGCCTGCTACCCCGCGCACTGCCCGAGCAGAACGCCATGGAAGTGGCCTACCGCTACCGGCCGGCGCAGCGGGGGGTCGGCGGGGACTGGTTCGACGTCATCCCGCTGCCCGGCTTCCGCGTGGCCCTGGTCGTCGGCGACGTCGTCGGCCACGGCCTGCACGCCGCCGCCACCATGGGCCGACTGCGCACAGCCGTCCTCAACTTCGCCGCCCTCGACCTGCCCCCGGACGAGCTGCTCGCCCGCCTCGACGAACTGGTCGCCCGACTCGACCAAGGCGAACCCGTCGAGGACGACAAGACGAGGGCGGTCACGGGCGCCACCTGCCTGTACGCGATCTACGACCCGGTCTCCGGACACTGCGCCATGGCACGGGCGGGCCACCCGCCGCCCGCCCTGGTCCGCACCGACGGCGGCGTGGAGTTCGTCGACCTGCCCGCCGGGCCGCCACTCGGCGTGGGCGGCCTGCCCTTCGAGACCACCGAACTCCAGCTGGAGCCCGGCAGCGCACTGATCCTCTACACCAACGGACTCGTCACCGGCCGCGAGCGCGACCTGGAGAACGGACTCGCCGCGCTGCGTGCCTGCCTGGCCGACACCCCAGCTCACGGATCCCCGGAGGAGACCTGCCGGGCCGTGTTCGACACGCTGGTCCCACCGCACCCGGGCGACGACATCGCACTCCTCGTCGCCCACACACGCCTGTTCGAACCGTCCCAGATGGCCACCTGGGACGTGCCGTACGACTTCGCCGCCGTCTCCCGCATCCGCAACGCATGCGGCCACCAGCTGACCGCCTGGGGCCTGGAGGAACTGAGCTTCACCGCCGAGCTGATCCTCAGCGAACTGATCACCAACGCCCTCCGCTACGGCGCCGAGCCCATCCGCGTGCGCATGCTGCGCGACACCAGCCTGGTCTGCGAGGTCTCCGACAGCAGCAGCACCGCCCCCCACCTGCGCTACGCCGCCACCATGGACGAGGGCGGCCGGGGCCTGTTCCTGGTGGCCCAGATCGCCGAGCGGTGGGGGACCAGGTACACGGCCCGCGGCAAGGTCATCTGGGCCGAGCAACCACTGACCGCACCCGAGTACCGGTTCGAGGCGATGCTGCTCTAGAGCCCGCGTGGTGGAGGTGGTCCTGAGCGCTGGTGTGGTCGCAGAGCCGGGCGAGGACCATGCCCCTGATCAGGCGACGCGGGGAGGGCGATGGCGCCTGGTGACCACCAGGATGGCCATGTCGTCGCCGCGTTCGCCCCCGGTCCAGTGGCCGACGTCCTCGGTGAGGGCATCCACCACCGCACCGGGGTCACTGAACCGCCTGTGCATGCGCTCCGAGGCGAGCGGGTCGTAGAAGGCCCCCCGCTTGTCCCGCGCCTCGGTGACGCCGTCGGTCACCAGCAGTAGCGAGGCCCCCGGGGGCAGCCGCACGACATCGGCGGGCACGGAGTCGGTATGAGTGGGATCGACCAGTCCCAGGCCGAGGGGTAGCTGTGGGACGGTCGGGTCGAGCCGTGCGAGCCGTCCGTCGTGGATCAGGTACGGGGGCGGATGCCCGTGGTTCACCAGGCTCAGTACCTCGCCGTCGGTGGAGACCTCGGCCAGTACGGCGGTGATGAAGCCCTCCATGGCGGGCACCGGGCCGCTGCAGGCTGTGTCTCTGGCCACTGCCTCGTCCATCCGCTGTCCCAGCGTGACCAGGCTGGGGGCGTACTCGGCTTCCTGGCGGAAGGCTCCGATCGCGATCGCCACGGCGGCGACAGCCGCGACGCCTTTGCCCCGCACATCGCCGATGATCATCCGTACCCCGAACGGCGTCTCCTGCACGGCGAAGAAGTCACCGCCGATCCGTGCCTCGGCCTGCGCCGCCGTGTACCCCGCGGCCACGGTCAGCGGCCCGACCATCCTCGGTGGCTCCGGGAGGACCGCCCGCTGGACCCTCTCCGCGACATCCCTGGCCAGTGCCAGATCGCGCCCCTGCCGCACGATCAGCCGGTTGACCGCGAGAGCCAGCACGCCGATCACGCTGACCACGGCGAGGTCGACGATCAGTGGTGTCGCCGGACGCCCGCGTTCGATGTCCACCAACACCGAGACCACGCACGTGACACACACGACGGCGAGCGCGGAGCGGAAGGAGAGCGTGGCACCCGCGATGAGCGGTGCGGCTGCCAGCAGTGGGAGTCCCGTGTACGGCTGGGGTGCGAAACGATCCAGCAGGACGCCGGCCACGAGGACCAGTGCCGCGAGCATCCACGGCACCTTCGCCAGAGTGGGTCGCAGGACTTTCACGGTGCACCTCCCGTCCCGGCCGATCAAGGCCCGGAGCGCGGGCCCCGGCCAGCCTGTCACATCGGGGACTTACGCGATCTTTCGGACACGCTCGTGGTCGCCCGCGGGGCTGTCCGGGCCTTCGGCCAAGGGCGGAGGTGTCATCGGGGAGGCCTGCCACAATGATCTGATTAGTCATCAAACTCAGCGTTTGTCCGGGTTGTTGTGTAGCCTCACCGCATGTCCACCGGACGTGCGGTCGGCCCGCGCGAACTGCAACGTGCCCTGAGTGGAATCGGGGCGTCGGTGCACCATTCCAGCTGGTCATGCTCACGGACGAGGACTTCGAGTACCTTCCTCGCCCCGAGAGGAGCATCGCCGTCGCCGAGAACGCCGCCGAATCCGCCCGTGCCGCATGCGTGGGAAGGATCAAACCGTGCCGGCTGATCAGGCTGGAGCAACACGTCGATCCACGCGGCACCCTCTCCGTGGTCGAGTCCGGCATGACCACGGACTTCGCCATCCAGCGCGTCTACTACATGTACGGGCAGCCGGAGTCGTCGCCGCCTCGTGGTGAGCACGGGCACCGCACCCTGGAACAGGTGGTGATCGCCGCGCACGGCGGCTTCTCGGTCAGCCTGGACGACGGCTTCCACCGTACGGCGTACCGGCTGGACGAGCCGGGTGTGGGGCTCTACATCGGGCCGATGGTGTGGCACGTGCTCCAGGACTTCGCCCCCGGGTCCGTCGCCCTCGTCCTCGCCTCGCGACACTACGAGGAATCGGACTACTACCGCGACTACGACACCTTCCTGCGCGACGCCCGGCGCCTGCCGTGAACGTGCCCTTCCTCGACCTGAGCGCGGCCTACCGGGAGCTGCGGGCCGACCTCGACGCGGCCGTGCGCCGGGTGGCCGCCTCCGGCCGCTACCTGCTCGGCGCCGAACTGGAGGCGTTCGAGGCGGAGTTCGCGGCGTACTGCGGCAACGACCACTGCGCCGGGGTCGGCAGCGGCAGTGCCGCGCTGGAGCTGGCGCTGCGCGCGCTGGGCATCGGACCCGGCGACGAGGTGGTGGTGCCCGCGCACACCTACATCGCCACCTGGCTGGCGGTGTCCGCCGTCGGGGCCAGACCGGTGCCCGTCGATCCGACGCCGGACGGGCTGTCCCTGGACCCGGCCCTCGTCGAGGCGGCGCTCACCCCCCGGACCAGGGCCGTGCTGCCCGTGCACCTGTACGGGCATCCGGCCGATCTGGATCCGCTGCTGGCGATCGCCGAACGGCACGCCCTGGCCGTCGTCGAGGACGCCGCGCAGGCGCACGGCGCCCGCTACCGGAGCCGCCGGATCGGATCGGGCCACGTGGTCGCGTTCAGCTTCTACCCCGGCAAGAACCTGGGCGCCATGGGCGACGCCGGAGCAGTCGTCACCCGGGACGCCGCCCTGGCCGACCGCGTCCGGCTGCTGCGCAACTACGGCTCCCGGGAGAAGTACCGGCACGAGGTGCGGGCCACCAACTCGCGACTCGACGAGCTCCAGGCCGCCGTGCTGCGCGCCAAGCTGCCGCACCTGGACGCCTGGAACGCCCGGCGGGCCCGCACCGCCGAGTGCTACACCCGCGCCCTGGGCGGCCTTCCGCAGCTCGCCGTCCCCGCCACGGCCGCCTGGGCCGATCCGGCGTGGCACCTGTACGTGATCCGCTGCGCAGAACGTGACGAGCTGCGCCGTCGGCTGGAGCGGGCCGGGGTGGAGACCCTGATGCACTACCCCGTACCACCCCATCGGTCCCCGGCCTACGCCGACGACCCGGCCGGCGCGCCGCCCGGCACCCACCCGCGCAGCGAACACCTGGCAGCGGCGGGCCTCAGCCTCCCCCTCGGGCCCCACCTCGGCGGCGACGAGGCCGGCGTCGTGGTGGAGGCGGTCACCACGGCGGCCGCGGGGCTGCGAGCGTACGACCGTCGTTCCCCGGCGGGGACGCCGCGGACGGGAAAGCACTGGACGGAAGCCTTCGGGAAGGGATCGCGGCCGAATGGATGACCGCTGCTCCGCCGTGCCGCCGGAGATCGTCCGGCTGCCCCGGTACACCCGCGCCGACCAGGACGAGATCTTCGGCCCCGGCGACGACCCCTACAGTGTCGGCGACCTCGGACTGACCTTCCGGCCCAAGGAGATCCACCTCGGCATCCGGGCCGCCGACGACCGGCTCGTCGCCCACATCGGCCTGGTGCCGATCCTGCTCAGCGTCGGTGACACAGAGCTCGCGGCTGTCGGCATAGGGGGCCTCGCCGTCGCCCCCGGCAGGCGCGACGGCAGCCTCGCGCGCGCCCTGCTCGAAGCCGCGTTCGACCACGCGCGCACGCTCGGCTCCGCGCACGCGCTGGCGTTCTGCCGCCCGAGGCTCGTCCCCTACTACGAGCGGCGGGGCTTCCACGAACTGGCTGCGGAGGTGACGGTGGAACAGCCCGGAGGGCGGCTCGTGGTGATGCCGCTACGCACGATCTGGTCGCCGCTGCGTGACGGCGCCGAGTGGCCCGCGGGCGCGGTGCGGCTGCGCTCACTACCGATCTAGGTCGACGGGGGCCACCTAACGAGGAAGGCTCCGACCGGAAACCCGGTCGGAGCCTCCGCCCTGCCGGCCGAGATCGACTGATCCACAGAGCGGAAAGACGGAAAAATGTTCAAGACCGAGGCTCGTTTCGTCAAGTTTGCCGTTGCCCTTGCCGTTGGCGCCTTCCTGGCGCTCGGCGGGTCGGCCGCCCCGGACACCGTCAACACCGCCGCTCCGGTCGCGCTCGCGGACTCCGCCTGGGGCTGATCGTCCGGGCA
Organism: Kitasatospora sp. NPDC056531; assembly: GCF_042794375.1. NCBI lineage: Bacteria > Bacillati > Actinomycetota > Actinomycetes > Kitasatosporales > Streptomycetaceae > Kitasatospora > Kitasatospora sp. NPDC056531. Next base: position 46,203 of record NZ_JBHTTU010000031.1, on the reverse strand, counting down.
CCGGCCGTGAGCCGGGCCGGTGCAGTCCTCAGGCGTCCAGTGGGTTCGCGGCGATCCTGGCGGCGATGCCGTTGCGCATCGCCGCCGCCGCCGAGCTGTCCGGCTTGCGCTGCGCCTGCTCACGGAAGCACGACACGAACTCGTCGCCAAGGCCGAGGCGGGGGTGGCGTGCCAGCACTTCGCCCCGGAAGGCGGCGGTGAAGTCGTCCACGTTCCGGCCCGAGATGTCCAGGCTGGTGGAGCGCTCGAGCAGGTGGCCCTCGGGGTCGTCGGCCACGTCGACCTGATCCCACATGTGCCGGACGATCACCTCAGCCAGCCGCGTGCGGCGCGCCGCCGGCCATCCGGCACCGGCCGCGAACACCCACGCCACGTGTCCGCCGGCTTCGTCGAATGCCACGGTGTGGCTGTCGAACTCACGTACCAGGCCGATGTCGTGGAACATCGCGGCCACGTACAGCAACTCCGCGTCGAACGCGATGCCCTGGGACGTGCCGTAGGCCGCCGCCCACAGGTAGGCCCGCGCGGAATGGTTCAGCAGCGCGGGGGAGCAGTAGGCGGAGGCCACTTCCCGGGCGGTGGCGCACGCGGCGGTGTCGGGGATCACGAGATCATCGAGTTTCACGTCAGTGATTATCCGCGCCGCCGGGCCGTCAGACGGTCGAGGCCGTGGCCTCCGTGACGCCCGCCGGTCGTCAGCTGGATTCGGCTGCGTCGAGGATGCCGGAGCGGGCCACCAGGTAGCCGAGCTCCGCCCTGCTGCGACTGCCCAGGGCATCCGAGATCTTCTTGATGTGCGAGGAGACCGTACGGGAGCTGATGCCGAGCCGGGCCGCGATGGCCTCGTCGGTGTGCCCGCGCACCATCAGGCGCAGCACCGCCGTCTGGCTCTCCTGGGCGAGTCGCTGCGGGCGTAGCCGGTCCGGACCGTAGGTGATCGTCTGTGCCCGCCCCCACATGTGGTCGAAGACCTTCACCAGAAAGCCGACGATCCCCGGGTGCTGGATGGCCAGCGTTGTGGTCCGGCGCTCCTGGAATCCGGGGGCGAAGGCGGCCGATCGGTCGCAGATGATGATCCGCTCGAAGACCTCTTAGTGGCCTTCTGCAAGGAGAACGGCCTCTGGCCCGTCTACAACCACAACCGCATCCACGTCGTCCCGCCCTGCACCATCACCGACGAGGAGGCCCGGGAGGGTCTCGCCATCCTCGACCGGGCCCTCTCGATCGCCGACAGGTACACCGACAACTGAGGTACCGCCCCAGCCGCAGGAGCACGGGGCCGCCTGTTACCGCGGAGATCCGCCGTAGCGGGCGGCCCGGTGCACTGTCGGTCCCGGAGCGCCAGCTCCTCGGGTCGAGCTGCGACCAAAACCGCAACCATGAGACGACGAAGGCCCCGACCGGAAACCCGGTCGGGGCCTTTCGTTTGCCCTGGCGGGCAGAGGCGGAGGATACGAGATTCGAACTCGTGAGGGGTTGCCCCCAACACGCTTTCCAAATGTTCGTCCGACTGTCCGGGGGCGGCCGCAGGTGTCCTGACCTGTGGCGGAACGGCGTGCTCGCCCGGTTTTGGACGGTTCTGGACGGGGGTGAATGCAACCAGAACTGCAACCGGGGGAGCTGGTCGTACCGGCTCCCGATCTACGGGCGCGAGGGTGCCGGCGTTCGGAGCCGAGTCCGGGCGCGACTCATTTCTCGGCTTCTGACCCGTACCACTGGAGGGCTTGCCCGGTGACCTTCGCGATGCACTCGAAGTCCCGGTCCCGGTGCAGCAGGGTCAGGCCCTCCATCTCTGCCGTTGCCGCGACGACCAGGTCCACCGCGCCGGCGCTGCGGTGCTGGCCCCGTTTGGTCAGTGCTTCTTGGACCCGCCAGGCACGCTCGAAGGCGCGATCGTGGACAGGCACCCAGCTGAACAGCTGTCGCATGTCCTCGATCCCCTGCATGCGGTCGGCAGCCGTCCGCGCGCTGTAGAAGAACTCGAGCTCGGTGATGGGACAGGTGGCGATGAGCCCGGCAGCCGCTGCCTGGTCCCAGCCGTACTGCTCACCGTCCCGGCGCATGAACCGCGCGAGGGCGCTGGTGTCGATTAGGAACCTTGCCGCGCTCACCGACGGTAGTTCCTCTTGTCCTCGAAGATCTCCAGGTCGAAGGCTCCATCCTCAGCGGCAGCGCGTAGCCGGGTGAGTGCGAGGGCCCGCCTCCGGGTCTCCAGCACCTCACGAAGGGCGCTGTTGACCGTCTCCTTCTTCGTACTGGTCCCGAGTGCCTGGGCCACGTCGGCGAGCAGCTCGTCGTCCAGATCGATCACGGTCCGGCTCATGGATGCACCTCCTGATGTATCAACTCATGTGCAAAGTATATCTCGCCATGGGCGACGGTGGGCAGCTGTGCCAGGAGATCGGACTGGCTGCATCGACTGTTAATCCCGTTCTCGATCGTCCTGACAGGCTGGGGCGTAGCTTCGATGATAAAAGCCCAGCTCAGCGCAACATTCGCGAGCCGATTCTGATTCGGCGCCGACGACTGAAGGCCAAAGAATGCGCACTGCGGGTGCGCAGTGGACGCAAGGGCTCCACGCTTCTAGCGTCGTCTTTGTCGGAACAGGCAGGCGGAACAGCCCGGGGGGCATCATGAGTACGGCAGACAGTACTGACGAGCGTCTGGTCACGCGTTCCGAGATCGTGGAGCTCACCGGAGTGGCGCGACCGACGATCACCATGTGGGCGAAGCGCCACACGGACTTCCCGTCGCCGGTCCGCTCTGGTGAAGCGGAGTACTTCTGGCTCCCCGGTGTTCTCGAGTGGCTGGACTCCCGGGCGGTTCCGGAAGCGCGGCTGACCCGGGACGAGAGGAGTGGTGTCACCTACGGTAGTCGGGCGCGCCAACGGCTGAGGGTGAGGCGGCTCCTGGATGTTGAGGCCGGCGTGTGCGGTCGCGGCACTGAGCCGGAGGATGCCGGGAATCGACAGTGCGTGGACGAGCTCATGGGAGAGCTCGCGGACAGAGTTCGCGGGTCAGGCTCGATGGTGGACTACCTGAGCCTGCTTCTGTCGCTCAACTTCCTGCGGCTCGGCGAACCCGGTCGCTGGAGTGCGCTCCGAGAGGTGGCCGCCTCCGGCCGTGGGGCGGAAGCGGCTGGAACGCTGCTTCGGCACATCGGCGTCTCCGCCGACGAGGTACTTCGCCGCCGTGGCCTACCACCAGGGATGCGGGACGCGTTCGTGAAATTGGAACCAGGGTCCTACGAAGTCCTGCTGCGAGTCGTGCACTTGGTGGAGGGGCTGGGACGCGATGCCTTCCGACTGGTTCTCGACGAGTACGAGGCACAAGCAGGTCTGCGCAGCAGCGACTTCTTCACGCCGCGCGGGCTGGCCAGGCTCATGGCCAGGCTGGTCGTGCGCCCGGACGAGGTGGTGGGTACGGTCCACGACCCCTACGCACGAGGGGGCGAGATGTTGGCAGCAGCGGCCAGGGCCGTTTCGTCGGCTGATCCCCACTCTCCGCCGCCCGTGGTCATCGGAGAGAGCCCGAGCAGGGATACGTTGCGACTCGCGAGCATGAACCTCACCCTCCAAGGCATCCGGCCAAAGCTTCGAGCCGTTACCGCATCGCCGTGGCGTCGACTTGAAAGGGCTGGGGGCGCAGCAGACGTGGTTCTGACGAACCCGCCCTTCAACATGAGCGATTCTGCAGGCCAGGAGCGGGGAGGCACGTGGCAGTTCGGTCCGCCGCCCGGCGGCAACGACAACTTCGCGTGGCTTCAACATGTAGTGGCATTGCTGAGCGCGGATGGCAGGGCTGCCGTGGTGATGCCCAACAAGGCGGGCAACTCGACCAATCGGGCGGAGCGCCGGATTCGCCGGAACATGGTGGAGGCCGGGGTGGTCGAGGCGGTCATCGCGTTGCCGCCAAAACTCTTCTCGCAGACTCCCATTCCGGTCTCGGTCTGGCTTCTGCGGAAATCTGTGTCTGCTCGTCAGGAGGTGCTGTTTCTCGATGCTCGGAATCTGGGGACAGAGCATCGCGGGCGGCGCGTTATGGATGAGCGAGATCAGCAGAGCGTCGTAGAGGCGTATGAGCGGTGGTGCGCAGATGACCAACAGAGCCTGGCACCGGGGGATTTCGGGTGTCTTGGCGTCTCCGTGCCACGGTCGGCCCTTCGCGACAAGGGGTACACGCTGAATCCGCTCGATCATCTCGCGGGTGCACAGCGGGAATCCTCTCCCGCACAAGTGCCTGATGCGCTTGTGGAAGCTCGCGCGGACACCGTTCGTCTGCGGATGCGTGTCGAGGAGGCGGACCGCGCTGCCGATGCCATCCGTGCAGCCGCTCGCTCAGGGGAACCCGGTCGCCGAGGGCCGGCTCCGGCGGGCTGGACCCACGTCTTCCTGCGCGACCTGTGCCAGATCCAGGCCGGATTCTCATATTCACGCCTGCCGGCGGAGCAGCGCGCATCAGGTGAGCAAAATCCGGTGGTATTTTCCCGGCATCTCCGAAACGGGCGCATCGGGGAAATTATCGACGAGAGGGTCTCCGCCGAGACCGCGCGGCGGCTTGAGCGATTCCGGCTGACCGTGGGGGACATCGTGTGCATCCGCACCGGCGCGATGAGGCCTCCGGCCATCGTGACCAGGCGGGAGGAAGGATGGCTGCTCAGCACGAATCTCATCAGACTGCGAGTGCTGGAGCCCGCCAGGGTTGATCCCGAGTACCTCCTGGGTTATCTGTCCCTGCCGCACACCGTGGGGTGGATCACGGACCGCGCGGCGGCTACGGCCGCACCCTCCATCAACGCCGCGTCTCTCGGGCAACTGCTGGTGGCGCTGCCGCCTCTCCAGGAGCAGTTGGAAGTCGCCGCGACGCTCAGGAGCCTCGACGAGCAGATCGCCGCGCACCAGCAACTGGTTGCCAGTGTCTCCCGTACTCGTGCGGTGCTCGCGGAGCACCTCATGAGCGCCGTGCTGGCTCTCGAATGATGCCGACCGTCACCCAGTGCACCTCACACCACCAGAAAGGCACGTTCTAGTGACTGAATCAAATCGCCCGAACTCCTCCGGCACGTGGGTGCTGTGGCTCCTCATCATCGGCCTCGTCTCGCTCGTCATCGCACTCGTGGTGGGCATCCTCCAGACCTGGGCGGGAGCCAGACTGCCGGAGGCCACGATGGCTGCCGGCGCTGCCTTCGGGGTGTCGGTCGGGCTCTGCCTGGCCGTTCTGGCCGCCGTAAGGGAACTGAGAGGGTCTCTGTAGCCGTCCCGCTCGGAGGGGCGCACTCGTGGGATACGACGATGGCCCGGACCGTTGAACGGTCCGGGCCATCTACTGGCGGAGGATACGAGATTCGAACTCGTGAGGGGTTGCCCCCAACACGCTTTCCAATTCTCCCGAACCCTGTCCGCCGGCGTCCGTACGCGTTCTGACCTGCGGGGAAGCGAACCGTTGGGCAGCGGCAGAACCCAGCCGGACGGGGGTGAACGAGACCAGAACCGAGACCAGGGCCGGGCCGGGCCATGCGCCGAAACAGGTGCCCGGGGGCGCTGGTGGCCTCGAAGACCGGGCTCTCCCGGGTCCATCAGCAGACTCCGGGCGAGCTGCGCCATCCGCCCCCGCCTTCGGCCTGGGAGGAGTCGTGGGGCCCGTCGCTCGACCAGCCCCGGGCAGAGGACAGCGACTTCGCGCGCCCTGCGTCACCCGTTCGGTGGTCAGCCGGCCTTGCCGTCGTCGTCCTGCAGGAGTTCGACGATGATCTCGATGCCGAGCGCGTAGGCCGGCGTGCCCGAGGTGATGAGCGCGGTCTCGGCGACTCCGATGAGGTCGGCGATGCCGGCGCCCGCGTGGAGTGCTCCCCGGGCGTGGATCCGGGCCGGTTCCGCCCGACCGAGAGCCAGCAGCTGCCCGAAGTGGACCAACTGTTGCACTCGACCGCCGAGTGGGCTGTCGGCCAGCACGATGTGGCGCAGGGCCGTGAACGCCTCCTCCGTGGGGAGCCGGCCGAAGGCCTGGGCCACCCGCAGACGGTCCTCCACCGCGCCCGGGACGGCTCCGAGCGTCGTGCGGTAGCGGTCCCGCAGGGCTTCGGAACGCTCGGCGAAGGTGTGGTCGCTCATGACGAGACCCGTGCGATCGAGGCCCGGACGGCCTCCAGAGCGCCCTCGGGGAAGTCCACGGCCCCGCCGATCGCCGCGGCGGCGATCTCGGCCTCGGCGCTTTCCTCGATCGCCACCACGAGGTGGCCGGCAGCCGCCGCGTCCGGGCCGAACACCAGCAGCCCGTGGTTGGCCAGAAGGACCGCGGCCGTCGTCGGGCGTCGTTCCAGGACGTCGGCGATGCCCCGGACCGACACGTCCGACCCGCGCGGCCCCCAGGGCACCACCGGTACGTCCTCGGGCTGTCCGAAGCGGAGCATCGGTTCGGTGCGGCACGGCAGCGGCCGGTGGGCCACCGCGAAGGCCGTCGCGCCGGGTGAGTGGGTGTGGATGATCGCGCCCACGTGCGGGCGGGCGCGGTAGACGACGCTGTGCATGGCGATGATCTCGACGCTGACGGAGCGCAGTTCTCCTTCCAGGACCTGCCCGTCGAGACCGACGGTCGCCAGCTGGTGGGGTTCCAGGTCGCGGACGAACCCCGGGGTCAGCAGGAAGCGGTCGGCGTCGAGCCTGACGCTCAGGTTGGCGTGTCCGGAGTGCGACATCACCCCCGCCACGAAGAGTTGCCGGGCAGCCTCGACGAGCTGGTGGGCCCGGCTCGTCACTTCAGGTGCGTCTGCCATCTCTTCATCTCCCAATTCTCCGTCGGCGGCGGCCGGTTCGCCGCCGCTGCACGTGCCGGCCACTCTGCGACTTGAACTAAGGTTCAAGTCAAGCGTCGGGCCAGTACGACGAGATGACGAGAGAAAGGGGAGGGGCGAAGCGTGCGCATGACGATCGGTCAGCTTGCCGAGATCACCAACGTTCCCGCGTCAGCCATCCGGTTCTGGGAACGCCACGGCCTGCTGACTCCGCCCGAACGGCAGGGTGGGCAGCGGCGCTATCCGCCGCATGCCGCGGAGCGGATCGTGCTGTTACGCAAGTTCCAGCAAGCCGGGCTGAGCCTGGCCGAGGTCAGGGAGTTCCAGCAGGACCAGCCGCGCAGGCAGGCGATGATCCGCGCCAAGGTCGCCGAGATCGAGCAGCGCATGGTCGATCTCGACTACGCCCACCAGCTCCTGACCCATGCCCTCCAGTGCAGCAAGACGGACATCGTCAGCTGCCCGACCTTCCGGGAACAGATGGCGAAGTGGAGTCGGTCCAGCTGACGGCAAAGACCGCGACCACGGGACGACGAAGGCCCGGACCGCTTCGCAACGGTCCGGGCCTTCGATCAAAGGCGGAGGATACGAGATTCGAACTCGTGAGGGGTTGCCCCCAACACGCTTTCCAATTCTCCCGAACAGTGTCCGCCGGGGTTCACACCCGTTCTGACCTGTGGCGGAGCGAGTCTGGGGCTATCGGCTGAACCTCGGCGGACGGCAATGAATGAGACCAGAAATGAGACCACCCGCCATCGGCCTCTGGCCGCCACGGCGGTGCCGCCGTGGGCATGGGCATAGGCCCAGGCTGATCTTCAGGCGATGGTGCTGCAGCAGGCGTCCGGCGCGGTGGCGCGCTTGCAGAGGGGCCGGCTACCGGGGAACGGCCACAGCCATGAGGTCGCCGTCGCCGAGGTGCAGCCAGCCGCGGCCTGGGGTGGACGATACGCCGACGAGAGAGGTTGCCGAGGCGCTGCCGATCAACTTGCCGGACGTGTTGGCCTGCGGTGCGAGTAGGAGGCCCCGGCGCGCCTTGGTCAGTTCGCTCAGCCACTTCATGCTGTGGTCGATCTCCCGCTCGTCGCCGGCTGCGACCAGAGCTGCAGCTTCGCTGGATCCGTTTTGGAGCAGTCGCCTCAGCACACGGGACGCACCGCAGTCCGCCAGCACCTCGGCGTCGTCCATCACCACCACCACGGGGTCGTCCCGCGTAGCCGTGTCCAACACCTCCTCAAGTTCCTGACGTTCGATGTCGTCCTGGACGAGGCAACCCAGCACAGACGGCCGCTCCGCCAGTTCGCGCAGCGGGGAAGGTCGTGGCGCTACTAGGAGGAGCCGCGTGCCGCCCGCCAGCAAGGAGCGCGCGACGGTCGTCAGCGCGGTGGAGCGCCCCGATCCAGCTGGTCCGGCAATGGTGAAGGCGGGAGTGGATCCGGCTGCTAGATCGGGACCGTGGGCGGAGAGGGGGTCGCCTCCGACACCTGCGAGCGCCCACAGTCGTGGTACCGCTGAGGGTCGCATCGCCCACGCTTCGTCAAAGCCGATGTCCGACGGTAGGGAGTCGAAGCGCAGCTGTCGCTCCAGAGCCTCACGGGCCGTGCTCCAGAGCCCCAGCAGCAGCGTGTGGTCCTCCAATTGCAGGTGCGCCGCGTTGGAGAAGGCGATCAGCGCTTCGCGGTCGGGCAGCTCGTCATGGGTGTACCAGCGGATCCATCTGTCCGCCGAGATCCCTGTCTGGTGTTCCAGCTCAGTGAAGGACCAATGGTGTTTGAGCCGGTGCTCTTCGAGGCAGCGTTGCACAGCGATGAGTTCCCGACGTGCGGGGGAGCGGGCCACCTCGAACTCGTGGCTCTGCACCCCGTAGAACGTCGCATTCGCCGGGCGGTGCTCCTCCAGCGCGTCCGCCATCCTGGCGAATCCCTCGCTACGGCGAACCACGCCGAGGAAGACCCTGAGTGCGTCCTTGTCGTCCCACAGCGACTGCGCCGCATTGATGATCAGGGACTTCAGCGATTCCAATGCGGCGTCGCCCTGCGTGTCGTTGTCTGTTTCCTCGCCGGGCTCCGTGTTGTCGTCCTGGAGGCTTGCGTGCGCCTGGGCGACCGTCTCGCTGACGGCCAGCTTCCACAGCTCCTTGAACCGGTCGGCCACAGTGTCGTCATCATGGCGGGCGATCTCGGCAAGGGCGCGGACGATGAGGTCGAGGCGGCCTAGCGGCGGCAGGTCGGTCTTCTGGAAGACATCCAGGACCGCTTGGTGGTTGACGATCCAGAAGCCCTGAGTGTCCTTGCCGATCCGATCCCGGATGCCCCGTGCGGACGGGAGCCCCGCGTCCAGTCTGAGGTCGTGGAGATCGCCGTTCAGCTTTTCCAGACAGGGCTGATGGGAGAGGTCCGGCCTCGTCCACAACTGAGCACTCACGGTTCCTCCCCCGGGGCAGAGTTCACAAGTCGTCAGCCCGGCACTCGACGGCGCCGGCCATTGTCAGACTCTGTCACAGGCCGCGCGCTCGCGGCCCCGGTTGGCCAATGTCGTCAGGGACTGTCCGGGGCCGTCAGCGGCAGCTGCCGGTGACCCACGCTGGCTGTGGCAACGGCAGTAGGCCGGTCACCGACGGAAGGCAAGTCCTATGGAACAGCTCAGCGTCCGCACCGTCGTCCTCCTCCTGGTGGGCATCCTCGCTGTCGTTCTCATCGTGCGCGCACCGACCCTCGGGTTCGCCATGGTGGGGGCGACTGCAGTGGTCGCGCTGCTGGCCCAACTCATGGGTAGGGAGTGAGGCTGCCGCCCGAGAGCACCGCGTGCAAGGCCGCACTGGTGCTGATCACTCTCGGCGAGCTAACTGACCCGGATGCCTCCGACTGAATCGCTGGTGCGGCTCCGGCCATCCTGGGGATCAGTAGTAACTGCAACTACGGAACGACGAAGGCCCCGACCGCTGAGCGGTCGGGGCCTTCGTTATGGCTGGTCGGCCATGGCGGAGGATGCGAGATTCGAACTCGTGCGGGGTTGCCCCCAACACGCTCCCCACGATTCACACTTAGCTCTGCTGCGGCCAGCGGCTGCGGCTCTGAAAGTACTCGAGAGCCGCGGGTTCCTCCGTGAACTCAAGCAGGCCGCCTACCCTGTCTGCCAATAGAGCTCGGACCTCGGATGGTGTGGCGAAGAAGAACTCGCGTCGAGCGTTGACGAAGTTGACCCGTCGATCGGCGAACGCCTTATGGAGTTCGGACTCCAGTGCCACGGCGTCCTCGGAGAAGAACAAGGCATGGACGTCGTACCGGAACGGCACTGAAGCGTCGCCGAGCTCGCGGACGCGGTCCATCGGGTCGAGGCGGCGGGTCATGCCGATCTTGACGATGTTCGGACCGAAGGCGCCGATGTTCGAGATGACGTATACGTAGCCGGCGCGGATGTTCGCGATGCGGTAGTCGTTGGCTGCGATGGCTTTCTCGATGTCAGCGAGTCGGCCGGAGAGTTCGGTGGCGGCGGTGTCGTCGCCGTTGGCGCGGAGGGATGCCAGGACGCTGATGTAGTGCGCTCGTTCTTTCTCGAGTCGCTCCTTCTCTGCGGCCAACTCCTGCTCAGCCCGGCGCTGTTCGCGGAGAAGCTGGCGCTCCTGGCGGGCGTGTTCGCGCTCTTCCTGCACCTTCATCTGGAAGTCAGCAGTCAGCTCGAGCTCAGCGACTCGCAGAGCGTGATACTCGGGGTTGATCCGCATCTCCATGATTGCCCCGAGCTTCTCGACCGCCGTGACCGCCGACTCCAGCCGCTTCTGCGCGGTGCGCACGTTCCCTGACCTCAGCGAGCGTACGCAGTTGTCGGCCTCGGCGTTGTAGGCCCGCAGCATCAGCTTGGACAGATCGCCGACAAGTTTCCGTCCTCGGGCTAGAGATCCGTCGAACGTGAACATGTCTGCGGCGAGGATCGCGCGGCTGCTCTTGATGACGTCGTCGATCTGGCCTTCGAGACTGCGCAGCCGGTCTTTGTAGGCCGCCGCGTTCTCCAGAGGATGGTGGTAGCGGTAGATGCCGACGTCCTGCAAAGCGCGCTGGTCGCTGAGATCGATCACGTCGGCGCCACTCTGTGCGGCGGCGAGTGCCGCTTCGAGATCGGCGATACGGGCCAACAGTGGCGCGGGGTCGACTCCGCGGAACGGTGGCAGAGTCGGTGGGATGGCAGATGTCTGGTCTGGCCCAGTTCCCGGTGACCCTTGCGCCGGGTCCGTGGGAGCCTCGGTGGTTGGCGCGGTCGCGGACTCGTCGAAGTCGTTGTCCGATTCGGACTCGTCGTCGGGCACGAAGAGGTGCCAGCCAGGCGGTGGGGTCGGCCAGGTCGGGTCAGGCTTCCATCCTGGCGGGGGAGTCCAACCTTCGGGCGGCGTGGGCCACCCCGGCGGTGGGTTGAATCGCACTGTCACTGCCCTCGAACGCGGATGCCGCGACTGGTGTCAGCCGGGACCAGGCCGAATGGCGACTTCGACATTGCGGCACCGAGGTGCTGCAACGTGGCCTGGGGGATCACTTTGGCCAGATCGAAGCTGTTGAAGGTCTCGCGGTCCGCGGCAACGATGACAAGAGGAACAGTGGTTGGGCGGCCGGTGGCGGGGTCGATCGTATCGACGCCGACCGTCAGCGCGATCGAGTGGACTTTGCCGGCGCGGTCGGCCTCGAAGACTTCGTGGAGACTGCGAACTGCGACCTGCCAGACCGCGTTCGCGTACCGCTCCTTCTTTTCGCGAACGGGCAGGTCAGTTGAGGCAATCTCGTCCTTCGCCTTCACGTATCGGTACGCCTTCACCGCGGGTATGGTTGAGGGCTCTGGAACGCTGACTGTAAGCGTGAGTTCGCGGGATGCGAGATTGAACGCATGGTCGTGCTCGACCGGGAAGACCTCGGGGTAGACCGAGTTGGACAGGACGATGCCGACGTATTCTTGGATGGCGGATTCGACATCGAAGGCAAGGTCGTTGATGAGCTTGCTGACCTTGGCGTTGTGAGCCGACGCCTCAGCCTCGCGCTTTTCGCATTCCTGCTTGTATTTCTCCTCGGCGGCAGATAGTTCCGCCACGCGCTTGGCTTCCAACCTCTCGCGGTGGGCCATTTCCTTGAGGTAGCTGCTGTGGACAGCATTCCTGGTGCGCTCCCAGTAGCCATGCGCGTTTTCAAAGGCGGCCCGGGCTTCCTCGATGGCCTGTTGGTGCCGTTTTTTGCCGCCAAGCATGGCTGAGAGTCCGCTGGGTGCGGTCGGCTCCTGATACACGGGCTCAGGCGCGTAGTGCGGCTCTGTAACCTTGGGCGCAGGGACAGCCAGGCCACGAGGAATGAACGGAGGATGCTCGACCTTCGAGATCTTCAATGATTCGAGATCGACAAAGTCGTCTATGCCCAGGGTCCACGCGAGCAGACTGTCGATGTCGGCAAGGTCGCTGGCCAGATCGGTGTTCATGGACTCGACTTCGGCGAGCCTGGACTCCACATGGAGTCGCGCAGCCTCACGCTCCGCGGCCTTCTTCTCGGCGGCAGAGGCTCTCGCCGCCGCCACCTGCGCGCGTTCGTATGCCCTCATGGCTTGTTCGGCTTGGCGCTGCGCTGCAAGATGAGCACGATGGGCGGCGGCCTGCTGCTGGCGTCGGCGCTTCTCCGCTTGCTGCGCCTGGTAGTTCATCTCCGCGAAGAAGCCGCGACGTTTGCCCATGACATCCCCTACAAGACCCGGTACCGAGGATCAAACCTTGCGAGTTTCACCGTAGCGATGATCACTGCCGCTGGCGGGCTTAACCCAGGATTGAGGGCGGAGGTCGCTGCAGGTCCCGCGCAGGTAGCAGGACGATGGCAGCGGCGCGGGGGATACCGATCTGTGGGGCGGCGAGGCCCATGCCCTTGGCGAAGGAGTGGACGCGGCCGATCCGGTCGAGGGCGGTGAACAGTTCGTCGACCACGGTCTGGGCGGCGGTGCCCTCGGTCGGCAGGTCGAACGGCTCGGCCGGGTGATTGAGGATGGGGGTGCCCTGTTGGACGATGCCGAGGGGCTGCATCTGCTGGCTGGGAGGCACCTTGAGCACCTGTTCGACGCGGCGACCTACGCGAAGCCAAACGGACCTCTGATCCACGCTACCGGCGGTGCCCTGCTGCCTTCCCCGTTTCGTCTCTGCGCATGGCGGTCATCGACAACTCGGCGAGGCGCGGGAGGAATTTCACGTCGAGCTGTTCCATCGGGTGCAGGAGGCCACGCTCGCAGGTCTCAGCGATCCACATCGCGTAGTTAGCTCGCGGGTAGGCGGGGTTGATGCCGACCTCTCCCTTCGGGACCGTCCCGTTGAACGGGGCGGGGATGCCCTCGGTGTTCCAATAGGCCCATGCCTCCATGGCCTTGGCCTGTTCGAAGGCGAGGTAGAGCTGCGGGTAGCGGCCGATGGCCCGTAGGTCGCGAAAGACGAGCTGTCCCAGCAACCCCGGCGCCGTTTTGGTGAGAGTGTCGAAGTCCGCGTGGTGGAAGGTGAAGGAGGCCGCGTCCTGGCCGGTGGCGAGCGCCACGGTGGCGAACAGGTGCGACAGGCGCCTCCTCGTGTACTGGGCGACTCCGGCGGTGAGGTCGGTTTCGATCCGGCCGACGAGGTCGAGGAGGCGGTCGTGTCCTGGGTTGAAGCGGGATAGGTCGAAGAGTTTGTCCATGCCCTGTACGGCGGTGAAGGCGAGCTGCTTGTAGAGGCGGTTGTTCATCTCCCCCAGCTCTGCGTAGGCCTTGGTCTCGTGGCTGGTGGAGTGGAGCATCAGGTACTCGGAGAGCACCTCGAAGTAGAGGTAGCCGAGGAACGGGAATGCTGGCACGGTGGCGGCGAGTTGGTCGATGAAGTCGGTGTCCGGCGTTGGTGTTCCGGTGGCGTTGGCGAGGGCGGTGTCGAGGAAGGGCGCCGTCGCCTGGATGCGTTGCAGGGCGGTGCGGCGGAGCTTGGCGTCCTCGTGCTCGGTGAGGAAGCTGCGGTGGGTGAAGTAGGTCCGCAGGTGGATGGCGCCGAGGCGGAGGTAGTTGATGCCCTTGGGTGGGGCCGGGGCGTCGGGGGTGATCTCGAAGACAAGGGTGCGGGTGTGCTTCTTGGTCTCCAGGAGGTAGGAGCCGAGGTTGTGGGGGCGCAGACCGGCGGGTTCCGGGGTGAGGGGCGCGCAGTAGAGGGCGGCCACGAGGCAGCCGCTGGAGGCGTAGAGGTGTCCGCTGGTGCGGATGGCGTCGAGGGCGACGGTGGTGTGCATCAGGTGGATGGGGCGGCCGGAGACGAGCGTCTCGGTCATGGCGTTGCCGCGTAGGAGCCAGCCGTTGGGGGTGTCGTGTTCGAGGTGGGATCGCCAGTCGGCTTCGGTCTCGGTGAGGCCGACGGGTCCGGGGCGGGTGGGGGTGGTGGTGTGGTCGGTGTGGGCGTTATCCCATTCGGCGTGCATGGCGCGGCCTCCTTCTAGCAGGTGGGGTCGAGGATCTGGCGGGCGTGGATGAGCGCTCCGTGGTTGCTGGCGCCGTCGAGGCGGGCCTGTTCGCTGCGGACGACCAGGTCGTGGGCGACGGCGTGGAGCCAGGCGGGCGGCACGAGCCGCAGGTGGGACGGGTCGGGCCACCAGCGGGCGAGGGGGAGCCGGTAGCGGTCCAGGCAATCGGCGGCCTTGAGCAGGTCGATCAGGTGCGGTGCTCGCTGGTAGACGCGGTTCTGCTGCACGGTGAAGCGCTCGTACGGCACGTCGTGGAGGCTGATGGCGGTAGCGGCCTGCGTGAGGGCGTCCTGCGGCAGCTCCCGGCCGACCAGGCCGGTGACGGCGGCCTGGTTGCGGGTGAACCATGCAGCTGCCCGCAGGCCGTGGCCGGGGTCGTCCCGGTCGTTGTGGCGCTGGCAGTCGTGGACGGCTGCGGCGACGCACAGCGCGGCTCTGTGGTCGCGGTCGAGCCCGTACTCCTGGGCGAGGACCGACGAGAGCAGCGAGACGCGGGCGTTGTGCCGGACGCCGTGGACCGAGTCGGCGCACCGGGGCTCCGCGAACCAGGTGACGTCCGGTACCAGCATGAGCGGCGGGTGTGGCAGGGTGGGCGGCGCGGCGGAGACCTCGGGCCGCATCCCGGTGATCCAGGTCAGTGTGGATTGGTCCATGACCTGGTGGTCCGGAAGCATCCGGTTCTCGGCGAGTTCTCTGAGCGACGCGGCGCCCGAGCGGTGTGTTCGTTGGGCCATGTCTGTTTCCTCGAAGGGATGGGTTCGGTGGGCTTGAAGCTGGGCGTGGCGGTTCTGACCATGGGCACGCGGCCGAAGGAACTGGCCGAGCTGCTGGCCTCGGTGGAGATGCAGACCGTCCCGGCCGCGAGGGTCGTGGTGGTTGCCCAGGGTTGCCCCCTGCCGGAGCTACCGGCGTGGGTGGAGGGCGTCGAGCTGGCCGAGAACCTCGGGGTGACCGGCGGCCGGAACGT
Organism: Kitasatospora sp. NPDC056531; assembly: GCF_042794375.1. NCBI lineage: Bacteria > Bacillati > Actinomycetota > Actinomycetes > Kitasatosporales > Streptomycetaceae > Kitasatospora > Kitasatospora sp. NPDC056531. The sequence continues at coordinate 30,968 of NZ_JBHTTU010000031.1, read as the reverse complement.
GGCGCTGGAGCATCTGCGTGACGTGGACGTGGTGATCGACCTGGACGACGACGGCCTGCTGGTTGCCGACGACGTGTTCGCGAGGATCGAGGCCCTCTACGAGGCCGATCCCCGGCTGGGCATCGTGTCCTTCCGGATCGCCGACGAGACCGGGCTGACCCAGCGCCGCCACGTTCCCCGGCTGCGGGCCGGCGATCCGATGCGCGGTGGCGAGGTGACCAGCTTCCTCGGCGGCGGCCATGGGCTGTCGACGAAGATGCTGCAGCAGGTCGGGGACTGGCCGGACGCGTTCTTCTTCGCGCACGAGGAGACCGACATGGCCTGGCGGGCGCTCGACGCTGGCTGGAGGGTGCTGTACGCCCCGGAGCTGCTGCTGCAGCACCCGCGGACCAGCCCGACCCGGCACTCGTTCTTCTACCGGGTGAACGCCCGTAACCGCGTGTACCTCGCGCGCCGGCACCTGCCCGCTGTGCTGGTGCCGGTCTACCTCGGCGTGTGGGTGGCGCTCACGGTCGCCCGCACGCGGAATGCGGCCGGGCTGAAGGCGTGGTTCTCCGGCTTCGCCGAGGGCTGGCGCACACCGTGCGGTCGGCGCAAGCCGATGCGCTGGAGCGCGGTGTGGACCATGACCCGGCTCGGCCGGCCCCCGATCATCTAGGCCGCAGCCGCCCGGCGCATCCAATCCGGGATCGCGCCGGGGTTCGCCCGCAGCCAGGCCACGTAGCGAGCGACGCCCTCCTCGATGGTGGTCGCCGGCCGCCAGCCCAAAAGCTCCTCCATCCGTTCGACGGAGGCGTACCCGCCTTCGGGATCGCCGGGCGGCATCGGCGTCTCCGCGAGTTGCGTGTCGGGGTAGTGAGCGCGGACCAGTTCGGCGACCTGCCGGATCGACGTGCCGGTGCCCGTACCGATGTTCACCGTCTCGGTGTGCACGCGGGGCGAGGTCAGGGCGTGCAGGGTGCCCGTGGCGATGTCGTCGACGTGGACCAGGTCACGGATCTGGTGGCCGCCGCCGTTGAGTTGCAGCGACAGGCCGAGCGCGGCCCGCATGGCGAACCAGGCGACCACCCAGGAGTGGCTGTTCTCCTTGACGACCTGCGGTTCACCGTAGACCGAGAAGTACCGCACGACCGCGTAGGAGTGGCTGGCCTCCCCCAGCATTGCGGCGGTCTGGTACTCGCCCCACACCTTGCTGTTCCCGTACACCGACACCGGCGCGACGGCCGCATCCTCGACGAACCGCGGGCTGCCGTTGCCGTAGACGCTGGCCGAGGAGACGAACACCATGCGCTGCACCCGCGTGGAGGCGGCGACGGCGTCGAGGACGTGCTGGGTACCGATGATGTTGGAGCCGATGGCGTCCAACGGCCGGCGCGTGCAGGCGGCGACATCGGCCAGCGCAGCGGCGTGGATCACATAGTCGCACTCGGTGATCACTCGGTTCATCAGACCCGGTTCGGCGATGTCGCCGACGATGAAGTCCGGGTTGAAGGTGTCGATGCCGAATCGCTCGCGGTACACCTCGGGCGGGTAGGCGTCGAGCTTGCACACCGAGATGGCGCGTGCGCCGAGTCGGCGGAGCTGGGCCGTGATGCGGCTGCCGATCAGGCCGCCGGCCCCGGTGACCAGGACGGTCTTCCCGGCAAGCTGTTCAAGGGACATGAGGTGTTCCCTCCTGTGGTGAGCGTGGAGTGTTGGCGAATCAGTTGGCGCGGTGCCGCGGGCAGGCACAGTCAGGCCAGACCTCGATCCGGGCGACGTACTCGTCGGGGCCCGGGTTGGCGGCGATCACGCCGGAGTCGTCGTAGCGGGTGCCGTCCTTCGCGACGCTGAACGTGCGGATGGTCAGACCCGGGCGACGCCTGGCGCGAGTAGCACGGCCCTCTTCAGCAGTTGCGCTCGCCTTGCTATCCGCCGGGGACCGCGCTTCCGCCGTGCGTCGGGTCGTGACGTTGTCCATCGGATCCCTCCCATTGCCGGCCTCGGGCCGGTGTGCCCGTGGTGCTGGACGGGTGATTGGCAGGTGCTGGAAGCCGCCCAGATCTCACGCTTCGCTGTCAGTTGTGTGCGGATTGCGAAGTGTCGTCAGCATGGCGGCGGGCGGTTACGCATCGATACGACGTCGCTGCCGTCGTGGTGGCGTCGTCACTGGGCGCTGGTTGACATGGCCGACGACGTCGTGCGTCATGACCACCGTCATGACTGCCGCCATCTGGCCCGAGAGCCCTCCGGACGGGTTTCCTGCGGACCGGCCATGGCTATCGTCAGAGCAGACGAACGGGGACGGAGAGGATCCGCAGTGGCCGAAACCCCCACCCTCTTAAGGGTCTTGACGCTGCAGCGCCACTGGCAGGTCTACGAGACCTTCCGCCTCCGGTTCGAGGCGACGGCGAACTCGGCCGCCGAGCAGGAAAACGATCCCCGACTCCGGGGCCTGTCGGTTTCCAAGCGGCAGTTCGAGCGCTGGTACGGCGGCGCAGTGAAGACCCGCCCCTACCCGGACCAGTGCCGGGTGCTGGAGGCGATGTTCGGCGTCAGCGTCGACGTGCTCCTCGCGCCCGCACCGGCCCCGTCCCTGGCAGCGCCTGCGGTCGCCGACTCGTTCGTCATCCCGCCACAACGGCCGGTCCCTGTCCTACTCCCCTCCGAGCAGGCAGCGGTACTGCCTGCCGGCGGCCCGTCCAACAGCGAGACCCGTTTCGACGCGGGCACCACGGAATTGGAAAGGCAGGTCGCAATGGCGGCTCGTCGCGCACTTCGGTTCACCGCGATGGCAGAGGGCAGCAGCATCGGCCCGGAGACCCTGGGCCAGATCCACGACGAGGTCCGGCGGCTGACCGTCGCCTACCCGAGGCTGGCGCTGCCGACCCTGCTCGGCGACCTGGTCGAGGTACAGGACCTCACCTTCCGCCTCCTCGAACACGGCCGAGTCAAGCCCCTACAGGCCCGCGATCTGTACCTGCTCGCCGGGATCACCTCCGGCATGCTCGCCAAGGCAAGCCACGACCTGGGCAACCCGAGCGCCGCGATGATGCAGGCTCGCACTGCCTTCGTCTGCGCCGACAACGCCGACCACCACGCCATGCGCGCCTGGGTCCGCTCCCTCCAGTCGCTGATCTCCTACTGGGCGGGCCGCCCCGGCGAGGCCGCCGACTACGCCACCCTCGGGCAGAGCGCGGCTGGCGACGTCCACGGCACCACCAGCGTCTGGCTGGCCTGTCTCTCCGCCCGCGCCCACTCCCTCCTCGGCGACGGCGAGGCCACCCGCACCGCCATCCAGCAGGCCGAGGACGCCCGCGCGGCCGCCGAACCCGACGACCTCGACGCCTTCGGCGGCATCATGACCTTCCCCGTGCCCCGACAGCTCTACTACGTCGCCGAGGCCACCGTGCAGCTCGGCGAGGACGCAGCGCTCGGCGAGAGCCAGTCCGAGGCCGCCGTCGCCGCCTACCGCGACGCCTCCGAGGACGACTGGGCCTTCGGCGACGAGGCCGGCGCCCAGACCGACCTCGCCCTCGCCCGCATCGCCCGAGGCGAGGTCGAAGGTGCCGTTGAGGCCGTCCGCCCGGTACTCGACCTCCCCATCGAGCAGCGGAACTTCGGCATCGTCAGCAGCGCTCAACGCGTCCACGCCGCGCTGAGTGCCGATGGCCGTCGCAACGGCATTGTGGGCGTGAATCTGCAGCAGGAGATCGAGGCCTTTACCGCCACCCCGACCTCGGTCCTCGTCCGGTGACCCCACGGATAGGCTCCGCAGCCATGACCCCAGTTCACCTGGCCGGCCCCCGCCTGGCACTGCGCGAAGTCGAACCCGAGGACACCGACGCCCTCCTGGCCATCTACGGCGACCCGGAGGCTACCCGGCACCTCAGCTTCGAACCCCGCACCCGCGACCAGGTTCAGGCGATCACCGCCCGCTCCATCGCCTCCGCGAGCGCCACCCCGCGAACCGAGTACTGCCTCGCCATCACCCGGCTCGGCGAGCACCAGTTGATCGGCTACGCGCGCCTGGCCACCGAACCGCAGCAGGCCGCCACCATCGGCTTCGCCCTCCACTTGGCCGAGTGGGGCAAGGGCCTCGGCACGGAAACCGTCCACCTGCTGTGCGCGCTCGGCTTCAACGTCCTCGGCCTGCACCGCATCTGGGCAGCCCGCTCACCGCTCAACGAGGCCTCCGCGCGCACCCTGCTGCGAGCCGGCATGACCGAGGACGGGCGCATCCGCGACCACGTCTTCGTCCACGGCGCCTGGCGCGACTCGATCACCTACTCGATCCTGGAGCAGGAGTGGTCGCCGAACGGCGTGCTGGGAATCGCCGCCGATCACGAGAGCTGAGTCCTCGGGGATCTGTGCCTATCGGTCTGGCGGTGCAGCACCTCTGCGGCCTCCCGCTGGCGCTTGGCTCCGGGGTCTGTCCTCGCACCCCTGGGCGAGGGCAGATGCGTGCGGAGGGCGGTGAGACCGTCCGGTGCGACAACTTGCTCCGTCAGGAGCGAGCCGGGGTAAGGATGACTTACCCCACAACTTGCTCCGGCTTCCGGCGGTCTGACCTGGGTTCGGTCACAGGTGATCTCGTGTAGCCAGGAGCTGCCGATGCGCTGGCAGTGCTGTTCCTGGTCTTATGCAGAGTAGGTCAGGGGACGTTACGGCGTGCGGTGGAAGCTCGGAAATCTGCTTGAAGGCAGGGCGTTCACGGCGGGGCGTACACGCGAGCCCCCTTCTAGAAGGGGGCTCGCGCGTGAACGCTGGGTCGCGTGGACGGCGTGTACGCCTTCGTGATCGCTCTGCCTGCGGTTTCATCGTCGAGCGTGGACGGTGTGAGCGGCTCTCGCAGGGGCCTGCGCGGAAGGCGTGCGTGGACGGTCCCGTGTGCGGGTCCACGCCCGGAATGTGCCCCGTGGCGGCGATAATCCGCCTGTTCACCGGCGGGCCGGTTGCGACGGTCGGCGCTGCCCGCTGGCCGACGCGGTCACCCCGGTCAGTTCGGTCGGTCGCAGTGACCAGGGTGACCGGAACTCCGGTCACTGCGGTCGGTCAGTGCGACGGACTGACCGGAGACTCGGTTACTGCGCTGTCCCCGGTCACTCCTGTCACCGCGTGGCGGTCAGGAGACGGCGGCGATGTGCCGGGCGGAGGGGCGGTAACGGGCCTGCTGGCCGCCCCCGGCGCCGCCGGCGGTGCCTTCGGTCTTGACCGCCAGCCCGCTCTTGACCAGGCGGTCAAGGTGGCGGCGGGCCTTCTCGATGTCGGCACGGTCGGGGTTGGCCTCGCCGGTCAGGGCAGTCGCCAGGTCACGGGCGGTCAGACCGTCTGTGGCGGCGCGCAGGAGGGTGACCGGGTCCAGGGTCGGCTCGACGTAGGTGGTTCCGCGCTGGTGGTCGTGGACGACTGGTAGCGGGCCGATCTCGCCGGTCACGGTCTTGAGGTGGTGAATGGTGACCGCCGGGTCGCCGGCCTCTCCGGCGATGAACAGGACGCTGCCCGCTCCGGCGGTCAGCCAGGTTGAGCCGTACACCCGGTCCAGGGTGGGACGCTGGCCGCGTGGCGCGTCTGCGGTGGCCTTGCGCTGGTGGTGGAGCTCCATGATCTGGACGCCTGCGCGCAGGGCCCGCATGCGGGCGTTGTTGAAGGCGACGGCCAGGGAGTCGTCGACGAGGGTGCTGACCGCGTCCTTGAGGCTGTCGATGACGATGGTGTCGGCGCGGTGGGCGGCGGCGAGTTCGGCGAGGAGGTCGGGTTCCTTGTCGAGGGTGGCGGGGAGCGGTCCCTGCCACACGGCGAGGCGGTCGCGCAGGTGGGCCTCGTCGGCAGGCAGGATGCGGCGAGCCATGGCGCGGGCAATCTGCTGGGGGCGGTCCATGGCGAGGTAGAGAACGCGTTCTCCCTCGGCCACGGGGAGATCGAGGACGGCGGCCTGGAGGCCGAGGCGGGCGAGGACGACCTGGTGGGCGATGGTGGTCTTGCCGACGCCCGGCGCGCCGACGATCATCAGGCTTTCGCCGGAGGCCCAGGCGGTCTGTTCGCGGGTGCCCCACAAGGGTTCCTTGTCCGCGCCGGTCTTGGTGACGAAGTCCCAGCCGTTGACGATGTAGCGGGACAGGCGGCTGCTGCCGGAGGCCAGGGCGCGTTCGCGCTCGGCACGGATCTCGGTCTCGACGGCCGTACGGATCTCGTCCGGGTCGGCGCCCGGAGTCAGCGCATGCTGGACCGTGCGGATGCCGGTGGCATGCAGGGTCCGCAGTTGGGCGTCGCGGCGCACGATCTGCGCATAGTGGTCGGCGTTGTCGGCAGAGGGCGGTGCGGTGGCGACGAGCGTGTGGAGGTACGACGCGCCCCCGATGCGGGAGAGATCTCCCGATCCCCGCAGGTGGTCGGTGAGGGCGATGGGGTCGGTGGGCGCGTCCTCGGCGCGCAGGGCCAGGATCGCGCGCCAGATGGTCTCGTGGGCGGGCCGGTAGAAGTCGCCCGCGTCCAGAGTGCCGCGGACCTTCTCCACCGCCTGGTGGTTCAGCATGCAGGCACCGAGGACCGCCTGTTCGGCGTCGACGTTGTGCGGTGGTTCCCCGAGGGCGGGGCCAGCGTGAGCGTTCGACGCGTCGCCCCGTCGCCGGTCGTTGGATGACGGCTTTGACGGCGGGGCCGTAGGCTTGTCCACAGCGGTGTCCTCACTCGGAGGCGCTGGGCGGCTACCCGGTTCCTCCGTTGTCGACTGTTCCAGGGATGGGCGGTTTCGAGGTTCTGCTTCGGCCCTCGGCGTTCGTAGCGCCGGGGGCCTTTGTGTTGTCGCGATGCGGGGTGGCTGGCCCGGCTCGTCGATGCGTTTCGGCTTATTTGCGTTTCGCTTTGCATCACGTTAACGTCGTGCTCGACGCATTGCAAATGGGCTTAACGACGATGCATGGAGGGTTGGCCGTGGCTGATGAGGACCGGCGACAACGGCTGGAAGGGGAGGAGAACGTCGCCCGGCGGATCAAGATGGAGCGCGAGGCGCGTGGGTGGAGTACCGCCACGCTCGCCGATCGCCTGACCGAGGCCGGCTACCCGCTCAACCAGTCGGCGGTGTGGCGCATCGAGAGCGGTGAACCGCGTCGCAGGGTGAACCTGGACGAGGCCATCGGCTTCGCCAAGGTCTTCGACATCTCCCTGGACAACCTGGTCGGGCCACCCGAGATCGCTGCCAACGCCCACGTGAAGCGGTTGCTGGCGGAGTTTGCCGAGAGCTGGCAGAAGTCCGTCACCGCTCGCAAGGAGATGAATCGCGCCCGTGACGCGCTCGATGCCTACGGCGCAGCCCACCCGAACCTTGCCGAACTCATCAGCGCGATGATCACCCAGGTCGTGGCTGACGAGGCCGGCGCCCAGGGGCTCGCCGACCCGGGAACCGCGACGTAGCCCGTCGCTCCGAACGGGGCCCTGGCCACTTGAGGGCACCTGCTACACGCTGCTGGGTCCGCACGTCACTCCTGCCGCTAGCCCGATGTTGACCGACATCATGCTGGACGTCCGGTGGTTTGGTGCGGCCGGAATCAACCGCTAACGTCCCCTCCCGCCGGTCCGACTACGGGCTTTGCCAGCCCATGGAGCCTCGACCAGTCATGCCCTCCGCAGCCCCGGCGCTACGAACGCCGGAGGCCACAGCGCGGACCCGTAAAACCGAATCCGCCCATCCCTGGAACTTCGACAACGGCGGCGCATAGCCGAAAGCGCCGCTGGGATAGGACACCCATGTCCGAAACGCCGTTGGAACTTGCCCGAGTGGCCCACGCCCTCGGCACCACCGAGCGCGTCCTCCTCCGCCTGGTCGCAGATCAGTGCGGTGTTGCAGCAGACCCCACGCTCGTCGCCCTCACGGTCGAGGAAGCCGCTCGCCGACTCGGCGTCGGTCGGACGACGATGTACGCCCTGGTCTCCTCCGGCGAGGTCCCGTCCGTGACGATCGGTCGCCTCCGCCGGGTGCCCGCCGAGGCACTCAAGGGGTACATGGCCGCTCGTGCGGCTGCCGCCGCTTCGACCGTCGCGCTCGCGGCCTGAGCGGGGGAACCGAATGGCGAAGACCCGCAAGCCCAACGGCGACTCCTCGATCTACGAGGGCAGCGACGGCCGCTGGCACGGCCGCGTAACGGTCGGCGTGAAGGGCGATGGAACCCCTGACCGACGCCACGTCAGCGCCAAGACCCGCACCGAGGTCACGGCCAAGGTCCGCAAGCTGGAGAAGCTGCGCGACAACGGCACCGTGCCCAAGGCCGGCCAGAAGTGGACCGTGGGCAAGTGGCTGACCCACTGGATCACCGAGATCGTGCCCGGCACCGTTGGCGAGAACACCTACGCCGGATACGAGGTCGCCGTCCGCGTGCACCTCGTCCCCGGCCTCGGCGCGCACCGCCTGGAGAAGCTGGAACCCGAGCACCTGGAGCGCTTCTACAAGAAGATGCAGGCCGCCGGCAGCGCCGCCGGAACTGCCCACCAGGCCCACCGCACCATTCGTGTCGCCCTCGGCGAGGCCCTGCGGCGCGACCACCTCACCCGCAACGTGGCCACGATCGCCAAGGCCCCGAAGCTCGAAGAGGAGGAGGTCGAGCCGTTCGAGATCGAGGAGGTCCAGGCGCTCCTGGAGGCGGCGCGCAAGCGTCGCAACTCCGACCGCTGGATCTTCGCGCTCGCCCTCGGCCTGCGGCAGGGGGAGGTCCTCGGGCTCCAGTGGAAGGACGTCGACTTCAACCGTGGCGTCGCTTGGGTCAAGCGCGGCCGGCTGCGGCCCAAGTACCGGCACGGCTGCGGCGATCGCTGCGGGCGCAAGCCCGGCTTCTGCCCGCAGAAGGAGCCGATCCGCCGCGAGACCAAGGACACCAAGTCCCGGGCCGGGCGACGCGCGGTGCCGCTGCCCGAGCAGCTCGTCGTGATCCTCCGGCAGCACAAGGAGGAGCAGGGCCGCGAGCGGGCCCTCGCCCGGGACCTCTGGGTGGAGAAGGGCTACGTCTTCACCTCGGAGATCGGCGAGCCGCTCAACCCCAGCACCGACTACCACCACTGGAAGCGGCTCCTGCGCGAGGCCGGCATCCGGGACGGCCGCCTCCACGACGCCCGCCACACCGCCTCGACCGTCCTCCTCCTGCTCGGCGTGCCCGAGCGGATCGTCATGGCGATCATGGGCTGGTCATCGACCGCGATGGCCCAGCGCTACCAACACGTCACCGATCCGATGCTGAACGAGGTCGGCAAGAAGATCGGCGGGTTGCTCTGGGCTGGGGCAGCGGTCGATGAGTGCCAGGAACGGAGCGCCATCTGAGCTCGGCATGTTCCGAAGGACACGTCCGGGTCCTCGACCGAACCATGGTCGAGGACCCGGATGCACCTTTTGGGGCCTCGTGGGGAGGGCTGGGGCGAAAGCAGCCCGGCCTGCGCCGCCAGCTGGTAGGGATCCACGTCCTGCCAGATCGGGCAACCGCCTGCCAGGTTGGCGGAGCTTGCCGCATTATGTGGGCATATCAAGAGCGCATGCCCTAGGGGGGACATGGCCAACTCGCGCATGGACCGGATCGTCCGGTGGGTTGTGCGGTACTGGGTGAAGCGTCGTCGCAAGCGGCGCGCCGTTAACCGGCGTGCTGGCGAGGTATTGATGGTACGACTCGATCAGGCTTCTGACCAACTCGCTTTGCCGGACAGGACTTTGCCGCACACGCGTGCCGCTCTCTATGCGACGCGCGCCACGCTAGAGACCTTCCCATTCGAGCTGCTTCCGATCTTCGTGGTGCTGTTCGTCATCCCGATGAGGAGCCTTGGGGGCATGCAGCAAGCGCTGTCTGCCAGCGCTGAATGGTCGGGGCGTGAACACTTCGATGCCCTCAAGCACTTCCTTCAGTCCTACGCCAACGCCTTTGAGAACTTCCTGGCCACGCAAGGTCAGGCTCCGATGGCGGGGCTCTACGACTGGCTGGCGGTCTTCACGCTAGTGCTGCCGTCGGCACTCGCGATGTTTGTCCTTACGCCTAGGAGATTGGGTCGAGGAGCAGATCGTCGTTTCAGGCTGAACCTGGAGGTCCTTAAGGCTCTGGAAGCCTGCGGCCATGCCCAGGAGCTGCCTACGATCAGACGTCAGCGGAGTCTTCGCAAGCTCGACCGGGCGTGCCGACGAGTCGAAGAGCACGTGTTGAAAGCGCACCGTATGGTCGGCACGATCCCTCTCCGTTCCACCCGGCGAGCGCCGGCTCGCCAGCATGCAGCGCTGGTCGCCGGAATTTTGCGCCAGCAGGTGGCATGTTTGGACACTGCGCCGGAGAAGGCCTTCGCTGATCTCGGCGCGATGTTGGCCACGATCGGTGAGCAGTATGCGGCTGGCCAGGTCAGCGCTCTGCTGGACGTCAAGGCATACCCGGATGCGCAGCCGTTGTCGACCGTCAGGCAGGCGATCGGTGAAACAGTTCGGATCGCCGTGGCTCTGTCTGCTGCGACAGCTGCCGCGGCGGTGGCCGCCGCGATACTTCCTAAGCTTCCCGTCCCCGATCAGGCGCGTCCTTGGGTGACGTTCGGCTGCGCGGCCGTTGCGGCCCTCCTGACGTCCGGATGGAACATTTTCACGAAGGTCGTCGGCTTCGTGCCGGGCCGCCAGTAGTCCTCGGGCCATACACCGACCCCCAGGGGACGCGAGCAGGCCCCGAACTGCGAACTGAGACCAAAACTGAGACCACGGGACGACGAAGGCCCCGACCGCTGAGCGGTTGGGGCCTTCGTTATGGCTGGTCAGCCATGGCGGAGGATACGAGATTCGAACTCGTGAGGGGTTGCCCCCAACACGCTTTCCAAGCGTGCGCCCTAGGCCTCTAGGCGAATCCTCCGTGGGAGAGCTTAGTACATGTTTCGGGGTGCTCGCGACCAGCTATCCCGCAGGCCGGAGGTGGGGGTGGCCTGTGGATCGTCGGGGCCGGGATCCGGTAGTGTGGGTGTCAGCCCCTCGTGTGGCGTCATCTCTCTGAACCCCCCCAGGGCCGGAAGGCAGCAAGGGTAGGAGGGCTCTGGCGGGTGCACGGGGGGTCTTCGCGTTCCCCGGGCCGCGCGGGTCCGGACGGAGTGGGGGCCAAGGGTGAAGGGGCGACGCGTTTGTCGGTCCGTCCCGATATCGTCGGTGGTGTGTCCCTAGCCCTGTACCGCCGCTACCGCCCCGAGACCTTCGCGGAGGTCATCGGGCAGGAGCACGTGACCGCTCCGCTCCAGCAGGCCCTGCGCAACAACAGGGTCAACCACGCGTACCTGTTCAGCGGGCCGCGCGGCTGTGGCAAGACGACGAGCGCGCGCATCCTGGCCCGCTGCCTGAACTGTGAGCAGGGGCCGACGCCGACGCCCTGCGGAGAGTGCCAGTCCTGTCGGGACCTCGCGACCGGCGGGCCCGGCTCGATCGACGTGATCGAGATCGACGCGGCCTCGCACGGTGGTGTGGACGACGCGCGCGAGCTGCGCGAGCGGGCCTTCTTCGCGCCGGTGCACAGCCGGTACAAGATCTTCATCCTGGACGAGGCGCACATGGTGACCTCGGCCGGGTTCAACGCGCTGCTCAAGGTGGTCGAGGAGCCGCCGGAGCACCTCAAGTTCATCTTCGCGACCACCGAGCCGGAGAAGGTGATCGGGACGATCCGGTCCCGGACCCACCACTACCCGTTCCGGCTGGTCCCGCCCGGCACGCTGCGCGACTACCTGGCGGACGTCTGCCGCCGCGAGGACATCCAGGTCGAGGACCCGGTGTTCCCGCTGGTGGTACGGGCCGGCGCCGGCTCGGTGCGTGACTCGATGTCGGTCATGGACCAGCTGCTGGCCGGTGCCGGGGACGACGGCGTCACCTACCAGATGGCGACCGCGTTGCTCGGGTACACGGACTCCGCGCTGCTGGACGAGGTGGTGGACGCCTTCGCCGCGCACGACGGGGCGACGGTGTTCCAGGTGGTCGACCGGGTGGTCGAGGGCGGGCACGACCCGCGCCGCTTCGTCACCGACCTGCTGGAGCGGCTGCGCGACCTGGTGATCCTCGCCACGGTGCCGGACGCGGGGGAGAAGGGGCTGATCGACGCCCCGGCGGACCGGGTCGCGGTGATGCAGGCGCAGGCGGACGCGTTCGGCGCGGCCGAGCTGAGCCGGGCGGCGGACATCGTCAACACCGGGCTGACCGAGATGCGCGGCAACGCGGCGCCCCGGCTGCAGCTGGAGCTGATCTGCGCCCGGGTGATGCTGCCCGGCGCGTACAGCGACGAGCTGTCGCTGCAGGCGCGTCTGGACAAGCTGGAGCGGCGGGCGGCGGCCGGTGGGTTCGCCGCGGCGGCGGGAGTGGCGCCGATGGCTCCGATGGCCGCTCCGGTGGGCGTCCCGTCGATGGAGGTGCCCGCGCCCGTCCCGGCCCCGGCCCCGGTGGCCGAGGCCGTCGCGCCGCCGGTGGCCGCCCCCGTGCAGCCCGCCCCCGTGCAGGCTCCGCCGCCCCCGGCCCCCGCCGGGCCCGCGCCGGGAGCCTGGCCGATTCCGCGCAGCTTCCCGCCCGCGGGAGGCGCCCCGGCCCCCGCCGCGTCTCCCGCGTCACAGCCGCAGGCCGCCCCGGCGCCCGCGCCCGTCGCGGCACCGGCACCGGCACCGGCACCGGTCCCCGTGCCCACGCCCGCCCCTGCGGTGGCCGCCCCCGGCGGTCAGCCGTCCGCGGCCGCGCAGCAGGGCGCCGCGCAGGTCCGGCAGCTGTGGCCGCAGATCCTGGAGGCGGTGAAGAACCGCCGCCGCTTCACCTGGATCCTGCTCAGCCAGAACGGCCAGGTGGCCGGGTTCGACGGCAGCGTGCTCCAGGTGTCGTTCATCAACGCCGGCGCCCGGGACAGCTTCGTCGGCAGCAACAGCGACGACGTGCTGCGTCAGGCGCTGGCCGACGCGCTGGGCGTGGACTGGCGGATCGAGTGCATCGTCGACCCGTCCGGCGGTGCCGGCGCGGCCCCGAGCGCCGCCCCGGCCGGTGGCGGCTGGGGGGCCCCGGCCCGTCCGGCGGCCGCCGCGCCGCCGATGGCCGCCCCCGCCCCCGCGCCGGCCCCGGCGCCGGTCCAGCAGGCCCCCGCCCCGGTGCAGCCCCAGCCCCAGGCGCCGGCCCCCGCGCCGGTCCAGGCCCCGCCGCCCGCGGCGGTGCCGCAGGCCCGTCCGATGCGGTCGGTGGCCCCGGAGGACGACATCCCGGAGGAGGACGACCCGGACCTCAACGAGGAGGCGTTCTCCGGTCAGGAGCTGATCATCCGCGAGCTGGGCGCCACGGTGCTGGAGGAGATCCACCACCGCGGCAACTGAGCGGGCCCCGGGCCCGTAGGCTCGGCGGTGACGAACGACCAACCGCATGACAGCAAGGAGTGAGCCGTGTTCCCCGGTGGCGGTCAGCCCAACATGCAGCAGCTGCTCAAGCAGGCGCAGAAGATGCAGGAAGAGCTCGCCAAGGCCCAGCAGGAGCTGGCCGAGGCGAAGGTGAACGGTACGGCGGGCGGCGGCCTGGTCGAGGCCACCGTGACCGGTTCCGGTGAGCTGGTGGCGCTGACCATCGCCCCGGCCGCCGTCGACCCGGAGGACACCGAGACCCTGGCCGACCTGATCCTGGCGGCCGTTCGGGACGCCAACCAGGCCGCCCAGAAGATGCAGGCCGAGCGGATGGGCCCGCTCACCCAGGGTCTGGGCGGCGGCATTCCCGGCCTGCCGTTCTGATCTGACACAGATCAGCGCCACAGGTCTGCGCCGCAGGTCAGCACGCAGGTCAGGGCGCAGGCAGGGCAGAGGGGGAGCACGGGCCAGGGCGCCGATCAGCGCCCGGTCTGTACAGCAGACGGTCTGGAGTTCACACGACGGACCCATGTGATTTCTGTGGGAGTCGGGCGTCGGGCGGTGTGTCCGGCGCCCGATTCGTTGGATGATGGCACCGGAGCACCACCGACCATCCGAGGGAAGGCGCGACGTGTACGAGGGCGTGGTTCAGGACCTGATCGACGAACTGGGTAGGCTGCCCGGCGTCGGGCCCAAGAGCGCGCAGCGGATCGCCTTCCACGTGCTGCAGGCCGACCCGACGGACGTGCGCCGCCTCGCGCACGCGCTGCTGGAGGTCAAGGACAAGGTCCGCTTCTGCGTGGTCTGCGGCAACGTCGCCGAGGCCGAGCAGTGCCGGGTCTGCCTGGACCCGCGCCGCGACCTCGGCGTCATCTGCGTGGTCGAGGAGCCCAAGGACGTCGTCGCCATCGAGCGCACCCGTGAGTTCCGCGGCCGCTACCACGTGCTGGGCGGCGCGATCAGCCCCATCGAGGGCGTCGGCCCGGACGACCTGCGCATCCGCGAGCTGCTGTCGCGCCTCGCGGACGGCACGGTCACCGAGCTGATCCTGGCCACCGACCCCAACCTGGAGGGGGAGGCGACCGCCACCTATCTGGCCCGGCTCTGCAAGCCGATGGGCCTGAAGGTGACCCGCCTGGCGAGCGGACTGCCCGTCGGCGGGGACCTGGAGTACGCGGACGAGGTCACCCTCGGCCGCGCCTTCGAAGGGAGACGACTGCTCGATGTCTGACCGGACGATCAACCAGCAGCCCCACGGGGAGCCCGAGACCCACGCCCCGCACACCCACGGCCACGGCTCGGAGCCGGACGACTTCGCCGTGCAGATCGCCGACTCGGTGGAGAGCTTCGTGCTCGCCGTCACCGAGGTCGCCAAGGGCGACGAACCGGGCAGCGCGGTCTCGCTGCTGCTCCTGGAGGTCTCCCAGCTGCTGCTGGCCGGCGGCCGGCTGGGCGCCATCGAGGACGTCGTCCCCGAGGACCGCTTCGAGCCCGACGCCGGTCCCGAGCCGGACGGCGAGCAGCTGCGCGAGCGCCTCGCCGCGCTGCTCGCGCCGATCGACGTCTACCACGAGGTCTTCGACCCGTACGGCCCGCCGGAGAAGCCGAACGCCTTCCGGATCTCGGACGACCTGGCCGGCGTGGTCAGCGAGCTCCAGCACGGCCTGACCCACTACCGCGAGGGCCGGGTCAGCGAGGCGCTGTGGTGGTGGCAGTTCTCGTACCTCTCCAACTGGGGCACGACCTGCACCGCGGTGCTGCGGGCGCTGCAGTCGCTGATCGCCCACGTCCGGCTGGACAGCCCGATCGGCGCGGTGCCCGACGGTGCGGACACCGACGACGACGGTCTCACCGACGAGCAGCTGGAGCAGCAGGCCGGCGATCTGATGGCGGCCGAGCTCGGTCTCGGGCGGTGACCGTCCGGGCGGTGGCCCGCGGCGGACATGTGACGCATGCCTCAGCCGTCCGCCCGGAAAAGAAATCCGGCCGTGGCGGCGTCCGTTCGTCCGACGATTCTTCGGAACCGCGCCGAATGCCCCGCAGACCTGCCGGTGGCACCCCGCCCGTGGTCGCTCACGTGCTGAAACGGCCGTCTCATCATATGGAAAGCACCAGGCGGGGCACCCCTGCTCGGTAGACTGACGCCGACCGCACACCCCTCTCCCCCGGGGGGTACGGGGGCCTGGCGCCCCCGGAAAACGACACAAGTCGAGGAGCGCACGTGGGCCTTGTCGTGCAGAAGTACGGCGGCTCATCCGTTGCGGATGCCGAAGGCATCAAGCGCGTGGCCCGTCGAATCGTTGACGCCAAGAAGGCCGGCCATGAGGTCGTCGTCGTGGTGTCCGCGATGGGCGACACGACGGACGAGCTCATCGAACTCGCGGAGCAGGTGTCACCGCTTCCTGCCGGCCGTGAGTTCGACATGCTGCTGACCGCTGGAGAGCGCATCTCCATGGCGCTGCTGGCCATGGCGATCAAATCCCTGGGTCACGAGGCCCAGTCCTTCACGGGCAGTCAGGCCGGTGTCATCACCGACTCCGTCCACAACAAGGCGCGCATCATCGACGTGACGCCGGGTCGCATCCGCACCGCCCTGGACCAGGGCAACATCGCGATCGTGGCCGGCTTCCAGGGCGTGTCCCAGAGCAGCAAGGACATCACCACGCTGGGCCGCGGCGGCTCGGACACCACGGCCGTCGCCCTCGCGGCGGCGCTCAAGGCCGAGGTCTGCGAGATCTACACCGACGTGGACGGCGTGTTCACCGCCGACCCGCGCGTGGTGAAGAAGGCCCGCAAGATCGACTGGATCGCGTACGAGGACATGCTGGAGCTGGCCTCGTCCGGTTCGAAGGTGCTGCTCGACCGCTGTGTGGAGTACGCCCGCCGCTACAACATCCCGATTCACGTACGCTCGTCCTTCTCGGGTCTTCCCGGGACGATCGTCAGCAACGACAACCCGAACAAGCCCGAAGGGGGCGAGATGGAGCAGGCCATCATCTCCGGAGTCGCCCACGACACCTCCGAGGCCAAGGTCACGGTCGTCGGCGTGCCCGACAAGCCGGGCGAGGCGGCGCGCATCTTCCGCGCCATCGCCGACGCCGAGGTCAACATCGACATGGTGGTGCAGAACGTCTCCGCCGCGTCGACCGGCCTGACCGACATCTCCTTCACCCTGCCCAAGACCGAGGGCCAGAAGGCCATCGACGCGCTCGGCCGGGTCAAGGAGGGCATCGGCTACGAGTCGCTGCGCTACGACGACGCGATCGGCAAGATCTCGCTGGTCGGCGCCGGCATGCGCTCCAATCCGGGCGTCACCGCGACCTTCTTCGAGGCGCTGTCCGCCGCGGGCGTGAACATCGAGCTGATCTCCACCTCGGAGATCCGCATCTCGGTGGTCACCCGCGCCGACGACGTGTCGGAGGCGGTCCGCGCCGTGCACAGCGCCTTCGGTCTGGACAGCGAGTCGGACGAGGCCGTCGTCTACGGCGGCACCGGGCGATGACCCGGAAGCCGGGCGGGGGCTCCGGGCGATGACCCGGCGTCCGAACCTCGCCGTCGTCGGCGCCACCGGCGCTGTCGGCGAGGTGCTGCTCGGCCTGCTCTCCCTCCGTCAGGACATCTGGGGCGAGATCCGACTCGTCGCCTCCCCGCGTTCGGCCGGCCGCGCGCCGGTCGTACGCGGGGAGGCGGTCGGGGTCGTCCCGCTGACGGAGGAGGCCTTCGCCGGGATCGACGTCGCCGTGTTCGCCGTTCCCGACCAGGTGTCCGCCCAGTGGGCGCCGATCGCGGCGGCCAAGGGCGTCGTGGTGGTTGACGACTCGGCCGCCTTCCGTACCAGCGGGGACGTGCCGCTGGTCGTCCCCGAGGTCAACGCGGCCGCGCTGCGGATCCGTCCGCGCGGCATCGTGGCCAGCCCGGCCGGCACCACGCTCGCGCTGGTCGCGGCGGTCGGCGCGCTGCACGCCGAGTACGGGCTGGAGCAGCTGGTCGTCGCCACCTACCAAGCCGCCAGCGGTGAGGGCCGCGAGGGCGTCGTCGCGCTGCGCGAGCAGACCGCGCTGGTGGCCGGCACCGAGGTCGGCCGGCAGACCGGCGACCTGCGCGCCGTGATCGCCGACGACGGGCCGTTCGCCGCCCCGCTCGTCCTCAACGCCGTGCCCTGGACCGGCGGCCTGCGCGAGGGCGGCTGGTCCGCCCAGGAGCTGGGCCTGCGCGACGAGGCCCGCAAGATCCTCGGCCTGCCCGCCCTGAGGGTCTCCGCGACCTGCGTGCGCATCCCGGTGGTGCGCACCCACGCGCTGGCCGTGCACGCGCGCTTCGAACGCGAGGTCAGCCAGGAGCACGCGCAGGACATCCTGCGCGAGACGCCCGGTGTGGTCCTCTACGACGACCCGGCGGCCGGGGAGTTCCCGACACCGAACGACGTGGTCGGCACCGACCCGGTCTGGGTCGGGCGGGTGCGCCGGGCGCTGGACGAGCCGGACGCGCTCGACCTCTTCCTCTGCGGCGACAACCTGCGCAAGGGTGCCGCACTGAACCTGGTGCAGATCGCCGAGCTGGTGGCACGTGAGCTGACGGCGGGAGAGGAACGGGCTCCCGACACCCCGGACGGGCCCTCGGAACCCCGGACCTGAGGGTCCCTTCTGCCCGGGGATGTCCGCACCTGTGTCCGCTCCTCGACACAATCTGTCCGGAATCCCGTGGGAATCCCCTGGAGGCCTCTTCCGCCGATGCGGAAGAATGGCCCCCGGGCTGGGCAACCATGACAGGGGATCGAGTGTCCAACGGGCGTGGCGAACGTTTTGGTGGGGGCAAGGGCGGGCATCCCGGCGAGAGCCGCGGTGGCCTTCCCCTCGCGCGCCCCGTGGTCTTCGAGTAGGCCGGAAGACGACCAGATGACGGCGGCCGCACCCGGTGCGGCGGACTCCGGCGCGGGTACCGACGCGGGTACCAGCGAGGACCTGCTCACCGAGACCTACCAGGCGCACTACCGCTCGCTGCTGCGGCTTGCCGCGCTGCTCCTGGACGACCTCTCCACCTGTGAGGACGTCGTGCAGGAGGCCTTCATCCGGGTGCACGCCGCCCGGCGCCGGGTGCGCGAACCCGAGAAGACCCTGGCCTACCTGCGGCAGACCGTGGTGAACCTGTCGCGCTCCACGCTGCGCCGCCGCATCCTCGGTCTGCGACTGCTGCCGAAGCCCATGCCTGACATGGCCAGTGCAGAAGAAGGTGCCTACGATGCCTTGGAGCGCGACCAGTTGAAGGCCGCGCTGCGTGGTCTGCAACGCCGTCAGCGGGAGGTTCTGGTGCTGCGTTACTTCGTGGACATGACGGAGGCGCAGGTCGCCGAGACCCTGGGCATCTCGCTCGGCTCCGTGAAGGCCTACGGATCACGCGGACTCGCCGCCCTCCGGACCCAGATGGAGGCCGGACATGGCTGACGGCGTCTGGCAGCGGTCCGGGGACGACGACCTCTCGGGTCTCTCCTCCGAGGAACGGGCACTGCGTGAGCTGATGCACCACGCGGTGGCCGGGATCCAGCCCGAGTCCGGCGCCCTGCCCCGCATCCGTCAGGCCGTACCCCGGCGCCGGGCCGCCCGGCGCGGGGCCTGGACCGGCGCGGCGGCGCTGGCCCTGGCCGTCGCGATCGCCCTGCCCGTCCTGCACGACGGGGACCACCTCGGGCTCTCCGGCGGACCCGGCTCGGCCGAGGCCCAGAGCCCGGCCCCCACCGCCCCCGGCGGCAAGACGGCCGGCGGGTCCGTCGGCACCGGTGCGGCCGTGCACACCGGCCCGAGCGGCACCGGGGACACCGCGCCCTCCCCGGGCACCGCCTCCGCGTCGCCCAGCCCCGGCGTGGACACCACCCGGCCGGGCCTCACCCCCACCCCCACCGGGACCCCCGGCACCGGGGACGGCGGGATCATCCCGCTCTGCACCCGGACGGACCTCGGACAGGGCACCGCGCAGGTCGGTGCGGCGGACGGGCAGGGGCGGATCTACGGCTCCTTCACCGTCTACAACGTCTCCGGGCGCAGCTGCCGCCTCGGCGGACCGGGCGCGGTGGCCGTCACCGCGGTCAGCGGCGCCGACCGCAGCCGGGTCCGTACGGCCGACCACACCCCCGGCGACCCGGCGGGCAGCCTGCCCGCGATGGACACCGAGCCACCCGTACTGGCGCCGCAGGCCGGGTACCGGGTGCCGTTCGCCTGGATCCCCGACCAGAGCTGCGGCTCCGGCGGCACCGCGACCAGCGCGCCCACCGGCGCCAACCAGGTGGCCCTGACCACCCAGGCCCCCGCCGCCGCCTCGGACGCCCCCGCCTCCGGCAACTCGGCGGCCCCGAGCTCCAACCCGCAGGCCAGCGCGACGCCCACCTCCGGTCCCACCTCGGCGCCCAGCCCGACCGCCACCCCGACCGGCAGCCCCACCACCGGCCCGGCCACCGCCACCATCGCCCACACCCCGGCCCCGGGCAGCCCGGCGGCCGCGACGGCCTCGCTGCCGGTCGCCTGCGGGGGGACGCTCTACCGGGGCGGCGTGCAGTCCACGGGCGGGGCGGTCGCCCAGCCGTTGGGGACGCCGGCGGCGGGCTGAGGGGGCGCTCCCGGGCCCGGCTTCTCGGGCCCAGCTTCTCGGGCCCAGCTTCTCGGGCTCTCGGGCCCAGCTCCTCGGGCCTCCCGCGTCCCCCACCCCGCCCGCGCCCGGCGGTCCTCCCGTCCTCGGCGGACCCTGTGGTCCGGGACGGTGTGAGGAATGGTTACCGTGGGGGGTGTGTACCGGTTCCTCCTGACTCCGCGCTGGCTCAGCGGCACCGCACTGGCCATGGCGGCCGTGGCGGTGTGCGTCTGGCTGGGCACCTGGCAGCTCGGCCGGTTCGAGGACCGCGTCACCACGCACCAGGAGACCAAGCAGTCCCTCACCGCTTCGAGTGACGCCGAGCCGATCGACGCCCTGCTCACCCAGGCCAGCCCGCAGGTGACCACGCAGACCGTCGGCAAGCCCGTCACGGTGACCGGCAGCTATGACACCGAGCACCAACTCCTCGTCCCCAACCGGGTGCTGGACGGTAAGCAGGGCTACTACGTGCTCACCCCGCTGCGCACCGCTGACGGACACGCCGTCGCAGTGGTGCGGGGCTGGGTGCCCGGGGCCCCGTCCGGAGCCGTGGCCGAGGCGCCGCCGACCGGGCAGGTGACGGTGACCGGACGGCTGCAGGCCGACGAGGCGGTGGGCAGCAACGGCGCGGTGGCGGGCGGTCTGCCTGCCGGGCAGCTCGGCATGATCAACCGGGCCTCGCTGCTGAACGTCCTCGAATACGACGGCTGGTACGACGGCTGGGTGGCCGCCGACCAGGTGCCCACCGGGCTGACGGCCGTACCGACCGTGCAGCCGCAGGGCGGCGACGGGCTCACCCTGCGTGCCTTCCAGAACCTGGGCTACACCCTGGAGTGGTTCGTCTTCGCGGGCTTCGTGGTCTTCATGTGGTTCCGCCTGCTGCGCCGCGAGGTGGAGGCGGAGCAGGACCGGGCCCTCGGGCTGGACCCGGTCCTGGACTGACCCTTCGGAGCCCTACCGGGTGGGCTTGCCGGGCGCGGGCACCGGCTTGGCCGGGGTTGCGACCGCCGACGGGGTCGGGGGCGCGGCGGGGGTCGGCGCCTGGGTCGGCGCCTGGGTCGGCGCCTGGCCCGGTGTCTGCGAGGGGACGGCCCGGGCGGTGTTGGTGCCGCCGAACGGCGTCGACATGTCGCCGTCCCCCTCGGGCACCCCGTTGCGGCAGTGGCCGCGACCACCGACACCGTTCGAGTCGTAGTGGTCGATGTGGTGGTGCACGGTGCGCCCGTTCGACCCCTTGGACCCCTTCGAGCCCTTCGATCCCGAGCCGGACGAGCCCTTGGACCCGCTCGACCCCTTCGACCCGCTGGACCCCTTGGCCAGCTGGTCCGTGCCGTCGCCGGGCCGGTACGCCGCCCGGACGACGAACGAGC
Organism: Kitasatospora sp. NPDC056531; assembly: GCF_042794375.1. Classification (NCBI taxonomy): domain Bacteria; kingdom Bacillati; phylum Actinomycetota; class Actinomycetes; order Kitasatosporales; family Streptomycetaceae; genus Kitasatospora; species Kitasatospora sp. NPDC056531. The sequence goes on along the minus strand of NZ_JBHTTU010000031.1, from coordinate 9,663 downwards.
CGGCCCCGTCCCCCGGCGCGCCGGCCTTCGTCGCCGTGGCGGGCGGCGCGCCGGGCACGGCGCTCGCCGGGGGCGTCGAGGCGACCGCCGTCGGAGCGGGCGGCACGGCGGCCGTGGGGCTGGGCAGCACCGGACCGACCGGGAGCGGGCAGGCCGTCTCGGCGTCGTGCGAGCCCGAGCAGCCGGTGAGCACCAGCGCCCCCGCCACCGCCACCCCCGCGAGCGTCAGCGGACGCCTCACTCAGCCCCTCCTGCGGCCCCGCCGGGCATGCCGAGGTGGCGCCGGACGAAGTCGATCTCCAGCCGCAGCTGCTTGATCCGCTCCTCCACCACCAGCGAGCCGTGCCCGGCGTCGTACCGGTACACCTCGTGCGGCTTGCCGAGCCGCTCCAGCCGCTCGACGTAGTTGTCGATCTGCCGGATCGGGCAGCGCGGGTCGTTCACCCCGGCGCTGATGTAGACCGGCACCCGCACCTGCTCGACGTAGGTCAGCGGCGAGGACGCGGTGAAGCGCTCCGGGACCTCCTCCGGGGTGCCGCCGAAGAGCGTGCGGTCCAGCGACTTCAGCGCCTCCATCTCGTCGGCGTACGCGGTGTGGTAGTCCGCGACCGGCACGGCGGCGACGCCGAGCGACCAGCTCTCCGGCTGGACGCCCAGGCCGAGCAGGGTCAGGTAGCCGCCCCAGCTGCCGCCGGTCAGCACCAGGCGCTGCGGGTCGGCCAGGCCGCCGGCGACCGCCCACTCCCGGACGGCGGCGATGTCCTCCAGCTCGATCAGGCCGACCCGCTCGTGCAGCGCGTCGGTCCAGGCCTGCCCGTAGCCGGTCGAGCCCCGGTAGTTGACCCGGACCACCGCGAAGCCGTGGTCCAGCCAGGCGGCCGGGCCGGCGGCGAAGGAGTCGCTGTCGTGGTGGGTCGGGCCGCCGTGGATCTCGAAGACGGTCGGCAGCGGGCCGTCACCGGGGGCGTGGCCGGCCGGGCGCTGCACCAGGGCGTGCACCCGCCCGCCGGGGCCGTCCACCCAGACGTCCTCGACCGGGACGGAACCGGGCGGCACCGGACCCGGCGCCCGCAGCACGACCGCACCGGCGGTGGAGCGGACGGCGGAGGGCTCGGCGGCGGAGGACCAGAGGTACTCCACCGTGCCGTCCGGACGGGCGGTGGCGCCGCCGACGGTGCCGCGCGCGGTGTCCAGGCGGGTCAGCCGGCCGTCCGCGAGCGAGTACGAGAACAGCTCGCTGCGGGCCTCGTACTCATGCTCGACCAGCAGTTCCCCGGCCCCGGGGCGCCACTGGGCGGAGACGTCGCCGGGCAGCTCGCGGCCCTGCTCGTCGCGCAGCGGGAGGGCCGTCTCGGCGCCGGTGGCGACGTCCCAGATCATCGGCTCCCAGCGGCCGGTGCGCTGGTGGGCGACCAGCAGGCGGGTGTCGCCCTCGACCGGGGCGAAGCCCAGGCAGGCGACGCCGCGCGGCTCGTCCCGGCCGGTCACCTCGTCCAGCTCGGCGACCGTCTCGACGCCGTCCCCGTGGAGGCGGACCACGCGGATCGCGGAGTGCATCGCGTCGCCGTGCTCGGTGTGGTCGACGGCGAGCAGGGTGCCGTCGTGGCTCAGGTCGCCGACGCCGCCGTACTCCTCGTGACGGTAGATCTCGACCGGCTCGGCGGTGCCGGGGCGGCGCACGTGCAGGGTGGTGCCGTCCTCGTCGGTGGAGCGGCCGACGACCACCGTGCCGTCGCGGCCGAGGGCCAGGCCGGCCGAGTAGGAGGGGGCGAGACCGGGCACGGCCTCCTCGTCCGGGCCGCCAGCGAAGGGCTGGCGGCGCCAGACACCGAACTCGTCGCCGTCGTGGTCGTCGAACCACCAGACCCAGGCGCCGTCCGGGGACAGCTCGGCGTCGGTGGTGCCGTTCGGGCGGTCGGTGACCTGACGGTGGGTTCCGGTGGCGCGGTCCCAGGCGTAGACCTCGTAGGTGCCGGTCGAGTTGGACACGTACAGGGCCCGGTCGGGGGCGTCCTCGGCCCAGTCGGGCAGCGACACCCGGGCCGCCCTGAACCGCTGCTCCCACGCCGGTACGGCGCTCTTCTCCTCGCTCATCCGACCATCCAACCCGATCGGCGGGAGGGAACGGAACCGGCGGGTGGGTTCGACCCTCCCGCCGGTTCCGTTCGCTCTGTTCCGTCCGTTCCCCTCTGTTCCGTTCGGTCCGTTCGGTCCGCTCGGTCCGCTCCCGGGACGTTCACGAACGCCCGGGGCCCTGAGCGCGCCCGGGGGCCTAGGAACGCCCGGCCGTGCGCGGCAGCAGCCGGACCAGTCCCACGAGGACCAGCTCCAGCACCGCGAGCGCCGTCACGCTGCGGCCGAAGGCGGCGGTCGCGTCGCCCGCGCCGTAGTAGACCAGGCCGATCAGCGCGATCCCGACGGCCCCGCCGACCTGCTGCACGGTGGACACCGCACCGGCCGCCGAACCGGCCAGCTGAGGCTCGACGGCCGCCAGGGCGACGGTGGTGACCGGGGCGATCACCAGGCCCATGCCGAGGCCGTCGACGAACAGCCCGGGCGCCAGCCACCAGACGCTGCCGGCCGCCGCGCCGTAGGCGGCGAGGGCGAGCAGGCCCAGCCCGGCGGCCATCAGCAGGCCGCCGACGGTGATCGTGCGCGGCTCGCCGAGCCGGGCGGTGACCAGGTGGGTGGTGTTGGAGGTGATCAGGTAGCCGAGGCCGATCGCGGTGAAGACCAGTCCGGCACCGAGCGCGTCCAGGCCGCGGCCGATCGGCAGGTTGATCAGGAAGCAGCTGCGCCAGCCGAGGCCGAGGAGGTCCGCGCGGATCAGCAGCCCGCCGATCAGCTGGCCGAACTCCGCGCCGACGCCCATGGTCAGCCCGTACCGGGCGAAGGCCCGCGCCTGCGCCGCGCCGCTGAAGGCCGTCCGCAGGATCGCCAGCACCTGCGGGCCCATCAGCGCCGCCCCGAGGCCCCGGACGACCCGGGAGCCGACCAGGGCGCCGGTGGTGGGGGCGAGGCCGCAGGCGGCGGAGGCGAGGGTGAACAGGGCCAGGCCGACCGCGACACCCGGCGGCGGCCTATGGACCCCTCCTGCCCGATGGCGGGCAAGGAGGGAGGTCGCCGAGCCGGCCGGCGGTGACCAACCCGGCCGCAAGGGCCAGGCTGAACCCGGCCATCACCCACTGGACGGCTGCGGGGCCGGCGCCCAGGTCGGCCTGGAGGGAGGGGACGGCGACGTTGACGACGAAGACGTCGAGGGAGGTCATGAAGGTGGCGGTCAGGACGACCAGCAGCAGGCTCTTGGGGGCCGTGGCTGCCTTCGGCGCGGCGGCGGCCGCGGCTTCGGCCGACCGCCGGGTGCCCAGGGCGGTGCTCATCTCGGGCTCTCCTCAAGGGCTCGGGGCTCAGGGCTCGGGGCGGGGTCCGGGGCTCGGGGCCCGGGTTCGGGGTCCGGGGCGGGGTCCGGTTCGGGGAGGGGCGTCGCCGGGTGGCCCGGCGGCGCCCCTCGGGTGGGTCGCGCCTGCGGCTCAGGCGCCCGGGACGCGGTCCAGGAAGCCGTACACGGTGCCGATCCGGCCGTCCGGGGTGGCCGCCAACACGTCGAAGCCGATCACCATCGGCTCGGCGCCGGCCGGGCCGAGGTTCCAGGTGAACCGGGCGATGTCGTGGTGCGCGTCCACCGGGCCGAGGGTGAACTCCAGCCCCGGGAACTGTGCCTGGGCCGCGCCGATCAGCGCGTCGATCGCGTCCCGGCCGGCGACCGCGGCCAGCGGGTCGGTGTAGCGGCCGTCCTCGGCCCAGACCTCGTCGATCAGCTTGCGGCGGGCCGCCGGGTCGGTCTCGTTCCAGACCGCGAGGTAGCGCTCGGCGAGCTGCTGGAGGGCGGCGACGGTGATCTCGGTCATGGCTGTCTCCCGTGTTCCGGTGGGTGGTTGGGCGGGCGTTCCCGCTGCTCAACCAAGGTATGGACGGGCCGGGCCGGGCGAATCAGTCACGTATAGGCATGGCGGTACGTAGCTCTCGCCACGGGGTACCGGCGGCCGGCTGGGTAGGGTCGGGGGCATGCTGTACGGGAGGGAACACGAACAGGCCGCCGTGGCAGGGCTGTTGGCGGCGGCGGGGGGCGGACGCAGCGGGGCCCTGCTGCTGCGTGGCGAGGCGGGGATCGGCAAGACCGCGCTGCTCGATGACGCCGTCGCGCGGGCCGGGGCGGGTTTCCGGGTGATCCGGGCGGCCGGCGTCGAGTACGAGGCCGAACTGCCCTTCGCCGGGCTGAGCCTGTTGCTCGCCCCCGGCCTGGACCGGCTGGACGCCCTGCCCGGGCCGCAACGGCGGGCCCTGGAGACGGCGTTCGGGCTCGGCGACTCATCGACGGCGGCCGCGGACCGGCTGCTCGTCGGCCTGGCCACCCTCGGGCTGCTCGCCGAACTCGCCTCCGAACAGCCGCTGTTGTGCGTGGTCGACGATGTGCAGTGGCTGGACCGCGCCTCCCTGGACGCGCTGCTGCTGGCCGCCCGGCGGCTCCAGGCCGAGGGGGTCGCCCTGCTGCTCGCCGTCCGCACCGAGGGCGGCGCCTCCGCAGAGCGGCAACTCGGGCTCCCCGAACTGCGGGTGAGTGGTTTGGCCGAGGCCGACGCCACCCGCCTGCTGGCGCACCGGGCCGGCCCCGACCTGCCCGCCGCAGTCCGTGACCGGCTGCTCGCCGAGGCCGCCGGCAACCCGCTCGCCCTCACCGAACTCCCGGTCGCCGCCGGGCCGCAGCCGCACACGGCGGGCGGGCTACCGCTCACCAGCCGGCTGCTGATCGCCTTCCACGGCCAGGTCACCGGCCTGCCCCCGGCCACCCAGACCCTGCTGCTGATCGCTGCCGCCGAGGAGAGCGGCGAGCTGGACGTCGTGCTGCCCGCCGCGGCCGCGCTCGGGGTCGGCGCCGAACAGCTCACCCCCGCCGAGGAATCCGGCCTGGTGACGGTCACCGCCGACCGTCGGATCGCGTTCCGCCACCCGCTGCTGCGCTCCGCGATCCTGCAACGCGCCCCGCACCACCAACGGCTGACGGTTCACCGGGCCATCGCCGAGGCGCTGCCCGACGGCGACCGCCGCACCTGGCACCGCGCCCTCGCCGCCACCGCCCCCGACGCCGACCTCGCCGACGCGCTGGAACGCACCGCCGTCCGCGCCGAGCGCCGCGGCGGCCACGGCGGCGCCGCCGCGTACGAGCGCGCCGCCCGGCTCACCCCCGACCGCGACGCCGCCACCCGCCGGCTCGTTCTGGCCGCCGAAGCCGCCACCGAGGAAGGCGAGTTGGTGCGCGCCGAGGCGCTCGCGGACGAGGCCGCCGGCCGCACCGACAACGTCCTCGCGCACGCCCTGCTGGACCAGGTCCGGGCCACCGCGCACTTCTGGCGCGGCTCGTATCCGACGGCGAACCGGCTGCTGCTCGACGCCGCCGCCACGGACATCGAGTCCTCGCACGCCGCCCGGATGCTGTTCCAGGCCTTCCACGCCGCCTGGTACGCGGGGGAGGAGGCGGTGGTCGCGGTGCTCGACCGGCTCGCCGTCCTCCCGCTCGCCCCCGACGACCCCCTGGCCCCGCTCGCCCGCCACCTGCCCGCCGCCGTCCTCCCGGCCCTCGGCAGGCCCGCCGGGCCCCTGCCGCCCGTCCGGGAGAGCGCCGAGGCCGCCCGCCGGGCCGGCGCCGAGACCCCCGTCGACCTCGTCCAGCTCTGCGGCGCCACCCTCATCCTCGGCCGCGACGAGGAGACCGTCGAACTCGGCGGCGAACTGGTCGCGGAGGCCCGCGCCAAGGGCACCGTCGGGGTGATGCCCACCCTGCAGTTCTTCCTCGCCGAGGCCGAGCTCTTCCACGGCCGCCACGCCGACGCCGAACTCACCGCCATCGAGGCCCTCGCTCTCGCCCGGGACACCGGCCAGCACCAGTGGGTCAGCCAACTCAGTGCCCTGCTCGCCTACCTGGCCGCCCTGGACGGCCGCACCGAGCGCTGCACAGAACTGGCCACCACCGCCCTCGCCACCACCGGCCCGCAGACCGCCGCCCCCGCCGCCGGCCGCCCCTGGGCCCACTGGGCCCTCGCCCTGCTCGACCTCGGACAGGGCCGCGCCGCCGGCGCCGCGGACCGCCTCCACCCCCTCACGACCGGCCCGCACCGCCACCACGTCTGCGCCACCCGCGCCGTCCCCGACCTGGTCGAGGCCGCCGTCCGGCTCGGCACCCCGGACCGCGCCGCCGAACCCTACGAATGCTTCGCCCGCTGGACCGCCGCCGCCGACCGCCCCTGGGCCGAAGCCCTACGCCTGCGCTGCCAGGCCCTCCTCGGCCCCGACGAACTCGCCGAACCGGCCTACCGCGCCGCCCTCGACCTCCACACCACCACCCACCGCCCCTTCGAACACGCCCGCACCGCCCTCCTCTACGGCGAATGGCTCCGCCGCACCCGCCGTCGCACCGACGCCCGCCCCCACCTCCACTTCGCCCTGGAAACCTTCGACCGCCTCGCCGCCCACCCCTGGTCCGCCCGCGCCCGCACCGAACTCTCCGCCACCGGCACCCCCGCCCCCGACACCCCGCTCTCCCCACAGAGCCCGCAGACCCCCCTGACCCCGCTGACCCCTCAAGAACTCCAGATCGCCCGCCTGGCCGCCCAGGGCCTCACCAACCGCGACATCGCCGCCCAACTCTTCCTGAGCCCCCGCACCGTCGCCCACCACCTCTACAAGGCCTACCCCAAGCTGGGCATCACCTCCCGCACGGCCCTCGCGTCCGTGCTCTGACACGACATCGGCAGGGCCGCCCACCCGCTCCAGGGCCCCGTCACGAGCGGACACGCCAGAGGGCCCATCGGATTTCTCCGATGGGCCCTCTGGGCTGGGTCGGGGTGGCGGGACTTGAACCCACAGCCTCTTCGCCCCGAATCACGGGCAGCCTGGTCGCTGAGGTCGTTCACTCAGGCCACAGGTGGTGCCGGGCGCGCTGACGGCCACTGCCGCGCCGCCGCTTCCTACCCTTCTCACCGGCCGTGCGGCAGCCATCCTTGCTGGACGGCTCGCACGCCGAACTCGAACCGGCTGCGCGCACCCAGCTGCTCCATCAGGTCCGTTGCCTGCCGCCGGGCGGTACGGGCGGAGACGGCGAGCCGCTTGGCGATCGCCTCGTCGGTGAGACCCTGCGACAGCAGCCTGACGACCGCGGCTTCCTGGGGGCTGAGGCCCGTCTCGTCCCTTGAGGCTCTCCCGCTCAGCGGCTGAGCAGCGGCCCAGACGTTCTCGAAGAGTGCGCACAGGGCGGTCAGTGTGCCTTGTCCGGTCAGCACCACCGCGCCGGACCGGGTGTCCTCGCTGCTCACCGGGATGAGGGCGGCATTCCGATCGAAGATGATCATCCGGGTGGGGAGCTCCGGCGAGGTCCGCACCTCCCCGCCCAGCTTCTCCAGCCAGCTCACGTACGCCACCGTGGGCTGGCTGTTACGCACACTGTCCAGGTACACGGTCCGCATGCGGACACCCCGCCCCAGCAGGTCCTGGTCGTGCGGCTTGGACGCCTCGATGCTCTCCGGGCTGTGCCTGCCACCGGGTGCGAAGGTCATGATCTCGGTCCGCAGCCCGCGGGCCAGTCCGGCGATCCTGTCCCGGATCTCGTCGAGCCCCGTCAGTTGTTCGACCCCGTTCTGCGACGCGGCGGGCTTCAGGTCCGCGAACTCCGCGATCAGCTGGGCCGCCGCCGCACGGGATGCCTCGATCCGCAACTTCTGTGCGGCCAGCTCGGCCTGCTGGCGTGCCATCAGAAGCTCCATGCCGACGGCCGGCGACACCGCGTGAAGCTCACCCGCCTGTTCGTGCGACGGGCGGACCAGCGCCAGCTCGCTGAGCAGGTCCAGGCTGCGTCGGACGTCCTCCTCCGGCAGGGTGAGCCGCTCGGCGAGCGCGCGCACCCCGTCCTTCGGGTAGGCGAGCATGCACCGGTAGACGGCCTCCGAGACAGCGTCCAATCCGAGCGAGGTCAACACTGCGCTCATCCCCCCTGAACAGCAGTTATTCCATTAAAAAACGCACATGATCATCTCATTTGGATGTTCGAGTCAGCCAGCGTCGACCGTGGACGGTTTAGGCCATGGACGGTACAGGCCTGATTGATCCTCTATTGAGGTGCATGGGCGATTTGAGAGGGTCGGGGCCATGTACCTCATCCACGCGAACCTCTGCGCACCGCGCCCGGAAATGACGCTGCCCCAAGGCTCCGGAGGGCTGGTCCGTTCGATCGCGATGCCGCACGAGGAGATCGAGCACATCTCCGTGCACCACGGTTCGACCCCCGACCCGGTGCTCGGGGTCTTCCTGATCGCCGATCGACTCGAGAGCGCCGAGGCCGTGGTGGCCCGGTTGTGCCGGCGCGCTATCGACACCCTCCCCGCTCTGCGCGGGTGGTCCGTCGCTCGGGTCGGGGCTCCTCTCGTCGCCCCCTTCTACGAGCGACTGCTGTCCTCCTCCGGTCACGGTGGACTGATCAGTCCAGGGCCGGTTCCGTCCACCTGAAAGCCCTTCCGCCCACCCTGACCTGCGACGAAGCTAGTACTCGCCAGCAGGGAACACCGCCCGGCAGCTGGCACCGGACGAAGCGTCACCGCGGGACGCGAGACCGGGAGACACCCTCAGTCCCAGCTCATTCAGAGGACCACTTCCATGCTTCGCACCTCGCTCACCAAGGCCACCGCGGTCGCTTCCCTCGCTCTCGCCGCCCTCGTGCCGGCGGTCGCCGCCCAGATCTCCACCCCAGCCACCCACGCTGCGGCTGTGTCCGCTCCGGCCAACACCATCTGGGACTGACCCGCGCCGCCTGACGGTTTGCGCACCGCTCTTCCGTCGCCCCGCCGCCGCCCGTCGACCGCTGCTCCTGCAGGGCAGCCGTCCATGCCGCGACCGGGCCGTCGAACCGTCAGCAGAGAGCCGAACAGACGTTTTCGCCCACCTCGCCAGTCAGGACTGCCACCATGTCTTCCAAGGCTTCCAAGTTCACCCGGGTCGCCCTCGCCACCGCCATCGCCGTCTCCGGCGCGGTCGCCACCACCGCTTTCACCGCAACCGCCTCGCACGCGGCGAGCGCTGCGTCCTCCGTCGACGGCTCGATCTCCCGCTCCGAGATCATCGCCCGCGCTCAGTACTGGCTCGGTAAGAGCATTTCCTACAGCCAGAACGACTCCTACCCGGACGCGGATGGCCGCAACTACCGCACGGACTGCTCCGGTTACGTCTCAATGGCCTGGCACCTGGGAACCAGCGCCAACACTCAGAGTCTCGCCGATTCCTACACCACCGAGATATCGCGCAGCGACCTGAAGCCCGGTGACATCCTCAACAGCTACTACAACCACGTCATCCTGTTCGAGAAGTGGGAGGACGACGCCCACACCACCTTCTCCTACTACTCGTTCGGCTCCACCCCGGTGAAGCACGTCACCGGAGTCTCCATCGACGCGTCGGAGTTCGACAGTCACCCCAACAGCGAGTACAAGGCGCTGCGCTACAAGAATGTCGTCGATGACGTGGCGGTGCCTTCGGTGAGTGTGAGTCAGTTGGTCGGGGATCAGTCGGGGGCGGTGTTCCTGTCGGCGTCCGCGTCGGGTTCGGGTGGGGCGTCGTTGTCGA
>NZ_JBHTTU010000030.1:67379-99966 GCF_042794375.1 Kitasatospora sp. NPDC056531 | reverse complement strand
GGAACGGACGCTTCCTTCGGACCGCCTTCCAGCGGGCCCTCCGGGCGCTTCGTTCTTTCGTGTTTCCAGCTTATCAGATGTTTTCCGCTCCGTTTACCGGAGTTTCATTCATCGGATTTGCTTTCCACTTTGTCACCCCGGTCTCCCGCGGCGACTCCGGAACTGTACGGGGACCGACCCGCCACATGCAAATCGCCCCGCCCTGCTGTCGCGGGACGGGACGATCCGCAGATGGAACACCGTCAGGCGCGGCCCATCTCCTCGGCGATGGCCGCCGCGAAGGCGTCGATATCGGCCTCCGTGGTGTCGAAAGCACACATCCAGCGGACCTCACCGGTGTGCTCGTTCCAGAAGTAGAAGCGGTAACGCTTCTGCAGCCGCTCGCTCACCTCGCGCGGGAGGATCGCGAACACCGCGTTCGCCTGCACCGGTCGAACGATCTCGACGCCGTCGATCTTCCGGACCGCCGCCTCCAGCCGGCTGGCCATCGCGTTGGCGTGGCCGGCGTTGCGCAGGTAGAGGTCGCCGGAGAGCAGCGCCTCGAACTGGACGGAGAGGAAGCGCATCTTCGAGGCGAGCTGCATCGAGGTCTTGCGCAGGTACTTGATGTTGCGCACCCGCTCCGGGTTGAGCACCACCACGACCTCGCCGAGCAGCAGGCCGTTCTTCGTCCCGCCGAAGGAGACCACGTCCACGCCCGCGTCCGTGGTGAAGGCGCGCATCGGCAGGCCGAGCGAGGCGGCCGCGTTGGCCAGGCGGGAGCCGTCGACGTGGACGAGCATGCCCAGCTGGTGGGCGTGATCGGTGATCGCGCGGATCTCGTCGGCGGTGTAGAGGGTGCCGAGCTCGGTGCTCTGGGTGATGGAGACCGCGAGCGGCTGGGCGCGGTGCTCGTCACCGAAGCCCCAGGCCTGCTGGTCGAGCAGCTCGGGGGTGAGCTTGCCGTCCGGAGTGGAGACGAGGTGCAGCTTGATGCCGCCCATCTTCTCCGGAGCGCCGCCCTCGTCCACGTGGATGTGGGCGGTCTCGGCGCAGACCACGGCGCCCCAGCGCGGCAGCAGCGCCTGGAGGGCGACCACGTTGGCACCGGTGCCGTTGAAGACGGGGTACGCCTCGGCCTTCTCGCCGAAGTGGCGGCGGAACACGTCCTGCAGGTGCACCGTGTAGTCGTCCTCGCCGTAGGCGACCTGGTGGCCGCCGTTGGCGAGGGCGATCGCGGCGAGGATCTCGGGGTGCACGCCGGCGTAGTTGTCGCTGGCGAAGCCACGGACGGCGGGGTCGTGTCGCCGTACCGCGTCCGTACTGGTGAGCTCGGTCATCGGGCTGTCAGCCACAGGTGCTGTCCGTTCAGTTCTGCTGCGGGGCGGTCCCAGAGGTCCGCCAGGTGTCCGGCGAGGTCGGCGGTGTCCGTGAAGCCGGCGAACTTCGCCTCCGGCTTCTCGGCCCGCATCTCAGGACTGACCAACGCCTTGATCACCAGGATGGCAGCCGCCGCGGTGGGCTCGCCGTCCGGGGAGGTGGTCTCCTTCTTGAAGGAGTCGGCCATGGCGAGGGTCCAGGCCTCGGTGGCGGCCTTGGCGGCCGCGTAGGCGGCGCCGCCCGCGGTGGGCTTGTGCGCGGCCGCGGCGGAGATCATCGCGTAGCGGCCGGCCGGGCTGCGGACCAGCGCGGGCTGGAAGGCCAGCGAGGTGTGCTGGAGGGTGCGCACGACGGTGTCGTGCAGGAAGTCCCAGTCGTCCAGGCGGGTGTCGAAGAAGGTCTTGCTGCCGCGCCAGCCGCCGACCAGGTGGAACAGACCGTCCACGTGGCCGTGCTCGGCCTCCAGGTGGTCGGCCCAGTCGTGGACCTCCTGCGGGTCGAGCAGGTCGATCACCTGGCCGCTGACCTTGGCTCCGCGCACCGCGATGCGGGTGGCGTCGAGCGCGGACTCCAGGCGCCGGGCGTCGATGTCCGCACCGATCACGGTGGCGCCGTCGGCGGCGAGGCGGCGCAGCACAGCCTGGCCGGCCGGGCCGCTGGCTCCGGCGACGGCGATGACCTTGCCGGCCAGCTTGGTGTCGGGGGTGGTGGTCACGCGGCAACTCCCTGGATGCCTGCGCCGGTGATGCCGGCGGTGGCGGCGATGACGCCGCCGAGCTTCTTGGACAGGGCCTCGTAGAACATGCTCAGCGGGAACTCGTCCGGGAGCACGGCGTCGCACAGCGCCTTGTTGAGGGCCTTGCCGTCGGTGATGTCGAGCGGCAGCGCCTCCGGGCCCTTGGCCCAGGTGGAGGCCGGGTGCGGGGTGAGGTAGCGGGAGACCAGCTGGTAGGCGGCGATCCAGTGGGCCGGCTTGGGCCGGTCGATTCCGTCGCGGTACAGGGTCTCGATCTCGCCGCAGAGCGCGTTGGTGACCTGCTGGGCGCGGTCCCAGTCGATGCTGAGGCGGTTGTCGCGCCAGCGCAGCGCGTCGTGCTTGTGCAGGTACGCGAAGAGCAGCTGGCCGCCGAGGCCGTCGTAGTTGCGGACGCGGTCGCCGCTGACCGGGAAGCGGAACAGGCGGTCGAACAGGATCGCGTACTGGACGTCGCGGGCGTGCGGGTTGCCCTCGGTCTCCAACTTCACCGCCTCCTTGAAGGTGGTGAGGTCACAGCGGAGCTCCTCCAGGCCGTACATCCAGAACGGGCTGCGCTGCTTGATCATGAAGGGGTCGAACGGCAGGTCGCCGTGGCTGTGGGTGCGGTCGTGGACGAGGTCCCACAGCACGAAGGTCTCCTGCGCACGCTGCTGGTCCTCGAGCAGGCCCTCGGCGTCGGCGGGGATCTCCAGGCCGAGCTGCTGGACGGCGCTGGTGGAGACGGCGCGGAAGCGGGCGGCCTCGCGGTCGCAGAAGATGCCGCCCCAGGTGAAACGTTCCGGCGCTTTGCGGACGGCGACCGTCTCGGGGAAGAGGACGGCGGAGTTGGTGTCGTAACCGGCCGTGAAGTCCGTGAAGGTGATCGGCACGAACATCGGGTTGTCGAAGCGGGTGCGCTCCAGCTCGGCCAGCCAGTCGGGCCACACGACCTGCAGCAGCACGGCTTCCAGGTTGCGGTCCGGGTTGCCGTTCTGGGTGTACATCGGGAAGACGACCAGGTGCTCCAGGCCGTCCTCGCGCTGGTCGGCGGGCTGGAAGGCGAGCAGCGAGTCCAGGAAGTCGGGCTCCCGGTAGCCGGTGTCGGCCCACTTGGCGAGGTCGGCGTCCACGGCGGCCAGGTAGGCGGCGTCGTGCGGGAACTCCGGGGCGAGCTCCTCGACGGCGGCCCGGACGGTGGCCACCAGGGGGTCGACGGTGTGCCGCTGGACGGAGGACAGGTCGATCGAGCCGTCCTTGGACTGCAGCGGACGCAGCGTCTCGACGGCCTCCTTCAGGCGCAGCCACGCCGGGTGGCCGGCGAGGGTCGAAACCGGGGCGTCGGCCGCCGCAGCGAGCCTTGGCGAAAGATTCTGCATCGTGGACTCACTTCGACAGGAGTTATTTCAACGGGGACACCATAAGTACGAAAGGTTCTCCCGTTCAAGGGGGTCAGGACGGGCAAAACTCCGGCGCGCCCCCACTGCGGCCCGAAAACCTGCGCCGGGGGCGCGACTTGTCCGGCATGTGGACAGTGATCTGGATGTCCTGGACAGAGGCGCCGTTCTGATGCGAACCTCCCGGCATGTTCCCGGCGGTGATCACGGTGGCCGAACGCCACGACGGCCCGTTCCGGCTGCCCACCCGTCGGCAGACCGGCTGTTGCGGCCGTACGCGCGGCCGTTGCGGTCGCGGTCGCTGCTGTTGTTGATCCACCGGTCGACCCGGCTATCGCCCCAGCGGTCAGCCCAGCCGCGTTGTTGACCCAGCCGCGTCGCTGATCCGCTCGTCTCGTCGACCCGTCCGCGTTGTCGACCCGTCCGCGGACACGGGCCCGTACGCGTTGTCGACCCGTCCGCGGACACGGGCCCGTACGCCGACCATGCCGCGTGTGTTCCGGCGCCGCCACCGGGGGAAGTGACCCGCCGGGACGCGGCACGCCCGGCCCACGCCGTCGCGCCTCCCGCCTACTCCCGTCCTGCCCGGCCCTGCCCCGTCCTTCCACTGGAGAGCTGCCATGACCCTCCGCAAGCCGTCCGTCGTACTGCCCCTCGCCGCCCTGGTGGTCGCGGCCGCGCTGAACGCGTGCGCGCCGCAGGACGCCAAGTCCGACGGGGCCGCCGCCTCGGGCGCGGCCGGCACCGCGGCGGGCTGCGCGCCGGGGGCGTTGGCGACGCGTACGGCCGCGAAGCTGACCGTCGGCACCGACAAGCCGGCCTACGACCCGTGGTTCTCCGAGGACAAGCCGGAGAACGGCAAGGGCTTCGAGTCGGCGGTGGCGTACGCCGTGGCGGACAAGCTGGGCTACCCGAAGGACAAGGTCAGCTGGGTGGTCGCGCCGTTCGGCAAGGCGACCGCGCCGGGCGCCAAGGACTTCGACTTCGACATCAACCAGGTGTCCATCAGCGACGAGCGCAAGCAGGCGGTGGACTTCTCCTCCGGGTACTACGACGTGCGCCAGGCCGTCATCGCGCTGAAGAACTCCAAGGCGGCGAACGCGAAGAGCATCGCGGACCTGAAGGGCGCCAAGCTGGGCGCACAGGTCGGCACCACGAGCCTGGACACCATCACCAACACCATCAAGCCGAACAGTCAGCCGGCCGTGTTCGACTCCAACGACCTGGCGAAGGCCGCGCTGAAGAACGGTCAGGTCGAGGCGCTGGTGGTGGACCTGCCGACGGCCTTCTACATCACCGGCGCCGAGGTGCCGGAGGCTCAGGTGGTGGGGCAGTTCGAGACGGCCTCGCAGGCTGAGCAGTTCGGCCTGGTGCTGGACAAGGGCTCCAAGCTGACCGCCTGCGTGTCCCAGGCGGTGGACGCGCTGCGGGCGGACGGGACGCTGGCGGAGCTGGAGAAGCAGTGGCTGTCGGACGCCGTCTCGGCACCGGTGCTCAAGTGAGCGGGGACGCCGGGCCGGCCGGACCGGTCAGCGTCACCGAGGCCCCGGCGGAGGACGACGGGTACCGGCCGTCCGAGCGGCGGCTGGCGCACGAGGCGTACCGGCACGGACGGGCCCGGCGCTCGGCGCTGATCGCCACGGCCTCGACCCTGCTGACGGCGGTCGCGCTGTACCTGCTGATCGTCAACTCCCCCGGCTGGGAGGTGACTAGGCGGACCTTCTTCAACCTGGACTACGCGCGGCAGGCGCTGCCGGAGGTGCTGAAGGGGCTGCGGCTCAACCTGGAGCTGATGCTCGGCTGCGGGGTGCTGATCCTGGTGTTCGGCCTGCTTCTGGCGGTACTGCGGACGCTGCGCGGGCCGGTGTTCCTGCCGGTGCGGCTGCTGGCCACCGCGTACGTGGACTTCTTCCTCGGGCTGCCGATGATCATCTGCCTGCTGGTGATGATCACCGGGGTGCCGGCGCTACGGCTCAGCGGGGTGACCACCGATCCGCTGCTGCTCGGCGGGGCCGCGCTGGTGCTGACGTACTCGGCGTACGTCTCGGAGGTGTTCCGCTCGGGCATCGAGTCGGTGCACCCGAGCCAGCGGGCCGCGGCGCGGTCGCTGGGGCTGACCAACGCCCAGGCGATGCGGTACGTGGTGCTGCCGCAGGCGGTGCGGCGGGTGGTGCCGCCGCTGCTCAACAACCTGGTCAGCCTGCAGAAGGACACCGGGCTGGTCTCGATCGGCGGCGCGATCGACGCGGTGTACGCGGCGAAGATCATCGCGGCGCACTCGTTCAACTTCACGCCGTACCTGGTGGCGGGGCTGGTGTTCATCGTGCTGACCGTTCCGCTGACCCGGTTCGCCGACTGGCTGACCACCCGGATGAACCGTCGGCAGTTGCAGGGAGGTTCGGTATGAGTGGCGCTGAGGTGCTCCGGCTGGAGTCGGTGCGCAAGACCTTCGGCGGCCAGGTGGTGCTGCGCGATGTGGACCTGGCCGTGCCCGAGCACTCGGTGACGGCGTTGATCGGGGCGTCCGGCTCCGGGAAGTCGACGCTGATGCGGTGCGTCAACCTGCTGGAGGGGATCGACGACGGGGCGATCTTCCTGGACGGCGAGGAGATCACCGACCCGCGTGCGGACGAGGACGCCGTACGGCGCCGGATCGGCGTGGTGTTCCAGTCGTACAACCTGTTCCCGCACATGACGGTGCTGGAGAACATCACGCTCGCACCGCGCCGGGTGCACCGGGTCGGACGGGCGGAGGCCGAGGCGAGGGCGCTGGAGCTGCTGGACCGGCTCGGGCTGGCGGCGAAGGCGAAGGAGTACCCGGACCGGCTCTCCGGCGGACAGCAGCAACGGGTCGCCATCGTGCGGGCGCTGGCGGCCGGGCCCCGGCTGCTGCTGCTCGACGAGATCACCGCGGCGCTCGACCCGGTGCTGGTCGGGGAGGTGCTGTCGGTGGTGCGGGACCTCAAGGAGCAGGGGATGACGATGGTCCTCTCCACCCATGAGATGGGCTTCGCACGGGAGGTCGCCGACCAGGTCTGCTTCCTGGACGGCGGGGTGGTGCTCGAACAGGGGCCGCCGGAGCAGGTGTTCGGCGATCCGCGGGAGGGGCGGACCCGGCGGTTCCTCAGCCGGGTGGTCGCCTCGGGGCGGCTCCAGGGCTGAGGCGACCGACGGCCCCCGGTGGAGCGGGACGGGTCGGGTGCGGCGGAGCGGGGTGCGTGGGGATGGCCGCACCACGGTGGGCACCACAGTGCGCCCCCGTACGCGCCCTGGTCCCGCCGGGGGCGGAGCGGTGATCGTGGACGGGACGACCGTCGCTGCGGACGGGTGTCGGCGGGCGGATGACAGCGAACAGCTGACGGACAACGGATGACGACCAACAGATTTCGTCAGCTGTCATCTGTCATCTGTTCGCCGTCCACTGTTCGCCGTCCACTGTTCGCCGCCCGCCGCCCCGGGAGGCTGCCGTTGCACGGACCCACCCTGGTCAACTGGCTCCTCGCCCTGCTCACCGCCACCGCCGGCGGCTACTGCCTGACCCGCCTGCGGCACTCCCCCTGCACCCCGGTCGGCGTCCCCGCCCCCGGCCCCGGCGCCGCCCGCCGGCTGCTCGCCCGGGAGTCCGACGCCGCCGAGGCACTGATGGGGCTCGGCATGGCGGCGATGGCCGTCACCGGCGCCACCGTCCCGGCCGGCGTCTGGGCCGGACTGTTCGGCCTCCCCGCCGCCGCCTTCCTGCTCGCCGCCCTCTACGCCCCCACCGGCCGGGCACACCGGCTGCACCACGCGGTCGGCGCGCTCGCCATGACGTACATGGCCCTGGCGATGACCGCCTCCGTCGGCGGACACCACCACCACGCCGCCACTCTCGGCGCTCCACTGCTGACGGGCGCCCTGTTGCTCTACTTCGGCGGGTACTCCCTCTGGGTCGGCGCCCGGCTGCTGCGCACCCCCGCCGGCACCCTCGTCCTCGGCACTGCCGGCCTGCCGCAGGCCTGCCGACTCACCATGGGCATCGGCATGTTCGCCATGCTCCTGACCATGTGACGCCCGCCCCGACACCCGCGCGCCGCCCTTCCCTCCCGGTCCGGACACCGCCCAAGCGCCGCACCCACGCGTGGCGTTGGTCACTGGCCGGCCGAAAGCCGTTCCACCGGGCGTCCCCAGCGCATAGGTTGGCAGGGAGCGCATTGTCGCGTTCCCTGCATACTCGGGGAGCCCTTGGGATGACCGCCCTGATCGGCCTGCTGGTGCTCGGACTGCTGCTCTCGACCGTCGCGCCCCGCCGGCTGGCCCGGGCCCGCTGGGTGGAGCGCGAACCCGTGCTGGCGCTGCTGGTGTGGCAGTGCCTGGTGGTGGCCGTACTGCTGTGCTGCGCACTGGGTCTGGTCCTCGCCGCCTCCGCCGCCATGCCCGAGCTGCGCGCCCTGGTGTTCGCGGGCGCCCCGCACGGCGTGGAGGCCGCGTACGGCCTGCAGGACGCCGAAGGCTGGGGTCGGCTGTGCGCCGTGGTGCTGGCGGCCGGCGCCCTGCAGACGGTGCTGGCGCTCAGCCGCGAGGCCCGTACGGCCAAGGCCCTGCGCGACCGCCGACACGCCCAACTGGCGACCCGTGCACCGGAGTTGCCCGAGGCGATCGCGGCCGCCCGGAGCCGCCGGGAGCGGCTGGTGGTACTGGAGAACGTCCGCCCCGAAGCCTGGTCGCTGCCCGGACCGGACTCCCGCCTGGTGGTCACCACCGGCGCTCTCCAGCAGCTCACCGACCGGGAGCTGGCGGCCGTGCTGAGCCATGAGCGCGGCCATGTCCGGGCCCGTCACCACCTGCTCCAGCAGTTCGCCCAGGCGCTCGCCTCCGGCTTCCCCGGCGTCGGCGTGTTCAGTGCCTTCCGGGACCAGGTGGCGGAGCTGATCGAGCTGGCGGCCGACGACCGGGCCGCACGACGTCACGGCCGGCACACCACCGCCCTCGCGCTGGCCGAACTCAACCTGGACCGCGGGGTGTTCGGCTCCTGCCCGCCCGGTCTGGCGCAGTCCCCGAAGCGGGTCGACCGGCTGCTCGCGGGCCGCCCGCGGCTGTCCGTCCCGCACCGGCTGCGGCTGACCCTGTTCGCCCTCGCCGCGCCCGCCGCGGCCGTCCTGCTGGCCGTCGCCCCGGGACTCAACTCCCTGCTCTGAGCGCACAGTTGACGCCGAGTCAGCCCACCGGGGTCAGTCCGCGGTAGGCTCCCCGCAGACCGGCCCGAGCGGCTCGCCGAGGGTCAGTCCGAGCACCTCGCGGTGGAGCGGCCTGGCCTGCTCGTAGCGCTCCCGTCCGGCCTCGGTCAGGGTCAGCATGATGCCCCGCCGGTCGCTCTCGCACATGGCCCGGGTGACCAGTCCGCTCTTCTCCAGCCGGGCGATCAGCCGGGACAGCGCGCTCTGGCTCAGATGAACGGTGGGCGCCAGCTCGGCCACCCGCAGCGCGTGGCGACCGTCCGCCTCGCACCCCTCCACCAAGCGTTCCAGCACCTCGAACTCACTCATGCCCAGCCCGTACTTGTCGCCCAGTTCGCGGTCGAGCAGGCAGGCCGTGGCGGCATGGCGGGCCAGCAGCTCGCGCCATTCCGCGACGAGGCCGGCCTCCGCCGGCGAATCGAGCACTCGGGGGTCGAGTTCAGCCACGCCGCCACCCTAGCACGTGCATCGGAAATTTATGCATTCACATGTTATTCATTTGCATTGAATGCATGTGCATGTACTGTCCTCCCCATGACCACCGCGACCGTCACGTCACCCGACGCCCCGTCAACCAGCGGGCTGAACTGGACACCCCGCCTCTGGGGCACCCTGATCGTGCTCTGCGCCGCCATGTTCCTGGACGCCCTGGACGTCTCGATGGTGGGCGTCGCCCTCCCCTCCATCGGCTCAGAGCTCCACCTCTCGACCTCCACCCTGCAGTGGGTGGTCTCCGGCTACGTGCTCGGCTACGGCGGCCTGCTGCTGCTCGGCGGACGCGCCGCCGACCTGCTCGGCCGACGCCGGGTCTTCCTGGTCGCCCTGTCCGCCTTCGCCGCCGCCTCGCTGGTCGGCGGCTTGGTCGACGACGGCGGCCTGCTGATCGCGGCCCGCTTCCTCAAGGGCGTCAGCGCCGCCTTCACCGCCCCGGCCGGCCTGTCGATCATCACCACGACGTTCGCCGAGGGCCCGGCCCGCAACCGGGCGCTGTCCATCTACACCACCTGCGGGGCCAGCGGCTTCTCCCTCGGCCTGGTGCTGAGCGGCCTGCTCACCTCGGTCGGCTGGCGCTGGACCTTCCTGATGCCCGTCCCGGTCGCGCTGCTCGCCCTGGCGTTCGCCGTCCGCCTGCTCCCCCGCCAGACCGAGGAGCCCGCCAAGGGCGGCTACGACGTGCTCGGCGCGATCACTGGCACCACGACCGTCCTGCTGCTGGTGTTCACCGTCACCGAGGCCCAGGGCGCCGGCTGGCTGAGCCTGCGCACCCTCGGCTCGATGGCCGTGGTGATCGCGCTGGCCGCCGCCTTCCTGCTGATCGAGAGCCGTACCGCCCACCCGCTGGTCCGGCTGGGCATCTTCCGCAACGGCTCCGTCGCCCGGGCCAACGTGGTCGCCTTCGCGATGACCGGCGCGTACGGCGGCTTCCAGTTCGTGGTGACCCTCTACCTGCAGCACCTGCTCGGCTGGTCGGCCCTGCAGATGGCCCTGGGGCTGCTGCCGGCCGGCGCGTTCATCGCGCTCTCGGCGCCGTTCATGGGCCCGATCGTGGACCGCTTCGGCACCGGCCGGCTGCTGCCGATCGGCCTGCTGGCCCTGGTCGCCGCCTTCGCCCTGTTCCTGCGCCTGGACGAGCACAGCTCCTACCCGGCCTTGGTGCTGCCCTCGATGCTGCTACTCGGCGTGGGCTTCGCGCTCGCCTTCCCCTCGGTGAACATCGCCGCCACCAACGGCGTGGCCGACGAGGAGCAGGGCCTGGCCTCGGGCCTGGTGAACACCGCGATCCAGGTCGGAACCGCCGTGGTGCTGGCCGGGGCGACCGCCATGATCACAGCCGGCAGCGCGGGCGGCGACAGCCCGCAGGCCCAGCTGGACGGCTACCGGCCGGCGCTCGTCTTCGTCACCGCGGTCGCGATGGTCGGCCTGCTGGTCGCCGCGGTGGGCGCCCTGGTGGACCGGCGCCGGAATTCAACTCCCGCGTCGGTGCCGGATTATGATTATCCGCCTGTCGGGCCGACCGCGGCCCGGACCGGAGTCCTGACCGAGCACTGACCCGCACTGGCCCTCGCCCACGACCGACCCCTGGTCGTCGGCCGCTGGCGCCGGCTCCACCAAACCCCCGTGTTGGTGGAGCCGGCCGTCTTCGCACCCGGCCGCGCGGGCAGCGCCCGTCAGGGCACGGTTCCACAGCGCGGCTGCCGGCTCCGCAAGTATATTGGCTCGGAGCCAACGAACGTTCGGAGCAGACACGATGGCACCTCGCGGGGATTCGGTCAATGAGGAGATGCGGCAACGCTCCCGCCGACGCATCATGCGGGCCACCGTCGAGCTGGTTGACCAGCGTGGTTACGCGGGCACCACGCTGACCGACATCGCCGAGCGGGCCGGGCTCGCCCGCGGCCTGCTCTCGTACTACTTCGACGGCAAACGGCTGCTGATGCAGTCCGCTACGCACCGGATGATGCACCAGACGCTGTCCGGCGCACTGGCCGAACTGCCGCCGGACGCCTCGCCCGAGGCCCGGCTGGCCCGCGCCATCGACGCCGTCCTCGCGCTCGCGCTGGACCACCCGCGGGTGATGCGTTCGCACCTGGCACTGATCCTCGACCCGGACACCGGCGCCTTCGTGCAGGACCCGGAGCAGCAGCAACTCGGTGCCATCCTCCAGGGCCTGCTGCACGACTGGGGCGCGCCGGACCCGGCGGCCGAGCACGCGGTGCTGCGCAGCGCGCTGATGGGCGGCTGCATCGGCGTGCTGCTGCCGGGCGCGGAGATCCCGCTGGCGCCGATCCGGGCCGACCTGTTCCGCCGCTATGACCTGCCCTGGGAGCTGGGCTGCCCGCCGCAGGCGCTGCCACCGGAACGCGAACGGCCGCCGGCCCGCGGCTGACGGCGGATGGGCGGCTGGGCGGTCACTCGGCTGACGACCTGCGGTGGGGCCCGAGCGGCCCCGCCGGGCAGGAACTCAGCGTTCCTTCAGGATCGAGGCCAGCAGGTCTATGGTGCGCTCGGGCGTGAGGCTGTCCACGCAGAGCCGCTCCATGACCTGGATGTAGGCGTCGACGTCGTCCCGCTTGTCCAGGTAGAGCGCGCTGGTGAGCTGCTCCAGGTAAACCACGTCCGCGAGGTCCTGCTCCGGGAAGCGCAGGATGGTGAACGCGCCGGACTCACCGGCGTGCGCGCCGAAGCGGAACGGCATGACCTGGATCACCACGTTGGCCTGCTCGGCGACGTCGATCAGGTACTGCACCTGACCGCGCATCACCTTGGGCCCGCCGACCGGCCGGCGCAGCGCAGCCTCGTCGATCACCGCCCACAGCCGCGGGTTGGCGCCCTCGGTCAGCAGCTTCTGGCGGCGCAAGCGGAGGCTGACCCGCCGCTCGACCTCCTCCTCGCTGATGACCGGCCGGCTCTGGCCGAAAACCGCCCGCGCGTACTCCTCGGACTGCAGCAGTCCGGGGATGAACTGCACCTCGTAGGTGCGGATCAGCTGGGCGGCCTCCTCCAGTCCCACGTAGGTCTGGAACCAGCCCGGCAGCACGTCGTTGAAGCTGTGCCACCAGCCGGACTTGTTGGCCTCGCGGACCAGCCCGAGCAGGGCCTCCCGCTCCAGGCCGTCGTCCACGCCGTACAGACTGAGCAGGTCGGCGACGTCGCGCTCCTTGAAGCTGACGCGGCCGAGCTCCATGCGACTGATCTTGGACTCGGAGGCGCGGATCGCGTAGCCCGCGTCCTCACGGGTGATGCCGCGCGCCTCGCGCAAGCGGCGCAGCTGGGAGCCGAGGAGGATCCGGCGGACCATCGAGCCGCCGCCCGGCTGAACTGTGGTCATGCGGTCGAAACCTCCACCTAGGGCAAACAGCGCACAGTCTGCCATCAGTTGAGCGCTCACGGTGCCGATACTGACGGATGTTCCTATCAGTTCTGCACTCCGCACACCAGGATGCACGTGCATCCGGCGCTTGCATATGCCAATAGTGCGACTGCACGTGAATCGACTCTTGCATCTGCAGTGAGCGCACACCACCATGGTGCACGTGCACCTGCACATCCCTGGCAATCCCGCGGGCTCCGCGTCGACCCCACGCGCGACTCCGTGCACCGACCCGGCGGCGTCCCCCGCGTCATCGGGCGTTCGAGTGCGCGCGCGCCTGGTCGAGGGGGCGGCCGAGCGGCCGAGCGAGTCGGAGGTGACCGGCATGACCCCGGCGGGTCCAGCCGTGTCCGCCCCCTTATGGGAGGAGCTCTTCATGAGCACCGGTACGGCTTTGGCGGTTGACCCCCATGTGGTCACCTGTACGCTCGCTCCTCGCTTCGAAGCCGTGAGAACCGCGCGCGACTTCGCCCGGACCGCTCTTCAGCGCTGGGGCCTGATGGAGCTGTTCGACGATGTCGCGCTGGTGGCCTCGGAACTCGTGACCAACGCGCTCCGGCATGCGATCGGTGCAGGGCCCGACCCGTCGGGCGGCCGCCCGGGCGAGTACGACTTTCCCGTACAGCCGACCCTGGAGGGGCGGCTGCCGATCCGAATAAGCCTGGTGCACCGCGCACCCCAGGTGGTCTGCGCGGTGAGCGATCCGAGCAGCATCGGACCGATCGCCCGGGAGGCGGACTTCGTCGCCGAATCCGGCCGGGGGCTGCACCTGGTGGAGTCGTTCAGCCGCTCCTGGGGCTGGCACCCTCTGGGCAGCGGCAAGGTGGTCTGGGCCATGTTCGAGGCGGAGCCGGCCCAGGGCGGCGGACTCGACGGACGTGTCGAAATCGGTGGACGGCACCGGCGCTCGGCCTAGCGCCGTGCGGCGCGCGGCCGGCTCGGGGACGACCCGGGAGGACCACGCCCCGGGCCCTTCCGCCGGCCCCTCGGGCCCTTCGACACCGGACCGCCTCCGCCTCCGCCTCCGCCTCCGGCACCCCACGCCGGGCACTCCGACCCGTGCGCCACGCGCCCGGACCTGCGCGTCACAGGCCCCGGCCCGCGCACTGGAGACCCTGGCCCGCGCGTTACAGGCCCCGGCCAGGCACGACCCGGCCCGGCCCCACCCGCGGGAGCGCCCGCGGGGAAAAGACAAAGGCCGTCGTGGTGTCAGCACCCACGACGGCCCCCCGATGGTGAAGCGGCGACCGGTCAGACCGCCAGGTGGTCGAACTCCCCGTCCTTGGCCCCCAGCAGCAAGGCGGCGATCTCGGCCCGGGTGTAGATGAGCGCCGGACCGTCCGGGAAGCGCGAGTTGCGCATCGCCACGTCGCCGCCGGGCAGGGCCGCGAACTCGACGCAGTTGCCCTGGGAGTTGCTGTGTCGGCTCTTCTGCCAGACCACCCCCCTGAGGTCGGCGGCGGCCATCCCGTTGTAGGCGTGGTTCGAGCCGTGCGTGTCCTGCGAGTCGTGCATAGAAGTCTCCCGAAGAGCTCCGGAGTTGTCGTCCAGCGCGGCGCCCCGGCACCGTCGAAGGAGCGGACCGGCCCCGTACCGGTCCGGCACAACGCCTCACTTGACGCGATGATAGCCGCAGTGCACGTGCATCAGCACGGGACATTGCAGGTGCACGAGGCCTTTTGCCGGCGGCCTCGAACTCTTCACGGACCCTTCTCCTGACGGTACGTAAACGGACATAGCCGACTGAATCGACGAGATCTCGATAACCGGCCGTGAGCGGCCCCCCGCTGAATGTTGATCTTCGAACGCCGGGAGTCGCACCGCCGTGACCCTCCGTCAGGCCGCCCTTCGACTGTGAGACATCTCACGCGCCACAGGTGCAACGCGACGCCCCACGGGACACGTCGAGGCAACTACGTGCGTCCGCGCCGGGGTTGGGTGAGGAATGTCCGGATTGTAGGCAAACCGCCCGGACCGGGACGGCGGAGACACGACCCTCGCACCGCGACCACCCGAAACCCGTACGGCAGCCGACTGCAGCCCTGACGGGCTGATGTCCTACGATCTCCGGCATGAGCACCGCAGCCATCCCGGGCGCGCCACTGCCCGTCCGCACTCCAGGCTCCCGTGCGCGGGGGCGCCATCGCCGTCCCGAGCGCCCCGAGATCCGCACCGGCTCGCCGGCCCTGGTGCTCGCCGTACCCGCGACCGCCGGGCCCGAGTCCCGCTCGGTCGTCGAGGAACTGCTCTCGATCGTCCGCAGCGAGCACGCCGGCGTCCAGGCCGCGGTCGGCTACCTCCCGACCGGCGACGCCGAGGGCGAGGGCGGGGAGGACCGCACCGTCGCCGAGCTGCTGGCCGAGGCCGCCGAGGCCGGCCTGGCGGCGCCCGTCGTGGTGCCGCTGGTGCCCGGGCCGCACGACTTCCTGACCGGGCTTCACGCCCTCGCCGCCGAGTAC
Source organism: Kitasatospora sp. NPDC056531 (assembly GCF_042794375.1). NCBI lineage: Bacteria > Bacillati > Actinomycetota > Actinomycetes > Kitasatosporales > Streptomycetaceae > Kitasatospora > Kitasatospora sp. NPDC056531. The sequence goes on along the minus strand of NZ_JBHTTU010000030.1, from coordinate 84,934 downwards.
GGCGCGACCGTCACCGACACACTGGGCCCGCACCCGCTGTTGGCCGAGGCCGTGCACGTGCGGCTGTCCGAGGCCGGGCTGGCCCGGGCCGACCGGGCCCGGCTGTTCGCCATCGCGACCGCCGCGGACGGCGTGGTCCTGACCACCGTCGGCGGCGAGGACGCGGCCGCCGCGGCCGGCATCACCGGCGTGCTGCTGGCCGCCCGACTGGCCGTCCCGGTCGTCGCCGCGGCACTCGACGTCCCCGGCTCGGTGGCCGACGCCGTCAACCACCTCAAGGAGACCGGCTCCCAGCGCCCCGCGCTGGCCCCGCTGGTGATCGGGCCCGAGGCGGACTCGGAGCTGCTCGCCACGGCCGCCGAGGAGACCGGCTGCCCGTCGGCCGCGCCGCTGGGCGCCTACCCGGCCGTCGGTCAGCTGATCGCCTCCACCTACCTGGCCGCACTGCCGACGCCGACGCCGGAGGAGCTGGCCCGGGCCGAGGCGGAGGCCGCGGCCGCCGCCGGGGCCCAGGAGGGCTCCCGCGGCGCCCACGCGGCCGCCCAGGGGTCCGTGGAGGCCTAGCGGGCGGCCCGCGACCGCCGTCACACACTCCCCGCCGTACCCAAGGGCCCGGAACGACTGCGTTCCGGGCCCTTCGGCTTGCACCGGCCTGCCCTGCGGCCCGCCCTTTCCGCCGCTCCTCCACCCGCCCTCGTTCATTTTCTTCGGCTCGCCCCGCAGCTTGTCCAGGTACGGGAATTACAGGAGCTTCGGGAGTTACAGAAGCATAACGGCCAATAGGCCGCTATGTCCGTTTTGTCGCTTTTGAGCGTAAATGCCGGGCGCGCATTCCGGCGCTCGATTCACGACTACTCCCCTGTTGCGCCCGACGCGCCATCGCACACTTCTACACTCCGTCACTTCACTTCTGAAGCGGAGACAATTGCGGGAATCCACAGCAGCGTTGCTGAAAAACGATCATTTACGATCATGATCCGTGTCCAATTTGACAGTTTCCACTAAACCGTGATGCGCGTCACAGATATTTGCAGTTTGAACTTAAGTCCGCTTAACGTGCTCCCCAGTTCGTAACCACACGGACCCAGTTCATCCGCAACGCCGAGTCCTGCCGTCGGATGTCCTGGCAGCGCGAAAACGCACCACGGCAGGAGCGGGGGAACCACAGGTAAGTCGCCCCGGGCCGCTCCTCGGAACGGTCCAGGGCTAGGGGTGAAGCCGCGTCCACAGCGCGGCCGGGCAACTCCAGCCCGAATCCGACAGCTCACCTCGCAGGCGTGGGAGAGGACCGCGTCTTCATGCTGCCCACCAACGGCGCCCGCCCGTCCGGCCGTACCCGTCGCGTGATCGCCGCCATCGGCGTCGCGAGTGTCGGTCTCACCATCCCGTGCCTCACCACCGGCACCGCCAACGCCGCCCCCGTCGCCACCTGGGACAAGGTCGCCCAGTGCGAGAGCAGCGGCAACTGGAGCATCAACACCGGCAACGGCTTCTACGGCGGCCTGCAGTTCACCTCCAGCACCTGGGCCGCCTTCGGCGGTACCGCGTACGCCCCGGAGGCCAACCAGGCCACCAAGGACCAGCAGATCGCCATCGCCGAGAAGGTCCTCGCCTCGCAGGGCCCGGGCGCCTGGCCCGTCTGCTCGGTCCAGGCCGGCCTGACCAAGGGTGGCGCCCCGGCCGCCGTCGACACTTCCGCCGGCACGGCCGCCAAGCCCGCCGCCAAGCCCGCGCAGAGCCAGGCCCCGGCCGCGAAGCCCGCCAAGCCGGCCGCGCCCGCCCAGGAGCAGGCGCAGTCCTCCACCGACTACACCGTCGTCGAGGGCGACTGGCTGTCCTCGATCGCCTCGAAGAACAACGTCCAGGGCGGCTGGCAGCACCTGTACGACCTCAACCGCGCCACCCTGACCGAGGGCCCGGACACCATCTACCCCGGCCAGCACCTGACCTTCGGCGACGGCGACAAGGCCCAGGCCGACAAGTCCTCCTCGTCCACCTCCGGCTCGAACTTCGGCTGGTTCAACCGCTCCCAGAAGGCCGGCCAGGCCGCGAACGGCGGTGCCGTGAACGCCAAGCCGATCGCCCAGACCCAGGCCTCGAAGCCGGCCTCGAAGCCCGCTGCCAAGCCGGTCGCCAAGCCGGTCGCCCAGGCCGCCACCGGCAGCATGGCCGCCGCGGTGTCCTTCGCCGAGTCCAAGGTCGGCCAGGCCTACGTCTACGGCGGCACCGGCAACGGCGGCTGGGACTGCTCCGGCCTGACCCAGGCCGCGCTGCGCGCCGCGGGCATCAACATCCCGCGCGTCGCCGCCGACCAGGCCGCCGCCAGCACCCACGTCTCGCTGGACAGCCTGCAGCCGGGCGACCTGCTGTTCTGGTCGAACAACGGCCAGAACTCCGGCGTGTACCACGTCGCGATCTACATCGGCGGCGGCAAGTACATCGAGGCGGCCAACCCGAGCTCGGGCGTGCGCGAGCAGACCATCGCCAACTGGGCCCCGGACTTCGCCGGCCGGGTCTGAGCAACGGCCCACGGGCCCAGACGCCCACAACCCACGGGCCCGCAGCCCACGGGCCCACAGCTGACGGACAACAGCGAACAGCTGACAGGTAACAGATTTCAGATAACAGAATTCAACATCTGTCAGCCGTCATCCGAACGCTGACCACCCGCCACCCCCGGGGAGAGTCTGGTCGCTCCTCCCCGGGGTTTCGGCGTATTCGCATGGTGAAACCCCGCCCCGACGGGCATGCTGCTGCTCTGCACCCGAGGAGGAATCAGCATGGCCCAGGTCACCATCACGCTCGACGCGAACCTCGCGATAGACGCGATGCTGCTCTCCGGCACCAAAAGCCCGCAGGACGCGGTCGAACTGATCCTGCGCGACTACCTGGCCCGCGGCCGCCGCACCGAGACCAGGACCGGCGACGCGGCCGACGGCCACCGGCTCACCGCCGACCGCCCGGCCGTCCAGGAGGGCTGACCGGACCGCACGGTCGAGCAGACGCACGCCGACGGGCCCCGGAGAGCAACCGCCCTCCGGGGCCCGTCAGTTGAGTACCACCACCCGGTACCAGGGGTCAGCGTGCGCAGGCCCCGGTGGACCCGCGCATCACCAGCTCCGGCTGGAACATGAACTCCCCGCGCTGGGCGGCGTTCCCGCCGACCTCCTCCAGCAGCGCGTCCACCGCCGCCGTGGCCATCGCCTCGACCGGCTGGCGGATCGTGGTCAACGGCGGCTCGGTGAAGGCGATCAGCGGCGAGTCGTCGAAGCCGACCACCGACACGTCCTGCGGCACCGACAGCCCGCGCTGCCGCACCGCCCGGATCGCCCCGAGCGCCATCATGTCGCTCCCGCAGACGATCGCCGTGCAGCCCTTGTCGAGCAGCGCGCCGGCCGCCGCGTGCCCGCCCTCCACGCTGAACAGCGTGTGGTGGACGAGTTCCTCCGCCTCCTCCTGGCTGCGCCCGAGCACCTCGCGCATCGCGGCCGTGAAGCCCTCGATCTTGCGCAGCACCGGCACGTACCGCCGCTGCCCGACCGCCAGCCCGATCCGCTCGTGCCCGAGTTCGGCCAGGTGCTGGACGGCCATCCACATCGCGGCCCGGTCGTCCGGCGAGATGAACGGCGCGTCGATCCGCTCGCTGTAGCCGTTGATCAGCACGAACGGCACCCCGCGCCCGGCCAGCCGGGCGTAGCGGTCGTGGTCGGCCGTGCTGTCGGCGTGCAGCCCGGAGACGAAGACGATGCCCGCCACGCCCCGGTCGACCAGCATCTCGACCAGTTCGTCCTCGGTGGACCCGCCCGGCGTCTGGGTGCACAGCACCGGCGTGTAGCCGTGCCGGCTGAGCACCTGCTCGATCACCTGCGCCAGCGCGGGGAAGATCGGGTTGCTCAGCTCCGGCGTGATCAGCCCGATCAGCCCGGCGCTGCGCTGGCGCAGCCGGGTCGGCCGCTCGTAGCCGAGCACGTCGAGCGCCGCCAGCACGGTCTGCCGGGTCGCGGCGGAGACGTTCGCCTTGCCGTTGAGTACGCGGGAGACGGTGGCTTCGCTGACCCCCGCCTGCGCCGCGATGTCTGAGAGTCGCGCCGTAGTCACGGGCCCAGAGCCTATTGCACCCACGTCAGACCGCCCACCAGCCGGTGCTGTCCGGAGCGAGCACCGTCTCGCCACCGTCCACCACGAGTTCGGTCGAGCCGAGCAGCAGTCGACCGGGCGCCGCTATCCGCACCGGCTCACCGGTGGTGTTCACGGTGCAGACGAAGGAGCCGCGGCGGAAGGCCAGGGTGCCTTCGGGGGCGTCCAGCCACTCGACCTCGGTACCCGCGCCCAGGTCGGGCTGCGCACGGCGGACGGCCAGCGCGCTGCGGTACAGCTCCAGGGTGGAGGTCGGGTCGCCGGTCTGCGCCTCGACGCTGAGCGCGGCCCACTCGGCCGGCTGCGGCAGCCAGGACGGCCCGCCCGCCACCGGTCCGAAGCCGTACGGGGCCTCGGTGCCGGACCACGGGATCGGGACGCGGCAGCCGTCGCGGTAGCCGTCCTGGCCGGCCTGGCGGAAGAAGGACGGGTCCTGGCGGACCTCGTCCGGCAGGTCCGTGACGTCCGGCAGGCCGAGCTCCTCGCCCTGGTAGACGTAAGCGGAGCCGGGCAGCGCGAGCATCAGCAGCGTGGCGGCACGGGCCCTGCGCAGACCCAGCGAACGGTCACCGGGGGTGCGGATCTGGGTACCCAGGCCCGGCTCGTTGGCGAAGCGGGTGGCGTGCCGGGTGACGTCGTGGTTGGACAGCACCCAGGTGGTGGGGGCGTCGACCGGGCGCATCGAGTCGAGCGACAGGTCGATCACCTCGCGCAGCGCGGTGGCGTCCCAATCGGTGCCCAGGTACTGGAAGTTGAAGGCCTGGTGCAGCTCGTCGGGGCGGACGTAGTTGGCGGTGCGCTGGACGGTCGGGGTCCAGGCCTCGGCGACGCCGATCCGCTGGCCCGGGTACTCGTCGAGGATCTTGCGCCAGCTGCGGTAGATCTCGTGCACGCCGTCCTGGTCGAAGAACGGCATGACGTCGTTGCCGAGCAGCTTGAGCTGGTCGGCGCCGCCGAGGTCGGGCAGGCCGGGGGCCTTGACCAGGCCGTGGGCGACGTCGATGCGGAAGCCGTCCACGCCCATGTCGAGCCAGAACCGCAGGATCGAGCGGAACTCGTCGGCGACGGCCGGGTTCTCCCAGTTGAAGTCGGGCTGCTCCGGGGCGAACAGGTGCAGGTACCAGTCGCCGGCGGTGCCGTCCGGGTTCTCGGTGCGGGTCCAGGCCGGGCCGCCGAAGATGGACTCCCAGTCGTTGGGCGGCAGTTCGCCGTTCTCGCCCTTGCCGGGGCGGAAGTGGTAGCGGTCGCGCAGCGGGGACGCGGGGCCCTCGCGCAGGGCGCGCTGGAACCACTCGTGCTGGTCCGAGGAGTGGTTGGGCACGAGGTCGACGATGATCCGCAGCCCCAGCCCGTGGGCCTCCCGGATCAGGGCGTCGGCGTCCAGCAGGGTGCCGAACATCGGGTCCACCGCGCGGTAGTCGGCGACGTCGTAGCCCGCGTCCGCCTGCGGCGAGGCGTAGAACGGGGAGAGCCAGACGGCGTCCACGCCGAGGTCGCGCAGGTACGGCAGGCGGCTGCGGATGCCCGGCAGGTCGCCCATGCCGTCGCCGTTGGAGTCGGCGAAGCTGCGCGGGTACACCTGGTAGATGACCGCGTCCCGCCACCAGCCTCTGGACGCGCTGACGTTCGCCTCGTGAGCGGTGTCGGCGGCAGGCCGGGAGGTGTCGGCCAGGTTCTGGGTCATGGACGGTATCCCTTGGGGACTAGAGGAGCGGGGAGCGCTGTGTCTTCGAGGAGCGCAAGGGCCTCGCGAAGTGCCGGGACTTCGTGGAGCGTTACGACTTGGAGGCACCGGCGGTCAGGCCGGTGACCAGGTGGCGCTGCACCAGGTAGAAGAAGGCCGCGGACGGGATCGCGATCAGCACCGCGGTCGCGGCCATCAGGTTCCACTGGGCGTCGTGCTCGCTGACGAAGCTCTGCAGGCCGACGGCCAGCGTGTACTTGTCGGAGCTGAGCATGAAGGTGGAGGCGAACGGCACCTCGGCCCAGTAGGTGAGGAAGGAGTAGAAGGCCGCGACCGCCAGGCCCGGGCGGGCGAGCGGCAGCACCAGCCGCCAGAAGGTGCCGAAGGGGCTGAGCCCGTCGACCCGGCCGGCCTCGTCGATCTCCACCGGGATGGTGTCGAAGTAGCCCTTCAGCAGCCAGGCGCAGTACGGCACGGTGGTGGTCGAGTAGACCAGGATCAGGCCGGCGTAGCTGTCCAGCAGGTCGAGCGCGGAGAGCATGGTGTACATCGGCACGATCAGCACCGCGATCGGGAACATCTGGGTGACCAGCAGCGACCACATCAGCGGCTTGTGCCCGGGGAACTTCATCCGGGACACGGCGTACCCGGCGGTGGCGGCGAGCATGACGCCGAACACGGTGGTGATACCGGCGACCAGCAAGGAGTTGCCGAACCAGGTGAAGAAGTCGGTGTCGCCCAGCACCTGCTGGTAGTTCGACAGCGTGAGCTTGCCGAAGATGTCGCCGGGGTGGAGGTAGTCGTTCTTGTCCGGCCCGAGCGAGACGAACAGGATCCACGCGACCGGGAACAGCGCGATCAGTCCGGCCAGGATCAGGACGCCGTGGGACAGCGCCTTGGCCAGCGGGCTGCTCTCGCCGCGCGGCCGGAACTTCGCCGGCCGGGCGGTCGGGGCCGCGGTCGCCGCGGCGGCGGGGCGTTCGGTGGTGGTGCTCATCGGGTTACCTGCCTTCGTGGGTCAACTGGGTCCGGGGCCTCAGCCGTTGGCCTGCTCGTTGCGGGCGAGCCAGCGCCGGTAGAAGGCGGTGAAGACGATCAGGATGGACAGCAGGATCACGCCGTACGCGGCGGACCCGGCATAGTCGCGGGGGATCTGGCCGAAGCCGAGGCGGTAGGCCCAGGTGACCAGCAGCTGGGCGTCCGGGGCGCCGGAGCCGAAGAGCAGGAAGATGACGTTGAACTGGTTGAAGGTCCAGATCACGCCGAGCAGCACGACGGTGGAGGAGACGGTCCGCAGCCCGGGCATGGTGACGTAACGGAACTGCTGCCAGCGGGTGGCGCCGTCCATCTCGGCGGCCTCGTACAGCTCGGCCGGGATCGACTGCAGGCCGCCGAGCAGCGAGATCATCATGAACGGCACGCCGGCCCAGGTGTTCACCAGGATCGCGGCCACCTTCTGCGCCCACGGGTCGGTGAGCCAGCCGGGCTCGGGCAGGTGGAGGGCGGAGAGCGCGGTGTTGACGACGCCGCCGTCGGAGAGCATCAGACGCCAGGAGAAGACGGTGACGAAGGTCGGCACCGCCCAGGGCAGGATGAGCAGCATCCGGTAGACGGCGCGCCCGCGCAGCTTCTTGTTGAGCAGCAGGGCGAGGCCGAGACCGAGGGTGTAGTGCAGGAAGACGCAGACGACCGTCCAGGCGATGGTCCAGACGAAGTGCGACCAGAAGCGGTCGTACGAGCCGGGGCCCCACAGGATGTCGGCGTAGTTGTGGAAGCCGACGAAGTTGTAGCTGGCCGGGATCTCGTTGACGCCGATCTTGCGGGCGACGTTGAGGCTGTTGGCGTCGGTGAGGGTGAGCCAGATGCCTTGGACGAGCGGGTAGAGCACCAGCACGCCGAGCACCAGCACGACCGGGGCGATCATCGCGTAGGCGTACCAGTGCTTGGCGTAGGAGCGCTTGAGGCGTTCCAGCAGGCCCGGACGCTGATCGCGCTCCCGGCTGCCCTTGCCGGTGGCGCCCTGCACGGCGACTGACATCGTTTGCACCTTCTCGGGAGGTTCTCGGGGGAGCCGACGGCCCGGCCTGCCGTACGGTCGGCAGGCCGGGCGCGGGGACTACTTGGCGAAGCCCGGCAGGAGCTTGGCGTAGTCGGTGGCGACGGTGTTCAGTGCGTCCTGGGTGCTGGTGCCCTGGAGGGACTTGCCCAGGTTCTCGCCGAGCGAGGCGAACAGCGAGCTGTACTCGGGCAGTTCGGGGCGCGGCTTGGCGCTGCTCAGGATGCTCTGGAAGCCGGCGATGCCCGGGTCGGCCTTGACGTCGGCGGTGAAGGCGTCGGAGCGGGTCGGCAGGGTGGAGTTCTTCTGCGCGATGAAGGCCTGGCTCTCGGCCGAGGTCATGAAGGCGGCGAACTTCTCGGCGGCGGCCTTGTGGGCCTTGTCCGCACCGGCGTAGACGGAGATGTTGTGGCCGCCGGTGGGGGCGCCGGCCTTGCCGCTGGAGCCGGCCGGGACGGCGGCGATGCCGAGGTTGTTCTTGTCGGCGAAGGCGGAGCCCTTGTAGATGTTGGTGATCTCCCAGGGGCCCTGGATGATCGCCGCGACCTTGCCGCTGTTGAAGGCGTCCATCATGTGCGCGTAGGCGTCGGTGGTGACGTCGGCCTTGGCCATGCCGGGAGCGGTGAACATCGACTTGTAGGTCTCGACGGCCTTGACGGCCTCCGGCGACGTGACGGTGATCTTCTTGCCGGCAGCGTCGACGGTGTCGGTGCCCTCGCCGAACAGGAACGGCATCGCGTAGTAGCCGTCCGCGGCCTTCAGCCAGAAGCCGTCCACGCCGGCCTTGTCCTTGACGGCGGCGGCGTCGGCCTTGAGCTCGTCCCAGGTCTTCGGCGCCTCGGTGATGCCGGCCTTGGTGAACAGCTCCTTGTTGTAGAGCAGGCCCAGGGTGTCGGTCACCAGCGGCACGCCGTACAGCTTGCCGTCGTACTTGGCCTGCTGGATCAGGCTGGGCTGGAAGGTGGAGGTGTCACCGGCGGCCGGGGTGCCGTCCAGCGGCTCCAGGAAGCCGGCCTTGGCGAAGGCGGCGGTCCAGCCGACCTCGGAGCGGAACACGTCCGGCGCGCCCTTGGCCCCCATGGCGGTCTGCAGCTTGTTCTGCGCCTGGTCGAACGGCACGTTGACGAAGTTGACCTTGATGTTCGGGTTGGCGGCCTCGAACTTCTTGGCCAGCTCCTGGTAGTTCGGAGCCTCGTTGGTGGCGTTGGACGTGTCCCAGTACGTGATGGTGACGGGGCCGTCGGCCTTGCCGTCCGAACCGGAGCCGCCATTGCTGCCACAGGCAGCCATCGAGACCGCGAGGGCCACAACGAGGGCAGAGGCCGCGATGCCACGCCGCATGAGAACTCCTTGGGAGGGTGGGGGTGCCCGAGATGTTCGGAGACAGGCGCATAATGGCTGCCTCGTGCCGACCGCACCTTTGCTGCCGACGGGCTCGGGAAGGAAGTTAACAGCGGCGCAAGAGGGACGGAAAGTCCTTGCAGCAAGTTTCTGCAAGAAACGCCGATCGTTACATCTATGTGTCCTGGACGTGGCCGCACGGTAGTCGACAGTGCGAAGCAATGTCAGAGTTCGTCCGTTTCGCCCCGCTACGGCCTGGCCGACGGAACCACCGTGCGTGGCCGAAGGGCGCTTGCAGCAGACTGGACGCATGCGCATCAGAGCCGTCACCGAGGACGAACTGCCACTGCTGAGCGAGCTGGAACGCGCCGCCGGAGCCCCCTTCGCCGCGATCGGGATGCCGGAGGTCGCCGAGGACGAGCCCCCGGCCCCGGAGGAGCTGGCGCACTACCTGGAACACGGCGTCGCCCTCGCCGCACAGGCCCCCGACGGGACGATCGCCGGCTACCTGCTGGCCGAGCCGGTGGACGGCGCCCTGCACATCGAACAGGTGTCGGTCCACCCCGACCACGCCCGCCGCGGCATCGGCCGGGCCCTGATCGACCACCTCGCCGGGCGCGGGGGCGCCGACACCCCCGCGCTCACCCTGACCACCTTCGCGGACGTCCCCTGGAACGCCCCCTACTACGCCCGCTGCGGCTTCCGCCCGCTGGCCGACGCGGAGCTGACCCCGGGCCTGCGCGAGATCCGCCGCAAGGAGGCCGAGCACGGCCTGGACCGCTGGCCCCGGCTCTGCATGCGCCGGGACCTGAGCCGCGGCCGGAACGCCTAGTTGGTCCCCAGCCGCAGCACCGTGGTCGAGCGGAACTCCTCCCCCGGCCGCAGCACGGTGCTCGGGAAGGCCGGGTGGTGCGGGGAGTCCGGGAAGTGCTGGGTCTCCAGCGCGATCCCGGCGAACGGCCCGTACGGGACCCCGCTCGCGCCGGTGACCGCGCCCTGGAACTTGTTCGCCGTGTAGACCTGGATGCCCGGCTCGGTGGTCAGCACCTCCAGGGTGCGGCCGCTGACCGGGTCCTCCAGCAACGCGGCCCGCGCCGGGCCGCCGTCCGCCGGCCGGGCCCGCAGCACCCAGTTGTGGTCGTAGCCGCCGGGCCCGGCCAGCTGCGGGTGCTCGTCGTGCACCGACTTGCCGATCGGCGTGGCCACGGTGAAGTCGAAGGGCGTGCCGGACACCGGCTCGGTCCGCCCGTACGGGATCTGCCGCTCGTCGGCCGGGGTGTACTCGTCGGCGTCCAGGGTGAGCAGGTGGCCCAGGACGTCGCCGTTGCCCTCACCCGCGAGGTTGACGTAGGCGTGGTTGGTCAGGTTGACGACCGTCGGCTTGCTGGTCACCGCGTGGTACGCGATCACCAGCTCGCCGCCCGTCCGCGGGGTGCTGGACAGCGTGTAGGAGACGGTGACGTCCAGCGCGCCCGGGAAGCCCTGGTCGCCGTCCGGACTGTGCAGCCGCAGCCGCACCCCGCCCTCGATCGGCTCGGCCGCCCACATCCGCTGGGCGAAGCCGTCCGGCCCGCCGTGGATGGTGAGCCCGCCGCCGGTCGGGGCGAGCGGGTGCTCCTCGCCGTCGATGGTGACCTCGGAGCGGTCGATCCGGTTGGCGTACCGGCCCACCACCGTGCCGTAGTGCCGGGCCGGGCCCAGGATCTGCGCCAACTGATCGGTGGAAAGGAGCAGTTGGGCGCTACGGCCGGTGCGGTCCGGCGCGCTCAGGGTGTGCAGGGTGGCGCCGAGGGTGAGCACGCTCGCCTCGTACGGGCCGGCGGTGAGCGTCCAGCGCTGGATCGCGGCGCCCGCACCCGAGGGGTCGAGGGGTTCATGCCGCACGCCGGTGGCCTCGCTCGCCATGCCTGCTCCTCACTGGCGACGGCGCCGCCGCCTCCGCCCGGTTCCGGGTCCGTCCATCCGTCAGGAGGCGCTGCCGCAGCCCCCGTGGTGCCCGCCAGCCTAGCGAGGAGGGCGGCTACGGGGGCGCTCCCACACCTCCGCGCGCCGCCCGGGCGTCACGTCCGCCGCCCTCGCCCGGGCCGCCGCTACTCCCCTTGCTCCTCGTGCGGCTGGGCCGACATCCCGAGCGCCGAGGCGAGGCCGTCCGGCCCGCTGCCCGCCTTGCGGTAGACCGCGGCCAGCCGCCGGTTGACCAGGCTCAGCTGCACCCCCAGCTCATCGGCGATCCGCTGCGGCGGCACGCCCCGCGCGGCGCGCTTGGCGACCTCCCACTCGGGCCCGCTGAGCGTCTCCCGGAAGTCGCGCTTCTCCAGCCGGTTGGGCCGCAGGCCGTAGTTGGCCAGCTCCCGCCGGGCCTGGTCGACCAGCTTCTCCGCCGAGCAGTGCTGAGCCAGCTCGATGCCCTGGTACAGGTACTCCTGGGCGTCCTCCAGTCGGCCGACCCGGCGCAGCGCGGCACCCAGGTCGACCATCGCGACGGCGTGCTCGTACCCGGCCGGGGACTGCCCGAGGTGCTCGACGGCCTGCTCCAGTAGCTCGACCGCCTGCTCGCCGTTCTCGACCTGCGCCTGCAACCGCAGCGCGCTGCCGATCGCCGAGGCGGTGCCGAAGGCGCGCGCGTCCCGGACGGCCTTCTGGGCGTAGCCGCGGGCGCGCTCGGGCTCGTCGTCCGCGATCGCGACGGCCAGGTGCCCGGCCCAGGGCGCCCAGACGGTGTTGTGCCAGCCGCGGATCTCCAGCTGGGCGCCGGCCTCGGTGAGTGCGGCGGCCGCGCCCGCGTGGCGCTTCATGGCGATCAGCAGCTTGCCGTACAGCGAGGCCGCGTCCGGCAGCACCATGGCGGTGGCGTGGTACGGCGGGTGGAAGCCGAAGTCGTTGGCCAGTGTCCAGGCCTCGTCGACCCGGCCGCGGGCGATCAGGGTGTCCACCAGCACGCCCACCGCGTCCCAGGCCAGCGGCAGCTTCTCCCCGACCCGCTCGGAGATGCGGTACGCCCGGCGCAGGAAGTCCTCGGCCTCGGCGAGCAGGCCGCGGCGGAAGCGGGCCAGACCCATCAGGAAGTACGCGAAGCCCCGGTGGGCGCCGCTCCAACCGGCCACCTCGAACTGGATGATGGCATCCGCGAACAGCCGCTCGGCCTGGGCGATGCGGTCGTTGTAGATGTAGGTGAGTCCGAGCATCGAGGGCAGTTCGAAGCCCCAGGTGGTGTCGGTCCAGCCGAGGCCCTTGGGCAGCCGGCCGCCGTCGAGGACCTCGTCGGCGAGCGCGAGCGCGTCGGCGGAGGGGGCACCGCGCAGGGTCAGGTCCCAGGCGCGCATGGCGAGCACCGCCCGGTCGGCGGCCTCACGGCTGGGCAGGCTCCGGCACATCTCGCCCAGCCGGGCGGAGCGGCCGGGGCCGTCCTCCTCGGACTTGCGGAAGGCGTGCCACATGAACGAGGCGGCCTGGAGCCGCTGCCGCCCGGCCGGCTCGACGGTCTGCTCGGCCTCCTCCTGACAGACCAGCGCGGCCTTGCCCAGCTCGCCGCTGTGGGCGAGCACCTCCGAGAGCCGGAAGGTGGCGTCCACCCGCAGTTCGGGGCGCAGCGGCCCCTCGTCGGGGTCGAGGGCGAGCTTGAGCTGGTTGACGGTGGCGACCGGGTCGGTGAGCAGTGCGGAGCAGCCGAGTTCGTACAGCACCTCGGCCTTGATGTCGTCGGCGGGCGGCTCGTTGAGCGCGCGGAGCAGGCAGCGCTGGGCGGCCTCGGGGGCACCGATCAGCTGGTGTTCGACGGCCGCGCGGCGCAGCTTCTTGACGATACGGTCGTCGCCCTCGCCGGAGTGGGTCTCGACCAGGTGACGGGAGGCGGCGAGCAGGCCGAGTCCGGCGTTCTCGATCTCGGCGGCGGCGATGCCGTGCATGCCGAGGCGAGTGGCCTCCGGCATGGTGTTGTAGATGGAGCTGGCGATCAGCGGGTGGACGAACTCCAGGTTCCCGTTGGGGGCCTGGGTGAGCACGCGTTGCTTGCGCAGCTGCTTGATGGAGTCACGGGCGCCCTCGGTGCTCTGGGTGGAGATCCGGGTGGCGAGGTCGATCCGGATGTCGGTGCCCAGCATGGCGCAGGCCCAGGCGAAGCGCAGGGTGCTGGCGCCGAGCCGGTCCAGCCAGCTCTTGAGGGTCATCCCGGTGGCGTCGACGGCGAGTTCGCGCAGCTGCCGGGAGTTCTCCTCGACCGGTTCGAGCTCCTGCTCACGGACCTGGTCGAGCAGGCGACCGGCCTCGAAGGGGTTGCCGTTGACGACGTTCCAGAACTCGTAGCAGAAGGCGTCCTCGGCCCTGTCGCCGAGTTCGGCGCGGATCATGTCGGTGACGGAGCTCAGGGTGAGCCGGTTGAGCTCGTGCTTGCGGGCCTTGAGTCCGAGGACGTCCCGGCGGAGGTCCTGGGTCTCGTTGGGCCAGTCGTTCTCGTCCTCGCGGAAGGCGAAGACGAGCAGGACGGGCAGTTCGCTGGAGCGGACGGCGAACTTGGCGAGCCAGGAGAGGGATTCGGCGTCGGACCAGTGCAGGTCGTCGACGATCATGACCATCGGTGCGCGGCGCGGTGCGAGCTGGGTCAGCACGTAGTCGAGGCCGTCGCGCACGCCCTGCGGGTCGAGGCGGCGGGCTCCCTCCTTGGGCTGCTTGAGGCCCATGGCCGGTCCGACGACCTCCTCCCAGGTGCCCATGACCTGGCGGAACTCGTCCGGGCTCAGATCGCTGAGCACGGGCTGGAGCAGCTGGCGCAGCACGTGGTACGGCTCCTTGAACTGCCGTTCGCCGCCTCGGGCGAACAGCACGGAGGCACCTTCACGGAGCTTGGCGATCCGTCGGACCTCGTGCAGCAGACTGGTCTTGCCGATGCCGGGGCGGCCGGAGAAGGTGAGCAGGTCGCCGATCTCGGTGCCGCCCGCTGCGAACTCGCGGCAGAGCCGGTCGATGGCCGCCTCCACCGAACGCACTTCGGCGTCGCGGTCGCGCAGCCTGATCCGGGGTGCGGCGCTGTCGCCGTCCCCGCCGGAACCGGTTCCCGTCCGAAATTCGTTGTCCTGCTCGGTCACCGTCGCGCCTCCGCCTCACCCGCCAACGGCGCGGCTCGGCCACTGTTCGTGGGAGCCGCTCCATCACTGTTCGTGGAGCCGAGGTTAGCGCCGCGTGCGGCTCGCTGTGCGGCATTCGCCCAGGCTGGGGCGGACGGTGAGGATTCGGGCGGCTTGCCAAGGGCAATTGCCCTATATCTCTAACGTCCGATCATTACATCAGATACCCTACGGCCCTCGAGGCGCAGATGATCTTGCATGGCGACCCTCACCGCTCGCGCCTCGCCGCGTCAACTCCCCCCACGGCCAATGATCGAACCACAAGCGCCCCCACCCTCCGCTGCACCGGGAGTCCGATGTCTGACGACAACTCACTTCAGATTCCGTTCCCGTACCGCCGCAGTCCGCACGGTCCGTACGCCACCAAGCTGCACCGCGACTGGCTGATCCGCCACCCACTGCTGCCCGACGCCGACCATCCCGGCTACGCGCACTGGGAGGTGGTCGACCTCGCCGCGCTCGGCTACCCGGACGCCGGACCGGACGAACTCGCCCTGGCGGCGGACCTGATGGGCTTCTACTTCCTCTTCGACGACCAGTTCGACGGCCCGCTCGGCCGCCGCCCCACCGAGGTCGCCCCGATCTGCGAACGCCTGATCGCCGTCCTGCACGGCGCCCGCCCCGACCCGGACTCCGCGGTCGAGACCGCCTTCGCCGACCTGTGGAGCCGTAGCGTGCGCGGCATGCCCGCCCGCTGGCAGGCCCGCGCGGCCTACAACTGGGAGTACTACTTCGCCAGTCACCCGGCCGAGGCGGCGGGCCGGATCTCCGCCCGGCCGCCGGACCGGGACGGCTACCTCGAACTCAGACGCGGCACCGCGGCGATGGAGACCATCTTCGACATGGTCGAGCGGCTCGGCCCGTTCGAGGTCCCCGCCGCCGTCCTGCACCACCCGGTGCTGCGTCAACTCCGCCAGCTGGCGGCCGACATACCCTCGCTCAGCAACGACGTGCGCTCCTTCCCGCTTGAGGCGCCGCGCGGGGACGTCAACAACCTGGTCATGATCGTCCAGCGCGAGCGCCACTGCTCGGCCGAGGAGGCCTGCTCGGCGGTCATGGCGGAGGCGCAGCTGATGGTCGATCGCTGCGCCGATCTGCACGAGCGACTGGCGGACGTCTACCGGGAGTTGGGCCTGTCCCGGATAGAGTGCGCGATCGCCCAGCGATACGCGGACGGGCTGCTCACCTGGTTGGCCGGCTACCTGAGCTGGGAGGCCCGCACCGGCCGGTACCACGCGGTCTGAGGCGCGTCGGGGGCGTGCGCGCCGTCGAACGCGCCCTCCCCGCACCCGGGGCGGGAACGTCCGGACCGCGCACCGTCCGTACGAGCCGTCGCACGGACCGTAGCCGCACCGCGCGCTCGACGGCTATCGTGCTCGACGGCGGGCGCCCCCGGCGGGGCGCCGGCCCGACTGCGTGTCCGCACCCTCCCGCCGGACCGCCCGCCGACCGGGTGGTCCGGCGGGGCGACCCCCAACCCAGCGAGGAAGAGGGTGAACGAAAGCACGAAGAAAAAAAAAGAAGAGCACGATACCCCCCCCCCCCCCCGCGCCGCCCACGGCCCGATCGGGCCGGGCGGCGCCCGACGTCGCGAGGAGACACAGAGCATGACGGTCTACCAGCCCCCCGGCGCGCCCGGCAGCATCGTCGCCTACCGCTCCCGGTACGAGCACTGGATCAACGGCGGATGGACGCCCCCGGCGCGCGGCGAGTACTTCGGCGACCCGACCCCGGTCACCGGCGAGGTGTTCACCGAGGTGGCCCGCGGCACCGCCGAGGACATCGAGGTCGCCCTCGACGCGGCCCACGCCGCCGCCCCGGCCTGGGGCCGTACCTCCGCCGCCGAGCGGGCGCAGGTGCTGCTGCGGATCGCCGACCGGATGGAGGCCAACCTCGAGCAGCTGGCCGTCGCGGAGAGCTGGGAGAACGGCAAGCCGGTGCGCGAGACGCTGGCCGCCGACCTCCCGCTCGCCGTCGACCACCTGCGCTACTTCGCCGGTGCACTGCGGGCCCAGGAGGGCAGCCTCTCCCAGCTGGACGAGGACACCGTGGCGTACCACTTCCACGAGCCGCTGGGCGTGGTCGGCCAGATCATCCCGTGGAACTTCCCGATCCTGATGGCGATCTGGAAGCTGGCCCCGGCGCTGGCGGCCGGCAACGCGGTGGTGCTCAAGCCCGCCGAGCAGACCCCGGCCTCGGTGCTGCTGCTGGCCGAGCTGACCGCCGACCTGCTGCCGCCCGGCGTGGTCAACATCGTCACCGGCTTCGGCGAGGAGGCCGGCGCCCCGCTCGCCGCCAGCAAGCGGGTGCGCAAGCTCGCCTTCACCGGCGAGACCAGCACCGGCCGGCTGATCTCCCGCTCCGCTGCCGACAACCTGATCCCGGTCACCCTGGAGCTCGGCGGCAAGAGCCCCAACCTGTTCTTCGCGGACGTCGCCGCCGCCGACGACGCCTTCTACGACAAGGCCGTCGAGGGCTTCGCGATGTTCGCCCTCAACCAGGGCGAGGTCTGCACCTGCCCCAGCCGCGCGCTGATCGAAGCCCCGGTCTACGAGCGACTGCTCGGCGACGGCCTGGAGCGGGTGCGTGCGATGCGCCAGGGCAACCCGCTGGACACCGACACCCAGATCGGCGCGCAAGCCAGCGCCGAACAGCTGAAGAAGATCCTCTCGTACTTCGAGATCGGCCAGGCCGAGGGCGCCAAGGTCCTGGTCGGCGGCGAGCGCGCCGACCTCGGCGGCTCGCTGGCCGGCGGGTACTACGTGACGCCGACGGTCTTCGAGGGCGTCAACAGCATGCGGGTCTTCCAGGAGGAGATCTTCGGCCCGGTCGTCTCGGTCACCCGCTTCGACGGCTTCGACGAGGCCGTGGCGCTCGCCAACGACACCCAGTACGGGCTCGGCGCGGGCGTGTGGACCCGCAACATCAACACCGCCCACCGGGCCGGACGCGCCATCCAGGCGGGCCGGGTCTGGACGAACTGCTACCACGCCTACCCCGCGCACGCGGCCTTCGGCGGATACAAGAACTCCGGCATCGGCCGGGAGAACCACAAGGCGCTGCTGGAGCACTACCAGCAGACCAAGAACCTGCTGGTCAGCTACTCCCCCGACGCGGTCGGCTTCTTCTAGGCCGGGCCCGTCTGACAAGAGTGGAGGGGGGGGGGGGGGCTCCGGGCTCCCCCTCCCCCCCCCCCCCCCCGCAGACGCTCCTGCGG
>NZ_JBHTTU010000030.1:0-67369 GCF_042794375.1 Kitasatospora sp. NPDC056531 | reverse complement strand
GTGGGGATCGTACGATGGCGATGTTTGGTCGTCTGTAAGGAGCGGGGGGCCAGGGGGAGGGCGGGGGGACGTTCTCCCCACTCCCCCCCCCCCCCCCCACCGCCACTCCCCGCGGCGGGCCTGTCGGGGCAAATCGCCTGTTCCGTGATCCAAGCACATGAATCCGCTGATTTTGCCGACGCGCCGCCGACATGCCCGGACGCTCCGCGCAAACGCCGTAGACAGGACTCCCCAGTCCGCTCGTTCCCGTTGGGAGTCCCGGCAGATGACCATCGCCCCCGCCAAGCTCACCGACCCCGCCGTCCGCGCCTTCGTCACCGCGGTCAACGCGGGCGACCGCGACGCCTTCTTCGCCCTGCTCACCCCGGACGCGACCATGTCCGACGACGGCTCGGAGCGCAGTCCGGCGGACTGGGCCGACCGGGAGATCTTCGGCCCCAACGGCCGGATGGACGTCCAGAGCGAGTCCACCGGCGGCCACGCGCTGATCGCCGAATTCACCAACGACACCTGGGGCGTGATGCGCACCGCCTGGCGCTTCACCGTCGAGGGCGGGAAGATCAGCCGATTCGACACCGGCCAGGCGTAGCCGACCGCCTCAGGACAGACCCAGGCACCCCCGTACCGCGCGGATCAGGTTGCGTGAACGGACGTCCCCGGTGACGCCCGGCTGCATGCCGTTGGTGACGTACCCGAAGCCCAGCCCGAGGTCCGGGTCGGCGAAGCCCAGCGAGCCGCCCCGGCCCGGGTGGCCGAAGCTCGCCGGGGAGGCCATCGGCGCGGTCGGGCCGTGCCGCCAGAAGCCGAGGCCGAAGGTGGAGTTGACGATCAGCACCCGGTCCGGGCCGTTCACCACCGGCCCGACCGCGCGGGCCAGCACCTCCGGGCCGAGCAGCGGCGGCAGCAGTGCGCCGGAGCCGTCCGGACGGTCCGCCGCACCGATCAGCGCCGCGTAGAACCGGGCCAGCGAACGGGCGGTGCCGATGCCGCCCGCGCCGGGGATCTCGGCGGCCTGCACCGCCGGGTCGTTCATGTTCACCCCGGGCAGCACCGAGGCGAAGGAGCGGGCGGTCAGCGAGGTCGGGTCCTGGTAGGCGTCCCGGACGGACTGCTTGGGCCGCAGCCGCAGCCCGCTAGGGCCGGTCCGGGCCGCCTCCGGGGCGGGCAGGTCGACCAGCTTGCCGACCCGGGGCGCGGCGCCGGCCGGCAGCCCGATCCACAGGTCCAGTCCGAGCGGCCGGGCGATCTCCTCGGCGAAGCACTGTCCGATCGTCCGACCGCTCACCCGCCGCACCACCTCGCCGACCAGCCAGCCGAAGGTGTACGGGTGGTAGCCGTGCGCGGTGCCCGGCTCCCAGGCGGGCGCCTGCGCCGCGACTGCGGCGACCGCGCGCTCCCAGGTCAGCACGTCCTCCAGGCGCAGCGGCACGTCCAGCGCGGGCACCCCGACCTGGTGCGACAGCAGCCAGCGCACCGGCGCCTCGCCCTTGCCGGCCGCCGCGAACTCCGGCCAGTACGAGGCCGCCGGTGCGTCCAGGTCGAGCAGGCCCCGCTCGGCCAGCAGCAGCGCGGTGGTCGCGGTCAGGCCCTTGGTGACCGAGCGCAGCACCTGGGCGGTGTCCGCCGTCCACGGCACCGCGGGCGCGGGCCGCCCGCCGACCTCGGGCCGGGCGTCGCCGCCCCACAGATCGACCACCTTGCGGCCGCGCAGGTACAGCGCGAAGGCCGCGCCGAGCTCGCCGTACTCGACGAAGTTCCGCGCGAAGGCCGCCCGTACGGGCTCGAACCCCTCGGCCGTCTCGCCCCAGATCTCCACCACCGCGCGCCGCCCTCGGTCTGTCCGGATCCAGCCTGTCCGGATCCGCCTTTTCGATCGATCCCGCGTTCGAAGCGGGCCCCGAAACCCTAACCTGTAGGACATGACCAACCCTGCCGAAGAGCTACTGGACGTCGTCGACGAGCACGACCGGATCATCGGGACCGCGCTGCGCGGGGAGGTGTACCGGCAGGGGCTCATCCACCGCTGCGTCTTCATCCTGGTCCGCGACCCGGCCGGCCGGATCTTCGTCCACCGCCGCACCGACACCAAGCTGTTCGCCCCCGGCGCGTACGACATGTTCGTCGGCGGCGTGGTCGGCTCCGGCGAGACCTACGCCGAGGCCGCAGTCCGCGAGGCCGAGGAGGAGCTCGGCGTCCACGGCATCACGCCGCGCCCGCTGTTCAAGTTCCTCTTCCGGGAGCCCGACGGCGGCAGGCTCTCCTGGTGGTGCGACATGTACGAGGCCGAGTGGGACGGCCCGGTCTCCCCGCAGGAGTCCGAGGTCGCCTGGCACGCCTGGCTCACCCCCGACGAGCTGGCCGAGCGCCTGACCCGCGACGCCTTCGTCACCGACGGCCGCGAGGCCTACCGCCGTTACCTGGAGCTCCGTGCCGCCTAGCGGGCGTCTTGCGACCGCCGGATAGGGTGACGCGCATGGCCTCCCGCACGCCGTCACCGACGGCCGACCGCGCAGCACGGACCGCCGCCGCACCCGGCCGGGGGGCGGCGGGTGAGCGGCCGCGCCGCCGGCTGAGCGTGGACGAGCGGCGGGAGCAGCTGATCGCGGTGGCGCTGGAGCTGTTCAGCCGGCGCCCGCCGGAGGAGGTGTCGATCGATGACATCGCCGCCGCCGCGGGCGCCTCCCGGCCGCTGGTGTACCACTACTTCCCCGGCAAGCAGGCACTGTACGAGGCCTCGCTGCGCCGGGCCGGGCGGGAGCTGTCGGCGCGCTTCGAGGAGCCCATGGAGGGGCCGCTGTCGGAGCGGCTGTACCGGGTGATGGGCCGCTACCTCGACTTCGTGCAGGGCCACGGGCCCGGCTTCGCCGCGCTGCTGCGGGGCGGCTCGGTGGCGGCCAGCGCGGGCACCTCCGCGGTGATCGACGAGGTCCGCCGGGCCGCGCACGACCAGATCCTGGCCCACCTGGCGATCCCCGCGCCGAGCCCCGGGCTGCGGTTGACCGTCCGGGCCTGGATCGCCAACGCCGAGATCACCTCGCTGGAGTGGCTGGCCGAGCGCTCGGTGCCGCTGGAGGAGCTGCAGCTGCACCTGGTGCAGGAGTTCGTCGCCTCGCTGACCCTCACCGCGGCCCGGGAGCCGGCCCTCGCCTCCGAACTGGCCTCCTTCTTCGCCGACGAGCGCCCCGACGGGCCGAGCGGCCGCCTGGTCCAGGACCTCGCCGGGCTGTTCGCCGTCCCCGGCATCCTCGACGCGGTCACCGCACTGGCCACCGGAGCGCCGGCCCCTGCAGGTCCGGCCTCCGCAGATCAGGCTCCCGCAGGCCCGGCATCCGCAGCTCCGGCCTCCGCGCCGGTGGACGAACCGTCCGCGCAGGCCACGGCGGGCTCCGCCGGCGCCGCCGACGAATGATCATCGGGTGATCCTGCGGTTCGGCGACGACGGTGGGCTCTGATAGGAATGGGCAGGGATCTGACGGCACGCCGCCCGAGCGGGCCCGGTCCCACTCGAAACCACCGACGGCAGACGGAGCAGAGCGGGGGGCTCACCAGTTGACCCAGGACGTCCAGTTCAGCGCGGAGGCCAACCCCTTCGCGGCAGCCGAGCAGGTCTGCTCGACCCTCGGCACGCTCACCGACGCCCTCTTCGACGAGCACACCTCGCGCCACCCGGCGGCCTCGCTGAGCGCCCTGCGCTCGGCCGGGCACCCCGCCGCGGAGGCGCTGTTCGGCCTGCCGCTGGCGCCCAACGGGCCGGTGCACGCGGCCCTCGACCGGCTCGGCACGGTGATCACCGCCGGGACGGCTCGCCCGGGCACCGGCGCCCCGGTCGCCGACCGGGTGACGACCGCGCTGCACAACCGCTACGGCGGCGGGGCGGTGCGCGGCGCCATCGCCGACCGGGGCACCACCTCGGCCGCGCTGTTCCAGCTGCCGGTCACCGGTGAGTTCGCCGATGCCAAGCTGCGCCCGCCGTTCGCCCCGGCGCTGGCCGCGCTGGCGGCCGGGCAGCAGACCCGGCAGCCGGTCGAACTGGCCACGGGCGCGGGCGCCGAGGTCCGCCTGGTCGTCCCGCCGGGCTTCCACCCGCTGACCTCCCCCGGCGGGCCCGCCGGGGTCTCCGCCCGTACGGTGCCCGCGCTGCCGGACGACGGCGACGGCACCGACCGGGCCACCGCGGCGGCGGCCGCCGAGCTGACCGGGCACCTGGCCGAGGTGGCCGAGGAACTGTTCAGCGCCACCGGACCGGAGCCGCGCCGCGACTTCGCGGTGATCTCCGCGACCCTGACCGACCTGGTCCAGGACGCGGGCGTCTGCTACGCGGGTTTGTGCGCGCTGGAACTGGACGGACGCGCTTCGGACGCGGCCCTGGTCGTCTCGCTCGCCCGACACCCGCTGCCGATCACCGCGCTCGCCACCGAACTGGCCACCGTACGGCGGCACGCCGAGGTGTGGACGGTGCTGCTGCCGGCCGGACCGGCCGCCGTCCTGGTCGAGGGGCGAACCGTCCCGGTGCCCGGACCGCTGGCCGCCGACGGGCAGCGGCGCTGGGTCGTCACCTCGGTCGTCCAGGCCTTCGTCCCGCTGCCGGACGGCGGGACGGTGCTGTGCGCCCAGCTGTCCACGGCGCGGCCGGAGGACTGGGAGCTGTACACGGAGGCTTTCGCGGAGCTGCTGAAGAGCATCCAGTTCGGCTGGGACGGAACGCCGGCCGGGGCGGCGCCCGCTCCGGTCGCCCCGGCCGTGCCGGCGTCCCCGCCCGCCGCTCCGACGGCTCCGCCGACTGCCGCGCCCACGGTGGAGCAGTCGGTGGAGGAGTCGGCGGAGAAGCCGGTGCACCTGCGCGGCACTCCGGTGCGCATTCCGCCTGCGGACTTCAACCCCTTCGCCCCGGTGGCGGAGGAGCCGACGGCCGAGGTCGCGGCCACGGCCGCTGCGGCGGACGACGAGCGGCCGAAGGGCACGCCGGTGATGATCCCGCCGCCGGACTTCGACCCCTTCGGCATGATGGGCTTCTCCAACGAGCCCACGGCGGAGCCGGCCGCGCAGCCGGTTGGGAGTGCTGCGGCTCCCGACCCGTTCGGCACCACGATCGCCTCCGAGCAGAAGGCCGACCCGTTCGGCACCACCGTCGCCGCGCAGGGCCCGGCCGTCCCGCCGCCACCCCCGGCCCCGCCGACCATCCCCGCCCAGACCGAGCCGACGGCGGACACCCCGGCGCAGGACGAGGCGTCGGGTCCGGGCAAGGGCACTCCGGTGATGATCCCGCCGCCGGACTTCGACCCCTTCGGCATGATGGGCTTCTCCAACGAGCCCACGGCGGAGCCGGAGGCGGAAGCGGAGGCCGACGCGGCGCCGGAGCACCGGCCGTTCGGCTGACGGGCGAGCAGCCGACGGGCGGCGGGTGGCGGGTGGCGACAGACAACGGCCGACAACTGACAGATTTCAGATTTCGTTCGCTGAAATCTGTCAGTTGTCAGCCGTTACTTGATCCCGCTCCCGCCCCCGGTCTCGTTCCCGCCATCGCTCCCGGCCCGCCGTGCCTCGATCAGCGCCGCCACCCCGTCCAGCATCCGCGCCAACCCGAACGCGAACAGCGCGTCCAGGCTCATGTCGATCTCCGGCCCCCGGTTCAGCGCGTCGAACATCGGGAAGCGCTCCGGATCGGACATCAACCGGTCGTGGTCCTCGTCGTCCAACTGCTCCATCCACTCGTCCGCGGACATCCCGCTGTCCTGCTCGGCCTGCGCCTCCCGCTCGAAGTGGATGGCCAGCCCGCAGGTGAAGGCCGCCAGCGAGACGGAGGCCTGGGCCATCTCCTCCCCGCTCAACCCCAGCCCGACCAGTGCGGCCATCGACCGCTCGGTGTGCAGCGCCGCGTCCGGTGCGAGCACCGGACGGGTGAAGGACATCGTGGACGCCAGCCACGGGTGCCGCCGATAGATCCGCCACTGCAGCCGCGCGACCTCCTCCAGCCCCGCCCGCCAACCCGGCGCGGGTGAGTCGGGCAGCGGCTGCTCCCTGAAGACCGTGTCCATCATCAGCCGCAACAGCTCGTCCTTGCCGGGCACATGGCGGTAGAGCGACATGGTCGCGACGCCCAGGTCGGTGGCGACCCGGCGCATCGACAGCGCCGTGAGCCCCTCCGCGTCGGCCACCCGGATCGCCATCGCGACGACCCGCTCCCGGGTCAGGTCCCGCTCCCCACCCCGAGCCCGCCGAGCCCCCGACGCGCCCGCACCGCCCGGCGCCACACCGGACGGCCCACCAGAAGCCCGCCCGGCCTCCCGAACCTCCGCAGGAGCCGCAGGTGCGGCAGCCACAGGAGCCACCACCACCGTCCCCACCCCCGGAACGGCCCGGACCAGCCCCTCCTCCCGCAGTCGGTTGAGCACCTTGGTCGCGGTGGCCATCGCCACCCCCCACTCCTGGGTGATCCGCCGAGTGGACGGCACCCGCGCCCCGGGCTTCAACTCCCCCGCCGCGATCCTCCGCCGCAACTCGGCCGCGATCCGCTCCGAGGGCGTCCCGCTCTCCACCACAACCACCACCGCCCGCTCGACCACCGCACTAGTGCACCGCGGTCGCACACGCTAGCAGCCGACCCCGGCTCCCCACGGAGCCCGACCGACACGGACCTCGCGCCAGTTGACAGCCATCGCGGACAACGGGCGCCGCCGGCCGCCCGGTTCGCCTCAGCCGCCCCGCCGCGCCAGGTGCACCACATCCGGCGCACCCCGGCTGACCGGGATCTCATGCGTGGCGACGTCCGAGAAGCCCGCCGCCCGCAGCGCCTCCTCGAAGGCCGAGGAGGGCTGTGCACTCCACACCGCCAGCACCCCGCCGGGCTGCAGCCGATGCCACAGCACCACTAGGCCGTCCGCACCGTACAGCCCGTTGTTGGAGTCGGTGACGGTCCAGTCCGGGCCGTTGTCGATGTCCAGGCACAGCGCGTGGTAGCGCTCGCCGTCGGCCGCCGCGAGGTACTCCAGCAGGTCGGTGTGGAGCACCGCGACCCGCTCGTCGTCCAATGCACCGCCGGAGAAGGCGCCGAGCGGGCCGTTGCGGTGCCAGTCGATGATCGCGTCCTCCCGCTCGACGATCGCGATCCGCCCCCAGCGCGGCTCGGCCACCGCGTACGCGAGCGAGAACCCGACCCCGAGCCCGCCGATCAGCACCGACGGCCCGGCCGCACCGTCGCCGACAGTGCCGTCCGCACGCTCCCCCGACCCGCCCGTACGGTCCAGCTCGTCCAGCGCCGCCTGGATCAGCAACCGCTCGGAGCGCCCGTCGACGGTGTCCATCAGGAAGCAGCCGTTGGCGATGATCTCGTAGTGCCGTCCGCGCTGCCGCAGCACCACCTCACCGAACGGCCCCTCCCGTCGGTCGAGCGTGAAGACGGCCTCGTGGCCGTCCCGTTCGGGCAGTGCGGTGGTCATGCGTCCTCCTCGACGTGCTCGTCAGCAGGACCGTACCGGTGCGGACGATCACCCGCCCGATATTTGACCGGGCCCGCCCGACGAGCGGGCCCGGCCAACGTCCGCCGCCCCCGGCCCCACCGAGCAGCGAAGCCCGCGAAGCCGACCCCGCGAAGCCGACCCCGCGAAGCCGACCTTACGAGGCCGAATGAGTCGCGTCCGCGAAGCCGACCCCGCACGGCCGCACCCGTCAGGTCGTGAGCAGCACCCCCGCGTACGAGACGCCCGCGACAACCACCCAGGACCCGAGCCCGAGCAGCGCGATCCGCCCGCCCGTGCGCGCCATGGTCGGCAGGTGCACCGCACTGCCGAGGCCGAACAGCGCGGCGGCCAGCAGCAGTTCCTGCGCGTCCCCGGCCAGGTCGAGCGCCCGCTCGGGCAGCACCCCGGTGGTGCGCAGCACGATCATCGCGAGGAACCCGGCCACGAACAGCGGCATGATCGGCGGCCGGCTATCGCTCTTCTCCCCGCCCGTCGCGGCGGCCCCGCGCGCGTTCCGCCGCACCACCACGGCCACGCCCGCGACCAGCGGCGCCAGCAGCACCACTCGCATCAGCTTGACCAGCACGGCCTCGCGCAGCGCCGCCGTCCCGCCGGTCTGCGCGGTGGCGACCACCTGCCCGACGTCGTGCACGCTCGCGCCGACCCAGCGGCCGAACTCCACCTCGCCGAGCCCCAACGGGTGCTGGAGCAGCGGCAGCACGGCGATCGCCAGCGTCCCGCACAGGGTGACCAGCGCGACGGAGGAGGCGACGTCCTCCTCCTCGCTGCCGGCCGCCTGGCTGACCGCGCCGATCGCCGAGGCCCCGCAGATCGAGTACCCGGTGGCGACCAGCAGCGGCTGGTCGCCGGGCAGCCCGAGTTTGCGGCCGAGCCACATCGTGCCGGCGAAGGTGGCCGCGACCACCGTGAGCACCATGGCGACGGTGGCCCAGCCGAGGCCGAGCACGTCGTCCAGGCTGAGCTTGAGCCCGAGCAGCACGATCCCGAGCCGCATCAGTCGCTTCCCGGCCATGGACAGCCCCGGCCGCGCGACTCCGCGCACCACCGGGCGCAGCCCGGGCAGATGAGCCGCCGCCATGCCGAGCACGACGGCGGCGGTGAGCTTGGGCACCGCCGGGACGACCGCGTGGGTGCCGAGGGCGGCGGCCACGCCGGCGGCGGCGAGCAGCAGGCCGGGGGCGTCACCGCCGAGCGGGGGAAGTGAACGGGTGCGGGTGGCCCGCTCCCGGAGGGTGAGTGCCACGCCGCCGCTCACCGCTCCTGATCGGCGGGGAGCCGGTAGACCCGCCGGATGCTGGTGCCGAGCCGCGAGATGTCCGCGCCGTACACGTGGATGGAGATCGCCGTGCTGCTACAGGAGTTGCGCACCAGGTGGATGTCGCCGGGCGGGGCGAATGCGGCGACGGTCCCGGCCGGGCCCGCCACGTGCTCGGTCTCGACCAGCCGGGCACTGCGCCCGTCGGAGACCAGCCGGTAGCGGATCTCGCTCTCCTGGCCCTGGTGGACACCGGCCACGCACCACGAGACGTGGTCGTGGATCGGGGTCTGCTGTCCGGGCAGCCAGACCAGGGCGACGACGGAGAAGCCGCCGTCCTCCTCGGCGTGCACGACGTGCTGGCGGTAGCGCTGCGGGTCGCCCTCGCGCTGGGCGGGGGTGAGCAGCGCGTCCGGCCCGTCGGGGGCGGCGAGCAGGTGCGGGGCGAGGCGCTCACCGACCAGGTAGGCGGTGAGTTCCGGGGGCAGTCCGCGGTCCACGACGGCGCGGATCTCACTGATCAGCGCGGTCATCCGCTCGGTGAGCCGGTCAGTGCCGACCGTGGGTGGGGGTGTCATGTCAGCAGGTTCGAACCTCCTGACCTATCACGTCCAACGAGGGTTCGTAAGCGATACCCCCACTAATGCTTATGAATCAGCATCCGACCCGGCTCGCCGCCGCCTGCCGGAGGTGGTCCAGCACCAGTCCGGTGGCCGGTATCCGCCGGTGCTCGCTCAGCACGTACGCGCTCACCTGGCGGCGCAGGTGGGGTTCGACGGCCCGCCCGGTGACCTTGCGGTGGCACATGAAGGAGAGCACCAGGGCTGGCATCAGCGCGATCCCGACCCCGGCTGCGACCAGGCTCTGCACCGCGAGGTTGTCGTCGGTGGAGAACACGATGTCGGGCGCGAAGCCCTCCTCGGCGCAGACGTGCAGCAGGTTGGCCCGACAGCGCGGACAGCCGGCGATCCAGCGCTCGCCGTCCAGGTCGGCGAGCCGTACGGCGTGTCGGCGGCCGAGCGGGTGCCCGACCGGCAGCAGCACGGTGAGCAGGTCCTCCATCAGCGGGATCTCGTCCAGGCCGTCCGGCACGTCGGTCGCCGCGCCCGGGTAGCGGAAGGCCAGCGCGATGTCGCACTCTCCGCGCAGCAGCCGCTGGACGGAGTCCGGCGGCTCGGCCTCCAGCAGCTCGACCCGCACGCCGGGGTGTTCGGCGAGCAGCCGGGCCATCGCCTCGGGTATCAGAGTGGCGTTGGCGCTGGGGAAGGCGCAGACCCGGACCCGTCCGGCGCGCAGCCGGGCGAGCGCGGCGAGCTGCTGCTGGGCGGCGGAGAGGCTGCCGAGGATCAGTTCGGCGTGCCGGGAGAGCGCCTCACCGGCCTCGGTGAGCCGCAGGCCGCGCCCGGCGCGGGTGAACAGCGGTACGCCGACGCTGCGTTCGAGGGCCTTCATCTGCTGGGTGATGGCGGGCTGGGTGTAGCCGAGTTCCCGGGCCGCGGCCGAGTAGGAACCGGCCCGGACCACCTCGTGGAACGTCCTGATGTGCCGCGAGTCGAACACCGGCTCCATGGCCCCTCCGCCCGGTCGTCTTCGCCCTTCTCCGCAATCATAAGAGGAATTTGGAGGTAGCGACCCCACCCCCACCCGCACCTATGGTTCAGTCCCGAACCAAGCTTCCCAGTCCCGTGAACCCACTGCCCCGAACTCACGGCCGCGAACCCACGGCCCCGAACTCACTGCACCGAGGGCGGCAACCCCATCGCGACCCCGGCCTTCGCCACCGGAGCCCCGCCGCGCACGCTCGGGCTGCGCCGGCTGCGCCGCTCGACGAAGCGGGCGAGCCAGGACAGCAGCAGACACATCCCGATGTAGATCGGCGCGATCACGATCACCACCGGGATGAACGGCAGGTCGTAGTCCAGGTTGGTGGCGATCAGCTTGCCCGCGTGCAGGAACTCCTCGTAGGTGATCAGGAACCCCAGCGAGGTGTCCTTGAGCGCGACCACCAGCTGGCTGATGATGACCGGCAGCATCGCCCGGTTGGCCTGCGGCACCAGCACGTACACCATCACCTGGGTCTTGCGCATGCCCAGCGCGTACGCCGCCTCCCGCTGCCCCTTGGGCACCGCGAGCACGCCGGCCCGGAACACCTCGGCCAGCACCGAGCCGTTGTAGAGCACCAGCCCGGCCACCAGCGCCCACAGCGGCTGCACCTTGAGGGCGACGAAGACGAAGAAGATCATCACCAGCAGCGGCATGGCCCGGAAGAACTCCACCACCAGCGTGGCGAACCAGCGCACCACCCGGTGGTCGGACAGCCGCCCGGCCGCGAACAGCGCGCCGAAGGGCAGCGCGAACAGTGCCGTCCAGCCGAAGGCCCGCAGGGTGTTGCCCAGCCCCCGCAGCAGCAGGTCCTGCACGCCCCGGTACTCGAAGGGCTCCCACTTGGCGTAGGTGAACTGGTTGGTGTGGAACAGCATGTAGACGACCCAGCCGATCAGCGCCGCGATCAGCAGCAGCGCGATCCCGCCGTACAGCCGGTGCCGGGCCAGCGCCTTCGGGCCGGGGATGTCGTACAGCGCCGAGGATTCAACGGTCATCGGGACACCGCCACTCGTCGTTCCAGCAGGTTGAAGACGGCGCTGACGGCGAGGGTGATGATCAGGTAGCCGACGGCGATCCAGACGAAGGTCCAGACGATGCTGTAGCCCAGCTCGTTGATGGTCCGGTAGGTGCCCAGCAGTTCGGTGACGCTGAAGGAGCCGGCGATCGCCGAGTTCTTGACCAGCGCGATCATCACACTGCCGATCGGCCCCACCACCGAGCGGTACGCCTGCGGCAACACCACCAGGCCCATCGTCTGCCCGAAGCTCAGGCCCAGGCTGCGGGCCGCCTCGCCCTGCCCGGACGGCACGGTGTTGATGCCCGAGCGCATCGCCTCGCAGACGAAGGCCGAGGTGTAGCAGCCGAGCGCCAGCACCGCGAAGGTGTAGAAGGGCAGGGTGATGTTGAACCGGGGCAGGCCCAGCACCACGATGAAGAACAGCAGGGTCAGCGGCGTGTTGCGCAGCAGCGTCACCCACACCGTCCCGAACACCCGCAGCGGCCGCACCGGCGAGACCCGGAAGCCCGCGATCAGCACGCCCAGCACCAGCGACAGCGCGGCGCTCACCGCGAACAGCGAGAGCGTGCCGAGGAAGCCGTCCCAGTAGGTCGACCAGTTGTCGGTCAGCGTTTTCACGGCGCGGCCCTCTCAGTACCGGACGATCGGCGGCGGGGTTGGCGCGGGCTGCCCGGACAGGCCGAGGGTCGCCTCGAAGGCCTTCGTCCAGTCGCCGTTCTGCTCGTGGTGCGCCAGCGCGTCGTTCAGCGCGCCGCGCAGCACGGTGTCGTTCTTCGGAGTCCCGATCCCGTACGGCTCGGTCGAGAACAGCGGGCCGACCACCTTGAGCTCGTCCGGCACCTTGGCCGCGTAGCCCAACAGGATCGCGTTGTCGGTGGTGACGGCGTCGACCTGGCCGGTGATCAGGTTGTCGACGCAGGCCGAGTAGGTGTCGTAGCCGATCAGGTGCGCCTTGGGGTACTGCGACTGGATGCGCTGGTACGGCGTCGAGCCGGCCGCCGAGCAGACCTTCTTGCCGTCGAGGTCCTGCGGCCCGTGGATGCTGTCGTCGTTCTTGCGCACCAGCAGCGACTGCCCGGCGAGGAAGTACGGCCCCGCGAAGCCGACCAGCTTCTTCCGGTTGTCGTTGATGGTGTACGTGCCGACGTAGTAGTCCACCTGGCCGTTCTGCAGCGCGGTCTCGCGGTTGGCCGAGGCGATGGTCTTGAACTGGATCTTCTCCGGCCCGAAGCCCAGCGAGGCGCCGACCATCTTGGCGATCTCGATGTCGAAGCCGGAGTACACGCCGGTGGCCGGGTTCTTCTGGCCCAGGTAGGGCTGGTCCTCCTTGACGCCGACCACCAGGTGGCCCCGGGCGCGGGCGGCGTCCAGGGTCGGCGAGCCGGTGATCGAGGAGGCGTCCTGCACCTGGTAGCTGGGCAGCGCGCTGGGCTGGGGGCCCTTGGGCGGCGGGGTGCCGGCCTTGCCGCAGCCGGCCGCCAGGGCGGTGAGCAACAGGGCGGCGGCGAGCAGGCGCCAGCGCGCCCGCACGGTGGGCGTCGTCTTACGGGTCACGGCGCCGCCTCAGTGCTTCAGGATCTTGGACAGGAAGTCCCGGGCGCGCTCGCTCTCGGGGGCGCTGAAGAACTCCTCCGGGGCGCGGTCCTCGACGATCCGTCCGTCGGCCATGAACACCACCCGGTTCGCCGAGGCCCGGGCGAAGCCCATCTCGTGGGTGACCACGACCATCGTCATGCCCTCGCTGGCGAGTTGGCGCATGACGTCCAGCACCTCGTTGATCATCTCGGGGTCGAGCGC
The DNA here is from genome assembly GCF_042794375.1 of Kitasatospora sp. NPDC056531. Classification (NCBI taxonomy): domain Bacteria; kingdom Bacillati; phylum Actinomycetota; class Actinomycetes; order Kitasatosporales; family Streptomycetaceae; genus Kitasatospora; species Kitasatospora sp. NPDC056531. The sequence goes on along the minus strand of NZ_JBHTTU010000030.1, from coordinate 54,216 downwards.
CGAGGTCGGCTCGTCGAACAGCAGCGCCTTGGGGTCCATCGCCAGCGCCCGGGCGATCGCCACCCGCTGCTGCTGGCCGCCGGAGAGCTGGGCCGGGTACTTGTCGGCGTGCGCCACGAGGCCGACCCGCTCCAGCAGCGAGCGGGACTTGGCGTCCGCCTCGGCCTTGGGACGGCCACGGACCTTGATCTGGGCGAGCGAGACGTTCTGCAGCACGGTCTTGTGCGCGAACAGGTTGAAGGACTGGAACACCATGCCGACCTCGGCACGCAGCTTGGCCAGGCCCTTGCCCTCCTCGGGCAGCGGCTGGCCGTCGATCAGGATGGTGCCGCGCTCGATCGACTCCAGTCGGTTGATCGCCCGGCAGAGCGTGGACTTGCCGGAGCCGGACGGGCCGATCACCACGACGACCTCGCCGCGGCCGACCGTCAGCTCGATGTCCTGCAGCACGTGCAGGTCCCCGAAGTGCTTGTCGACCCCGCGCAGCTCGATCAGCGGGGTGAAGGCCGAGGAGCCGGTCGGGGCCGACCCGGGGGCGGTGGTCACCGGCCGCGCCGTCCCTTCATCAGCCAGCCCAGCACGGCGCCGGCGACCAGTGTGGCCAGCAGCGTGATCCAGAGCGGCGCGGTGACGGTGAACACCCAGAACTGGATCTTGACCTTGTCGAGGTTGGCGAACAGGAACCACACCGCCAGGATCACGATGGCGCCGATCCCGATGTACCGCGTGGGGATCCCGCCGATCTCGCTGCGCTGGGGGCGGGACGAGCCGTCTGAAATCTTGGTCACCGGAGCAGTCTGCTGGCCGGGGCGGCGACTTGCCCGGTTACGCGCCCTTACGGGCAAGGGAGTAACCCGCACGGGGCAATCCGACCCCGTGCGGGTTTACCGATCTACGTCCTTTTGAGCGCGTTACACTCCCCCGCCCGCTACCGCTCGTCCCGCCAGGAGCGCCACAGCGCCGCGTACGGGCCGCCGGCCGCGACCAGTTCCGGGTGACTGCCGTACTCGCTGATCCGCCCGCCCTCGACCACGGCGATCACGTCCGCGTCGTGCGCCGTGTGCAGCCGGTGGGCGATGGCGATGACCGTCCGGCCCTCCAGCACCCGGGAGAGCGAGCGCTCCAGGTGCCGGGCGGCACGCGGGTCCAGCAGCGAGGTGGCCTCGTCCAGCACCAGGGTGTGCGGGTCGGCCAGCACCAGCCGGGCCAGAGCCAGTTGCTGGGCCTGCGGCGGGGTCAGCGAGGCGCCGCCGGAGCCGACCTCGGTGTCCAGCCCCTCCGGCAGGGCATCCACCCAGGCTCCGGCGTCCACCGCGTCCAGCGCGGCCCGCAGTTCGGTGTCGTCCGCCCCGGGCGCGGCCAGCCGCAGGTTGTCCCGCAGGGTGCCGACGAACACGTGGTGCTCCTGGTTCACCAACGCGACCTCCGCGCGGACCCGCTCGGCCGGCATCTCGGACAGCGCGGCCCCGCCGAGGGTGACGCTGCCCCGGCCGGGCGCGTAGATGCCCGCCAGCAGCCGCCCGAGGGTGGACTTGCCCGCCCCGGACGGGCCGACCAGCGCGACCCGGCTGCCCGGGGCGACGTCCAGGCTGATCCCGTGCAGGACGTCGGCGCCCTCGCGGTAGCCGAAGCGGACGTCCCGGGCCTGGACCCGGCGACCGTCCGGACTCACCGACTCGTCGCCCTGGTGCTCCGGCACCTCGTGCACACCGACCAGCCGGGCCAGCGAAGCCTGCCCGATCTGCAGTTCGTCGTACCAGCGCAGGATCAGGTCCACCGGGCCGATGAGCATCTGCGTGTACAGCACGCCGGTGGTCAGCTGGCCCACGGTCAGCCAGCCCTTGAGGGTCAACAGCCCGCCGACCATCAGGGTGGCCAGCACCGCCGAGGTGTAGACCGCGTCGATGGTCGGGAACCAGACCGAGCGCAGCCACAGGGTGTACCGCTCCCAGGCCAGCCACTCGCGCAGCTTGCGGTCGGTCAGCCGGACCCGCTGCTCGCCCAGCCGCAGCGCCTCCACCGTCCGCCCGGCGTCCACCGTCTCGGCCAGCACGTTGCTCACCGCGGCGTACCCGGCCGACTCGTTGCGGTAGGACTGCGGCGCGCGCCGGAAGTACCAGCGGGAGCTGACCAGCAGCAGCGGCAAGCCGACCAACGAGGTCAGCGCGAGCGGCGGCGAGGTGACCAGCAGGGCGCCGAGCACCAGCAGCAACGACACGACGGCGACGGCGAGTTCGGGAACCGCCTCGCGCACCGACTTGTCCAGCCGATCGATGTCGGTGGTGCCCCGGGAGACCAGGTCCCCGGTGCCGGCCCGCTCCAGCACACCGGTGGGCAGCGCGACCGAGCGGACCAGGAAATCCTCCCGCAGGTCGGCCAGCACCCGTTCACCGAGGACGGCGCCACGCATCCGCGACCAACCGGTGAACGCGGACTGCACCATCAGGGCCAGCAGGTACCAGCCGACCGCCACCGCGATGGTGGCCGCAGCCGTGCCGGTGGCCAGCGACTCGACCAGGCTGCCGAGCACCCAGGGCCCGACCAGCCCGGCCAGGGTGGCCACCGAGTGCAGCGCCACCACCCCGGCGAACCCGCCCCGGTGCCGCCCCGCAAGCAGCCGCAGGTATCCGCGCACGGCGGCCGGGGAGCCGACCGGCAGGGTGGTGGCCGGCCCCTGCTCCTGATGGACGGGGGGCTTCATGACGTACTCCTCACGTGCGGTACCGGACAGTTGACGCGGGCGGTCACACGGACTCCGTGACTCGCCCGCTCGTCTCCGGGCGCTTCCGGTCCGGTGCCGACGCTCTTCGCTTCGGCACTCCCCCCTCCGTCGGTCGCTGGTCGCTCCTCGCTCTCGGCACCGGCGCGCCCTTCGACTCGGGGCGGGACCGGGGCGCTCTCCTCGTCCCGGGTGACCACGGCCCGGTACGCCGGCTCGGTGCGCATCAGCTCGCGGTGCCGCCCGGCCGCGACCGCCCGGCCGCCCTGCAGCAGCACCACCCGATCGGCCTGGTCGAGCAGCAGCGGGCTGGTCGCGAACACCACGGTGGTGCGCCCCGCCCGGGTGTCCCGCAGCCCAGCGGCGATCCGGGACTCGGTGTGGGCGTCCACCGCGCTGGTGGGCTCGTCCAGCACCAGGACCGGCGGGTCCACCAGCAGCGCGCGGGCCAGGGCCAGCCGCTGTCGCTGCCCGCCGGAGAGCGAGCGCCCCCGCTCGGTGACGCGGGCGGTCATCGGGTCTCCCCCGCAGTCCGGCGAGCCGTCCGCCAGTGCCTCCAGCACGTCCTCGCAGCGGGCCGCGGCCAGCGCCTCGGCCACCGGGACCCGTCCCGAGGACGGGATGTCCAACAGCTCGGCGAGGGTACCGGAGAGCAGCACCGGCTCCTTGTCGTGGACCAGCACCGCCGCCCGGGCCTCGGCCAGCGGCACCGCGTCCAGCTCCGTGCCGCCGAGCCGGACGGAGGGCAGCGGTTCCTCGGCCTCGGCCGGCGTCCCCTCCCCGTCGGCCGACGGCTCCTCGCCCTCGGCCGACGGGACGTGCCCGCCGAGCCGCTCGGCGAGCGCCCCGGCGAAGTCCGGGTCCCCGCAGACCACCGCGGTCAGCTCACCGGCCCGGGCGGTCAGCCCGGTCGCCGGGTCGTGCAGGTCGGCCTTGCCGAGCCGGGTCAGCGCGGCCCCGGCCGCTCCACTGGTCCGGTTGAGCGAGAGCACCCGCACGGCCCGCCCGGCGGAGACCCGGGCGACGCTCCAGGCGTGCGCCGCCTCACCGAGGATCCGCAGCGGCGCGGCCAGGAAGGCGGTCGCCCCGTACACCGCGATCAGGGTGCCGACGGCGAGCTCGCCGGAGGCCGCCAGCCGGGCGCCGTACCATGTCACCCCGACCACGAACAGGCCCGGCAGCAGGACCTGTTGGGCCTGCATCAGCGACCAGACCCGGGCCGAGCGCACCGCGGCCGACCGGACCTTCTGGGAGGCCGCCCGGTACCGCTCCAGGAACAGCTCCTCGCCGCCGATGCCGCGCAGCACCCGCAACCCGGCCACCGTGTCGGCGGCCAGCTCGGTGGCCTTGCCGCCGAGCTCGCGCTGCTTCTCGTAGCGCCGCTCGAACGGCCCGATCAGCGGCCAGACCGAGGCGGCCAGCACCGGGACGCCGAGCAGCACCCCGATCCCGAGCACCGGTTCGACCACCAGCACCACCGAGCTGACGGCCAGCCAGACGATCACCGCGGCCCGGACCCGGGCGACCAGCTCGACGTACCAGCCGATCCGCTCGACGTCCCCGCTGCCGACCGCGACCACCTCGCCGGTGGCGATCCGCCGGGACAGCCCGGCCCCCAGGCGGGAGGCCTGCCCGGCGACCAACTGCCGCACGTGGCAGGCGGCGTGGATCCAGTTCCAGACCGCCTGCCGGTGCAGCAGCACGGCGCCGAGCGCGGCGGCCGCGGACAGCAGCAGCCCGAGCGCGCCGGCCCGCCAGAGCCCGGCGGCGTCGCCGTCCACGGCGGCCTGCACGCCGCGCCCGAGCGCTATCGGCATCGCGGCCTGGGCGCCCATCTCCAGCAGCGCCCAGCAGGTGGCGAGCGCCTGCCCGCGCCGCTGGGCGCGCTGCAGCCAGCACAGAAAGGCCAGGGGTGAGGAGAGGTCGGGACTGCCGGGGTCGGCCAGCGGCAGGGTGGTGAGCAGCATGACACTCCGATACGGAAGGTGCGGAGGTACGAGGGCGCGAGGGTGCGGGCACGTGCGGAGGGCCGAGAGGGCGCACAGGCACAGACCCGACGGAACGGGCGAAGGACGCGCGGCGCAGCGGCGCGGCGACGTCCACACGTCCGGGGGGAGAGGCCGGACGGACAAGGGTTGGGCACGAAGGGCCCGGATCTCAGGAGGTCATGCCAGCGAGCCTGCCAAGCCCGATGTGATCCACGCAACAGGTTTTTCGCCGCCCCCGGTCCCGGCGCCCCGCCCCAGGCCCGCCGAGGACCCGCTGACGGCGCGCCAACGGCCGCCTGACGGCCCGGCACCGGCGCGGCCGCCGCCCGCCGCGGACGGCCCGGGCGCACGCCACGCCGTCGTAAAGCTTCGCCAAGGATTCGCCCGACCGGCGGGAACAATCGCCTCGGGGCGCCAGTTGGCCCCACTGGAACCAGCAACCACCAGGAGAGGGCACCCCTTCCCGTGAGCAACATCCCCAGCGTCACCCTGAACGACGGCGCTTCCATCCCGCAGCTCGGCTTCGGCGTGTGGCAGGTCCCGGACGGCGAGGCCACCGCCGCCGTCCGCACCGCGATCGAGGCGGGCTACCGCTCCATCGACACCGCGGCGATCTACGAGAACGAGGCCGGCACCGGCGCGGCGATCGCCGAGGCCCTGGCGGGCGGCGTCGCTCGCGAGGACCTCTACATCACCACCAAGCTGTGGAACTCGGGCACCCGGGACTGGTCGGGCGAGCAGGGCCGGGACGCGGTGCTGCGCGAGTTCGACGCCTCGCTGGCCAAGCTCGGCCTCGACTACATCGACCTGTACCTGATCCACTGGCCGCGCCCGATGCACGGCAGCTACCTGAACGTCTGGAAGGCGCTGGAGCAGCTGAAGGCGGACGGCCGGGTCAAGTCGATCGGCGTCTCCAACTTCGGCACCGAGCAGCTGACCCGGGTGCTGGACGAGGCCTCGGTCGTCCCGGTGCTGAACCAGGTCGAGCTGCACCCGTACTTCCCGCAGGAGGAGCTGCGCGCCTTCCACGCCCGGCACGGCATCGCCACCGAGGCGTGGAGCCCGCTGGGCCAGGGCGGTGAGCTGCTGGCCGAGCCGGCGCTGGTGAAGATCGCCGAGAAGCACGGCCGTACGGTCGCGCAGGTGGTGCTCCGCTGGCACCTGCAGAGCGGCGTGATCGCCATCCCGAAGTCGGTCACCCCGTCCCGCATCCGGGAGAACCTGGACGTCACCGGCTTCGAGCTGGACGCCGAGGACCTCACGGCGATCGCCGCCGTCGCCACCGGCAAGCGGATCGGCCCGGACCCGCAGGGGTTCGACTGGAACTGACGCCCGGCGCGGGGGCGCCGGCAGCCACGGCGCCGCGTCCCCGTCAGGGAGAACACTGGCCGACAGCCAGTCATATCGAAGTACCGCCCATCCCGACCGGGGAGGGGCGGTACTTCGGCGTGCCCGGATTCACCGACGGCCGCGGATCTCAGATGCCTTGGCGAATCGTTTTGGCTGGGCTTACTGAGGCTTTGCCTAGAGCCTGGCGGCCTTGGCGATGAGCGCGAGCGCGGCCTCGTGTTCCTCCTCCGCCAGCGGCGCGAGCAGCAGCCGCTGAACCTCGGCCACCCCGGCGGCCGAGCGGTGCAGCAGGTCCTGGCCCGCCGGCGAGAGCGAGAGCAGGTTGCGGCGACCGTCCGAGGGGTCGCGCCGACGCTGCACCAGACCGCGGCGCACCAGCCGGCTGACCATCTCGGCCATCGTGGCCTTGTCCAGCGAGGCCAGCTCGCCGACCGTGCGCTGGTCCGCGCCCGGCTCCAGCTCCAGCGCGTCCAGCACGGCGTACTGCGGGGCCGTCAGCTCCGCGCCGACGTGCTCCGACCAGAGCTTGGTGTGCACCTGCTGGCCGACCCTGATCAGGTAGCCGATCGCCCGCTGGGCGTCCAGTATCGGCCGCGCGTCCGAGAACACGGCGACCGCGGCGGGCTCCAGCCTGGCTATCTTGGCCATCACCCGGACGACCTCGACCTGCTCGTCCGGGGTGAGCGGCTCGAACAGCACCCGCTGCACGCGGACCACACCACCGGTGGCCTCGCGCACCGCCTGGGCACCGCTCTGCGAGAGCGCGAGCAGCTTGCGCCGGCCGTCGGCCGGGTCGCGCCTTCGCAGCACGAGGCCGCGGCGGACCAGCCGCGCGACCATCTCGGCCATCGTGGCCTTGTCGAGCGAGGCGCGCTCGCCGACCGTGCGCTGGTCCGCGCCCGGCTCGAGGGCGAGCACCAGCAGGACCGCGAACTGCGGAGCCGTGAGATCGGCTCCGACGTGCTCGGACCACAGCCGGGTGTGAACCTGCTGCGCAACGCGAATGAGGTGTCCGGGCGACTGCTGCAGTCGCGCCGACACGCGGGTTGTCGGGATCTCCCCCAGCACCATGTATCCGTCCCGATGTCACACCCGGTGTGTGTGGGACACCCGGGTGGGGCAGTAACGGCGAGTGGGCGTCCAGCTATGAGGGAGGGCGCTCCAGCCGTGCAGCCGGTGGCTGCTGGCGGACACTATACAAACGGCGGGCCCTTGCTGGCAGGCAGGGGCGGATAGTAGACGCAGGTTCGGCAACATTGGCATATTTACGCGCCGCCAAGCCCTTGCGGTAACCCGTTCTCAGTAGAAAGCCGACCGGTCGGTCCTTACCGACCGTCACCTGCGCCTCTCCCTCCTGGCCGCACTCCCTACCCGCCGGTAGGGTGTGGGCACCCTCCCCGGGGGCACTCCCCCGGAGGCACCCCGAGAGAGACGAGAGCGCGCATGACCGAGCAGAGCACCGCCACCCGGGTCGCCGTCGTCACCGGCGCCGCCCGCGGCCTGGGCGCCGCCACCGCCGTCCGGCTGGCCGCCGACGGCTACGCGGTCGCCGTCCTGGACCTGGACGAGACCGCCGGCAAGGACACCGTCGACCGGATCACCGCCGCCGGCGGCCGGGCGCTGGCCGTCGGCGCCGACGTCTCGGACGCCGAGCAGGTCCAGGCGGCCGTCGACCGCGTGGTCGCCGAGCTCGGCACCCCGGTCGTACTGGTCAACAACGCGGGCGTGCTCCGCGACAACCTCCTCTTCAAGATGTCCGAGTCCGACTGGGACACGGTCATGAACGTCCACCTGCGCGGCGCCTTCCTGATGACCCGCGCAGTACAGAAGCACATGGTCGACGCCGGCTTCGGGCGCATCGTCAACCTGTCCTCCTCGTCGGCCCAGGGCAACCGCGGCCAGGCCAACTACTCCGCGGCCAAGGCCGGGCTCCAAGGCTTCACCAAGACTTTGGCCATTGAGCTGGGCAAGTTCGGCATCACCGCCAACGCGGTCGCCCCCGGCTTCATCGCCACGGACATGACAGCAGCCACCGCGGCCCGGGTCGGCATGGACTTCGAAGACTTCAAGCGGGCCGCGGCCTCTCAGATCCCGGTCCAGCGGGTCGGCGAGCCCGAGGATGTCGCCCACACCATCTCGTTCCTTGCCAGCGAGGGCGCCGGCTTCGTCTCCGGGCAGGTGATCTACGTGGCGGGCGGCCCCCTCGACTGAGCACGGAACCTACACAGGGTTACCACGGGGCGGGAGGCCGGGCAGACCGGCCTCCCGCTTCGTTTTCTTTACCGGGGCTTTTGGAGAATCATTCGAAGACCACACTGGTTTTCGATCCCGAAATGCTGGAAATCACTCCCCGGGCCACCTCGTCGACGCCCCAATTGTCGATTTCGCGCGAAGATGACAATTCCCTCCGAAATAGCCCCGGCCGGATGGGTAAGGTCGCCCCGTGCAATCCAGAAGTACCGCAGCCCGCATTCCGCGACAGGAGTCGGAACGCCGCACCGCCGACCACCGGGAACTCCGGAGTCCCGACCGCGTCCCCGAAGGGGTGGCCCCCCGTCGCGGCGAGCTCGACTGGCCCCCGATGAGCCGCCGCCGGGCCGCCCTGCTCGCCGCCACCTGCGGCGTCTACCTGCTGGTGCTGGCCGGAGTCCTGCTCAACACCGACCTGGTCGACCTCGACTGGTCGGTCCGCCTGCTCCGCCCCTACGACCGGTGGCCCAGCCTGGAGCCGCTGCTCGCCACCTGGGTGGTCGCCGGGCAGCGCGGGCCCAGCGCCATCGCCGCCTTCGTCTGGCTCACCTGGCGCGCCCACCGCCTCGGACGGCTGCGCCCGCTGCTGGTCATGGGCGTCGCGCTGCTGCTGCTCAACATCACGGTCGGCGCCGTCAAGATCGTCACCGGCCGGCTCGGGCCGCACTACGCCCAGTACGTCGGCTCGCCCGAGCTCTTCTCCGGCGGCACCATCTTCCCCTCCGGGCACACCGCCAACGCCGTGGTCACCTGGGGCGTGCTCGCGTACCTCGCGGTCCGCTGGCGGCGCACCGGCGCGCTGATCGCCGCCGCCACCGCCTGTTCGATCGGCCTGACCACGGTCTACCTGGGCACCCACTGGGTCAGCGACGTGCTGGCCGGCTGGGCCGCCGGACTGCTGGTGCTGCTCTCACTGCCGCTGCTGGAACCGCTGGTCGCCGCCACCGAACAACGCCTCCACCGCCGGTTCGCCCGCTGAGCCCGACGGCCGCCCGGCCCGCACACACCCGAACCCCGCACGCCCGAACCCACGCACACCGAACCCCGCACGCCCTACCCGCCGGAGGCGCTACCCCTCCCAGCTGCGCTCGACCACACCGTCCCGCACCGCGAGGTTGAGCCGCCCCTCCCGGTACTCCATGGTGATCATCTGCCCGGGTTCCAGCACCCGGACCGAGGCCCAGCCGTGCCGCCGGGCCAACTCCCGGGCGCGCTCGATCCGCAGCCCCGCGTACCCCTCGGCGTCCTCCCCCATCGCGCCCGCCCCCGCGCTGTCCGACCCCGTCATCACGCCTCCCCCGGCTCGCCCCCTAGGACGTACGCTGGAATCGTAGCCCCCAACCCGCGCGGCCCGGAGGTGATTGGCCATGCGCACCACGGCCCCACGACGGTGGCGCAGCGGAACCGAGCCGTCCACCGCCCGCAGCGACCTCAAGCTCCGGTACCTGCTCTCGCTCACCTTCACCCCGCTGTTCGCGCTGAGCACCGTGGGCTTCGCCGTCTGGGCGGCCCTCTCCCCCGTCAACGGCGCTCCCAGCCGGGGCACCCTCACCGGATTCGCCGTCGCCCTCGGCCTGATCACCCTGTTCGCCGCCGTCGATCTCGTGGTGGTCATCCGGCGCCGCCGGACCGAGCTCTGACGCGGTGTCTCCCACGGAGTGGGCAGCCGGCCCGGCCGACTGCCCACTCCCGGCACGGGGACGGGCCGTCAGCGGTTGCCGACCGCCTGCTTCACCAGCGTGCGCCCGAAGTCCCACATCAGGCCGTTCCCCCGGTGCGCCTCATCCATGATCTCGGTGAAGGCGTCCACGAACCGGTCCACGTCCCGATCGGTGATGATCAGCGGCGGGATCAGCTTGATCACTTCCAGGTGGTCTCCGGACACCTGGGTCAGGATCCGGTGCCGCTGCAGCAGCGGGACGACCACCATCTGCGCGAACAGCCCCTTGCGCGCGGCTTGCAGGGCGGTCCAACCGGTGCGCAGCTTCAGCGACTTGGGCCGGCCGAACTCGATGCCGATCATCAGCCCGCGGCCGCGCACCTCGGCGAGCAGCTCGTACTTGTCGGCCAGCGCGGCCAGCCGCTCGCGGAACCGGTCGCCGACCTGCCGGGAGTTCTCCACCACCTTCTCGTCGCGCATCACCTCCAGGGTCGCCAGCCCCGCCGCCATCGCCTGGGCGTTGGACCCGAAGCTGGCCGAGTGCACCAGCACCCGGTCCATCGAGGAGTACACCTTCTCGAAGATCCAGCCCTTGCCGAGCGTCGCCCCGACCGGCACGTACCCGCCGGAGAGCGCCTTGGCGACGCACACCAGGTCGGGCAGCACGCCCTCCTCGCTCTGGTAGGCGAAGAACTCGCCGGTGCGGCCGATCCCGGTCTGCACCTCGTCGCAGATCAGCAGCGCCCTGTGCTCGTGCAGCAGCGCCTGGGCGGCACGCAGCCAGCCGGGCGGCGGCGCCTGGACCCCCTTGCCCTGGATCGGCTCGACGATCAGCGCCGCGACGTCGCCGCGCTTCAACTCCTTGGCCAGCGCGCCGATGTCGCCGAGCGGGATGGCGGTGTCCGGCAGCAGCGGGTCGAAGCCCTTGCGGAAGCCGCTCTCCCCGTTGACCGAGAGCGAGCCGGTGGTCAGCCCGTGGAAGGCGTGGTCGGCGTAGAGGATCCGCTTGCGCCCGGTGGCGTACCGGGCGAACTTGAGTGCGGTCTCCACCGCCTCGGTGCCGCTGTTGCCGAAGAACACCCGGTCCAGCCCCGGCGCGTACGACAGCAGTCGCTCGGCCAGCAGTCCGGGCAGCGGCGAGCAGTCGAAGCGGACCAGGTCCGGCAGGTCCAGGTCCATCACCTGCTGGATCGCCGAACGCACCACCGGGTGGTGGCGGCCGAGCGCGAAGATGCCGAAGCCGGCCAGCATGTCGAGGTACTCATTGCCCTCGGCGTCGTAGAAGTACTGGCCTTCGGCGCGCTCGTAGTACTTGTCGAAGCCGATGGTGTGGAGCATCCGCGGCAGCTGCGGGTTGAGGTAGCGGCTGTGCAGCTCGTAGCGCTCACCGCCGCGTTCGGCGACGAGGGCGGCGAGGTCGAAGGCGGGGCGGCCTGGGTCAACCGGCATGGCGCGGATTCGCTCCTCGGGTCGGTAGCAGGTTCTTGGCGAAGACAGCGGTCTGGGCCGCGACCCCGGTGCCGGTCAGGCCGGTCACCTCCAGGATCTCCCCGCGCTCCGCGTGGCCGAGGAACTCCTGCGGCAGGCCCAGCACCCGCACCGGGACGTCCACGTCGGCGTCGCGCAGCGCCTGGGAGACGACCGAACCGACGCCGCCGGTCCGACCGTTGTCCTCGACGGTGACCACGAGCCGGTGGGCGGCGGCGAGTTCGGGCAGCGCCGGGTCCACCGGCTTGACCCAGCGCGGGTCGACCACGGTCGCGGTGAAGCCCTCGGCGAGCAGCAGCCGGGCGGCGTCCAGGCAGGCCGAGGCGGTGGCGCCGACGGCGACCAGCAGGATCTCCGGCACCGCGCCGGTGCGCAGCAGCACGTCCGTCCCGCCGATCCGCTCGATCGCCGCGACGGCGGGCCCGACGTTCCCCTTGGGGAAGCGCACCACGGTGGGGGCGTCCTCGACCGCGACGGCCTCGCGCAGCTGGGCCCGCAGCTGGTCGGCGTCGCGCGGCGCGGCCAGCCGCAGTCCGGGGACGACCTGGAGGATCGACATGTCCCACATGCCGTTGTGCGAGGCACCGTCCGGCCCGGTCACCCCGGAGCGGTCGAGCACGAAGGTGACGCCCAGCCGGTGCAGGGCGACGTCCATCAGCACCTGGTCGAAGGCCCGGTTGAGGAAGGTCGCGTACACCGCGACCACCGGGTGCAGCCCGCCGGTGGCCAGGCCCGCCGCGCTGGTGACGGCGTGCTGCTCGGCGATCCCGACGTCGAAGGTCCGGTCCGGGTAGGCCTTGGCGAACGGTCCCAGCCCGACCGGCTGGAGCATCGCGGCGGTGATCGCCACCAGCTCGGGCCGCTCGGCGCCGAGCTCGACCAGTTCCGCGCCGAACACGGAGGTCCAGGAGACCCCGGCGCTGGGCGAGATCGGCAGGCAGGTGTACGGGTCGATCGGGTTGACGGCGTGGAAGCGGTCGGCCTCGTCCTGCTCGGCCGGCAGGTAGCCGCGCCCCTTGACGGTCAGGCAGTGCACGATGACCGGGCCGCCGAAGTTGCGGGCCTGGCGCAGCGCCTGTTCGACCGCTCCCAGGTCGTGGCCGTCGATCGGCCCGAGGTACTTGAGCCCGAGGTCCTCGAACATGCCCTGCGGCGCGAAGGCGTCCTTGAACCCCTTCTTGGCGCCGTGCAGAGCGTCGAAGATCGGCTGGCCGACCAGCGGGGTGCGCTGCAGCGCCTCCTTGCCGAGGGCGAGGAAGCGCTCGTAGCCCTGGGTGGTGCGCAGGGTGGCCAGGTGGTTGGCCAGGCCGCCGATGGTCTTGGCGTAGGAGCGCTCGTTGTCGTTGACGACGATGACCAGCGGCCGGTCGCGCGCCTCGGCGATGTTGTTGAGCGCCTCCCAGGCGAGCCCGCCGGTGAGCGCGCCGTCGCCGATCACCGCGACGGTGTGCCGGTCGTGCTGGCCGAGCAGTTGGGCGGCCTTGGCCAGCCCGTCGGCGTAGGAGAGCGCGGTGGAGGCGTGCGAGTTCTCGACCAGGTCGTGTTCGGACTCGGCCCGCGAGGGGTAGCCGGACAGCCCGCCCTTCGTCCGCAGCTTCGAGAAGTCCTGGCGGCCGGTGAGCAGCTTGTGGACGTAGCTCTGGTGCCCGGTGTCGAAGACGATCCGGTCGTACGGCGAGTCGAAGACCCGGTGCAGCGCGATGGTCAGCTCCACCACGCCGAGGTTGGGCCCGAGGTGGCCGCCGGTGCGGGTGACGGCGTCGATCAGGAAGGCGCGGATCTCGTCGGCGAGCAGCGGGAGTTCGGACGCGGGCAGCTTGCGCAGCTCGGCCGGGGATGTGACGCGGGAGAGCAGTGACACGGGTACACCTCACGACTCGATGCGGTGCGGTGGTGACTCCGCCCGAGGGGGCGGGCCGGCCCGGGCGCCGCGGCCCGGGCCGGGCTGAGCACGACCGGGCTCAGTGCCCGCGGTTGGCGCTGACGGTCTCGGTGATGGCGCGCAGCGACTGCTGGAGCGAGCCCATGGTCGCGAGGACGGCGGTCGGCTCGTAGCCGCAGTGGGCCATGCAGTTCTCGCAGCGCGGGTCCTTTCCGCGGCCGTACTTGCTCCAGTCGGTCTTCTCGACCAGCTCGCGGTAGGTCGGCACGTAGCCGTCGGCCATCAGGTAGCAGGGCCGCTGCCAGCCGAACAGCGAGTAGTTGGGGATGCCCCAAGGGGTGCACTCGAAGTCGGCCTTGCCCTCCAGGAAGTCCAGGAAGAGCGGGCTGTGGTTGAGTCGCCAGCGCCGGCGGTTGCCGCCGGCGAAGGCCTTGCGGAACAGCTCGCGGGTCTGCTCGACGCCGAGGAAGTGCTCCTGGTCGGGGGCCTTCTCGTAGGCGTAGGCCGGGGAGATCATCATCTCGTCCACCTTCAACTCGTCGTTGAGGTAGTCGAGTACGTCGATGACCGTCTGCGCGGTGTCGGTGTTGAAGAAGGTGCTGTTGGTGGTGACCCGGAAGCCGCGCCGCTTGGCCTCCTTGATCGCGGCCACCGCCTCGTCGAAGGTGCCCTCCTTGGCCACCGACTCGTCGTGCCGCTCGCGCAGGCCGTCGATGTGCACGGCGAAGGTGAAGTACGGCGAGGGCTTGAACTTGTCGATCTTCTTGCGCAGCAGCAGCGCGTTGGTGCAGAGGAAGACGTACTTGCGGTGCTCGACCAGTTGTCGGACGATCTCGTCGATCTGCGGGTGCATCAGCGGCTCGCCGCCGGCGATCGAGACCATCGGGGCACCCGACTCCAGGACCGCGCCGACCGCCTGCGCGACGGGCATCCGCTGCTTGAGGACGCCCGCCGGGTGCTGGATCTTGCCGCAGCCCTCGCAGGCGAGGTTGCACGCGAACAGCGGTTCCAGCTCGACGATCAGCGGGAACTTGTCCCGGCGCTTGAACAGCTTCTGCTGCAGCAGGTAGGTGCCGACCCGCACGGTCTGGCGCAACGGCATGGCCATGGCTAGCTCGCCTCCTGGGGGAGCGTCGAGGATGTGGGGTGGTTCAGGTCTGCGGAGCCGGTCCCGGGCTCCTGTCGGTACCAGTCGACCAGGGCGGGTACCGTCGCCCGCAGGGTCCGCCAGGCGCGCACCCCGGCGGGCAGGGTGCCGGGCCGCAGCAGCTCGTGCTCGGGGGTGTCCACCACCACCCGCAGGACGGCGACGGGCAGCGCCGCGCGCACCTCCCGCAGCGCGGACAGGACGGCGGCGGCCTCCATGTCGACGGCGAGCGCGCCCTGCAGGTGCAGCGCGCGCCGCTCGATACCCCGCACCACGTGGTCGGCGGTGTGGTGCACCCCGGTGTGCGCGGTCAGCCCGTGCCCCTTGAGCGCCCGGGCCAGCTCCGGTCCGGAGTCGACCGGGTACAGGTGGCCCTCGGCGTCGCGCACGCCGTCGGCGGCCACCACGTCGCCCGACGCCACGCCCGGGCCGACGGCGGCGCCGAATCCGGCCACCACGACGGCCCCGTAGCCGCCCGGGGCGGAGCTGAGCACCCGTCGGACGGCCAGCCCGGCGCGCCGCCGGCCGACCCCGGTGCGCACCAGCACCGGGGGGCCGCCGGCGGCGCCGCGCCAGTCACCGCCGCGCAGGGCCCAGACCTCGGGGCCCAGTGCGCAGAGCACCAGCAGGGGGGCGGTGGTCACCGCGCCGCCCCGATCGCCGGGGTACCGCTCGGCTTCGCCCCACCGTCCGGATCGGCCGTCGGCGCGCCGTTGAGGTAGCGGCCGAGCGCGGTGACCGGGAAGACCAGCCGGTACAGGTGGTAGTTGATGGAGAAGTCCCACGGAAACCCGGTGCCGGTGAACTGCGGTTCGTCCCAGGTGCCTTCGGGCAGCTGGGTGCGCACCAGCCAGTCCACGCCGCGCTCCACCGACGGGTTGGGCCGGCCTTCCGGGCCCTCACCGGCCGCGAGCAGCGCCATCAGCGCCCACGCGGTCTGCGAGGCGGTGGAGTCGCCCCTCCCGGCCCAGCGTTCCGGGTCGTCGTAGGAGCGCATGTCCTCGCCCCAGCCGCCGTCGGCGTTCTGCCGGTCCTCCAGCCAGCGCACCGCCCGGCGGATCGCCGGGTGCTCGTCCGGGACGCCGGCCGCGACCAGGGCGGGCAGCACCGAGCCGGTGCCGTAGATGTAGTTGGTGCCCCAGCGGCCGAACCAGGAGCCGTCCGCCTCCTGGTTGCGCAGCAGCCACTCGATGCCGCGCCGTGTCCGCGGGTCCCGGGCCCGGCCGGTCTCGGCGAGCATCTCCACCACGTGGGCGGTGACGTCGGCGGACGGCGGGTCGACCACCTCGCCGAAGTCGCAGAACGGCAGCTTGTTGGGCAGCAGGCTGGTGTTGTCGACGTCGAAGGCGCCCCAGGCGCCGTTCTTGGACTGCATGCCGAGGTTCCAGAGCACGCCCCGGTCCACCGCCGCGTCGACCTTGGCCTGGTCGGGGTGGGCTACCCGGCGCAGTGCGAGCACCACCTCGGCGGTGTCGTCGATGTCGGGGTAGGTGTCGTTCTCGAACTCGAAGGCCCAACCGCCGGCCGGCAGCCCGGGCCGCTGGACGGACCAGTCGCCGCGCTTGCGGATCTCCTCACCGAGCATCCAGTCGACGGCGGAGACCAGCGCCGGGTGGTCGGCCGGCACCCCGGCGTCGACCAGCGCGATGGTGGCCAGGCAGGTGTCCCAGACCGGGGACTGGCAGGCCTCCATCCAGCGCATGCCGTCCTCGGTGTGCACGGTGAAGCGGTCGAAGGAGGCGAGCCCGGCCTTCATCACCGGGTGCTCCAGCTCGTAGCCCTCCAGGTGCAGGGCGATCAGCGAGTAGACGGCCGGGGGCTGGATGCCGCCCCAGCAGCCGTCGGCCTCCTGCCGCTCGACGATCCAGCGGCAGGCCTGGGAGACGGCGAGCCGGCGCAGCGGCCGGAAGGCCCGGCGGTGGTAGGCGTGCAGCGCCTTGTCGAGGCGCTCGAACAGGCCGTCCCAGCTGGTGGCGGGGGCGAGCGGCCGGTCGGGGTACGGGTGGTCCGGGTCGGTGTGCAGCTCGGTGAGCTGGAAGGGGGCCGGACGGACCGGGCGGTGGGCCGAGACGACGGTCAGCGGGACGATGGTCTGGCGGGCCCAGCAGCCGAAGGCGTAGATGTTCAGCGGCAGCCACTTGGGCAGGAAGATGATCTCCGGCGGCATCTCCGGCAGCCGTTCCCAGGGCCACCAGCCGAAGAGCGCGAGCCAGATCCGGGTGAACACCCGGGCGGCCGCGATGCCCCCGGCGGAGCGGACGTAGCGCGCGGCGGCCAGCATGTGCGGGGCGTTCGGGTCGTCACCGGCGAGCTTGAGGGCGACGTACGCCTCGACCGTGGTGGAGAGCTCGGGCGGTCCTCCGTGGAAGGTGGCCCAGGTGCCGTCCTCCCGCTGCTGCGAGCGGATCCACTCGGCGGTGGCCCGGGTCTGCTCCTCGGTCCTGATGCCCAGGAACTGGCGGAGCAGTAAGTCCTCGGCGTCCATGGTGACGTTGGTCTCCAGATCGCCCTTCCACCAGCCCTCGGAGGACTGCAGCGAGAGCAGGTGGGTGGTCGCGCGCGCCAGGGCCTCGCGCGCGTCGGCGGGCCGGAGTTCCGCCTCACCGGCCGGCCGGAGCTGGTCGGTGTCCTCGGGCTGCCACCGCCCCGCACCCAGCAGGGTCGGGGGGCGGTCGCCCACCGCGACCGGCTCGGAATCGTACTCAGGGTCGAGCCGGCCGTCCGCGGTTGCTGTCAACGTAACGTCACCTCTCTCGTACCACCACGAATTCGGCGAGTGCGACGAAGTGCTCGCGCACCACGTCGGACATGGGCACCTCGTCCAGGGCGGCGAGGGCAGTCGTGTGCTGGCGGCGGGCCTCCTCCTGGGTCCAGGCCCGGCCGCCGGCCTCCTCGATCAGCGCGGCCCGGACGGCGAGCTCGGGCTCGCTCTCCAGGCCCCGGCCCTTCGGGTCCGCCAGCTCCTCAGCCAGCCGGCGCGAGGCCCGACCGCCCTCGGCCAGTGCGGCGGCGACCGGCAGGGACTTCTTGCGCTGGCGCAGGTCTCCCCAGTGCGGCTTGCCGGTGACCTCGGTGGCGCCCCAGATGCCGAGCAGGTCGTCCACCGCCTGGAAGGCGAGGCCCAGGTGGTGGCCGTAGCGCTGGAGCGCGTCGGACACCTTGTCGTCGGCCCCGGCCAGCACCGCGCCGATCGCCGAGGCGGCGGCCAGCAGCGCCGCCGTCTTGCCGCCCTCCATCTCCAGGCACTCGGCGACGGTGACGCTGTCGCGCTGCTCGAAGGCGACGTCCATGGCCTGGCCGTCGATCAGCCGGCGGGTCGCGGTGGTGAGCAGCCGGACGGCACGCGTGGCGTCGGCGGGGCTCGTGCCACCGGTCTCCGCGGCATCGAGCAACACCTCCGTGCCGAGCGTGGCCAGGGCGTCGCCGACCAGGATCGCCTGGGCCGGTCCGAAGACCGTCCAGGCGGTGGCCCGATGCCGCCGGGTCTCGTCACCGTCCATCAGATCATCATGAAGGAGGGAGAAGTTGTGCACCAGTTCAACGGCGACCCCACCGGGTACACCCACCTCGGGCGCCGCACCGGTGGCCTGGGCTGAGAGCAGCGCCAGCGCCGGACGCACCGCCTTGCCGCCGTCCCCCTCCACCGGGACGCCGTCCCGGTCGATCCAGCCGAAGTGGTAGGCCGCGACGGTGTCCATCGGTGCAGCCAAACGGGCGACGGCAGCCCGGAGCGGCGGGGTACAGAGCGTACGGCTGCGGGCGAGCAGCTCCGGCACCGAGACCGGTTCGGCGTGCGCCGTGCCTCCGACGGCGAAGCCGGTGCGTGACTCCACGTGCGTTCCCTCTCCCTCGTGGTGCCGGACCGCGCGGGGCGGCCGGGTGCTGTCGGTGCGGCTGGTGTCGATGGTGGTGCCGAAGCGAACGGCGTCGGTACGGCCGATCGGGCCGATCGGGCCGATGCGGCCGACAGTACGCCCGTCGGCTCTGGCGGGCTCTCCGGCCGAGGGGCCCGCCGTCACCTGGGCCACCTCCCATCGCCCCGGTCCACCGGCACCCGGACGCCGGCCGCGGCGAGCGCGGCGTCGGCGGCGGCGTGGCCGCTGCGCACGGCGCCCTCCATGGTCGCGGGCCAGCCGGTGGCCGTCCACGAGCCGGCCAGCAGCAGGCCGGGGACGGCCGTCGCGGCCGACGGGCGCAGCGCGGCGGTGCCCGGGGCGCCGTCGAAGGTTGCGGTGCGCTCCCGGGTGACGAAGAAGTCCAGCACCTCGGCCCCGGCGGCGGCCGGCAGCAGCCGGGCCAGCTCGGGCAGGTAGCGGCGGCGCAGTTCGGCCACCGGCAGGTCGATCTCGTCCTGGACGGCGGACTGCGAGAGTGCCAGGTACTGGGCGCCCGGGTGGGCTCGGCCGATCGAGGTGCCGGCCAGGCCGGAGTGGGTGGTGCGGTCGAAGACCCACTGGACCGGCGAGTCGAGCGCGGCGAAGAAGGGCCGGCGCAGCACCTTGCGGTCGTAGACCACGTGCACGTTGAGGATCGGCGCGGTGCCGAAGTCGGCCAGCCGCTGGGGCACGGCGCCCGGCGGCAGCAGGGCGGCCGCGCTGTCCTGGGCGCCGGCCAGCACGACGGTGTCGGCGGCGAGCAGTTCCCCGCCCTCCAGCCGGACGGCGTGCTGGGGCGCGGCCGGCTTGAGTTCCGCGACCCGGGCGCGCGGCAGCACCTTCACGCCGGCGCGTTCCAGTTCGGCGAGCGCCCGGTCGTGGTGGATCACGCCGAGCGGGACGGCGGCGATGCCGATGTCGGCGGCGCCGGGGTCGGAGAGCAGACCGGTCTTGAACACCTTGGCGGCGAGCGCCAGCGACACCTGGTCGGCCCGGGCGTTCAGGGTGGCGACGCCGACCAGGTCCCACAGCGCGGCCGTGGTGGCGGCGTTCTGCCCGTTGCGGCGCAGCCACTCGCCGAAGGAGAGCCGGTCCAGCGCCGGGTCGTCGAGGTCCAGGCCCTTGAGGGCGAGCGCGCCGCGGACCACTCGGGCGCGGTCGGCCGGCGACAGGTGCGGGTAGCGGGCGAGGCTGCCGGCCAGGTGCAGCGGGACGGGCAGGCCGGCCCGGCGCAGTCGGCCGAGGGTGCGCACCGGGGCCGCGTCGGGACCGGTGGCGGAGAGCACCGGGACGTCCAGCCGGTCCTGCAGGTGGGTCATCCGGGTGGCGCCGAGGCGCTCCAGCAGGCCGCGGTAGGCGGTGCAGCAGCGCAGGTAGACGTGCTGGCCGTTGTCGACGGTCAGTTCGCCGCGCTGGAAGGAGAAGGCCAGGCCCCCGAGCCGGGGCCGCCCCTCCGCGAGGGTGACCTCGTGGCCGGCCTCGGCCAGCCGCAGTGCGGCGGTGATCCCGGCCAGGCCGCCGCCGACCACGACGGCGGCCGGGCGCGCGGCATCGGCTCGCCCGGTCATCGGACCTCCCCCTCGAAGTCGCTGGACCGCGCGGCGGCGGTCGCTGTGGCCGGCACGCTGGCGGTCGGCGCTGCCGCGGTCCAGACGGTCGTGGTCAGCACGGCTCTATCCGGTGATTCCCCGCTGACACAGCGTGACAGAACTGTGGCGAGAATCAAGAACGCCCCCCGGCGAGCCCGGAAAGCGCGACGTACGCCTTCTCCCAGCCCGGCAGCGAGACCCGGCCGCGCAGTACCGACTCCGGGTCGGCGGCGATCCGGCCGAGCAGCCGGTGGTAGATCCCCGCCATCGCGGCGGTGCAGGCGCGACTGCGGCGGTCGAGCATCGGCAGCAGCCGCAGGCCCTCCTCGAAGGCGGCCTGGGCGCGGGCGGCCTCGAAGGCCACCAGGCCGGTGAAGTCGGCGCCGGCCGGCGGCTTGGGCAGCGCGAAGCCCTGCTCGCAGCCGAACCGGACCAGGTCCTCGGCGGGCAGGTAGGTGCGGCCGTTCAGGGCGTCCTCACGCAGGTCGCGCAGGATGTTGGTCAGCTGCAGGGCAAGCCCCAGGGTGTCCGCGTACCGCGCCCCGAGCTCGGGGTCGTCGCAGCCGTACACGCCCAGCGAGAGCCGGCCGATCGCGCCGGCCACGCAGCGGCAGTAGACCTTCAGCTCCTCGTAGGTCTGGTACTCAGCGCCCTTGAGGTCCATCTCGACGCCGTCGATCAGCTCGTCGAAACCGCCGAGCGGGATCGGGAAGCGCCGGGCCGCGTCGGCCAGGGCCACCTTGATCGGGTCGGTGTCGTCCTCGGCGACCACCCCGGTGCGGACCTCGTCCACCAGTTCCCGGGTGCGCAGCAGCGCCTCGGCCTTGCGGTCGTCCGGGAGGTCGCCGTCGCCGATGTCGTCCACCCGGCGGGCCAGGGCGTACAGGGCCGACATGGCCAGCCGCTTGGGCTCGGGCAACAGCCGGATGCCGTAGCTGAAGTTGCGCGCCTGCATCCCGGTGACTGCCTCGCAGTACCGGTACGCCGCCATGACCTGGGCCGACGCCAGTGGTGATGCCGCCACTCGGGCGTTCACCTTCCCTTCGCGAAGATGGCTGCCGCCTTCGCTGCGAGGCGGCGCTTGTCCGGCTTCGCCTGCTGGGCGAGTACGTCGTACCCGGCGTCCTCGACGGCAGCCAGGGCCGCGTAGCCGCCGGCGGTGAATCCCGCCAGGAGCAGTCGAAGCCTCCCCCGAACCGTACCTACCAATGGTGCGCCGCGGTCGAGCAGGGTGCGGGCCCGTTCGGCCTCGAAGGCGATCAGTTCCCGCACCGCCCCGTTCGCGCTGGGGGCGGCGAGGTCGGCCTCGGTGACGCCGAAGCGCTCGAGGTCCTCGGTGGGGAGGTAGATGCGGCCGTGTGAGAGGTCCTCGGCGACGTCCTGCAGGTGCTCGACCACCTGGAGGCCGCTGCAGACGGCGTCCGACAGCGCGAGCCGCTCGGGGGTGGAGACGCCCGCGATGGCCAGCACCAGGCGGCCCACCGGGTCGGCGGAGAGGGTGCAGTAGCCGATCAGGTCGTCGTAGGTGGCGTAGCGGGCGGTGGTCTGGTCCACCCGGTTGGCCTCGATCAGACGGCGGAACGGCTCGGGGGTGAGGGCGCGCCGGTCGACCAGCGGGACCAGCGCCTGCATCAGCGGGTGGCGGGGCCGGTCGGCGCCGCCGGGGCGCAGGGCGGTCTCGAAGACCCGATCGAGGTCGTGCTCCAGTCCGTCGAGCAGGGCGAGCCGGAAGGCGACCTCCGCCGGGCTCGGCGGGCCGGACTGGTCCGAAGGGGTGGCGGGGGGCCGCTGCTCGATCCCGAGCAGGGTGGCGGTGGCGGCCGGGTCGGCCAGGTCACCGTCGCCGGCGTCGTCGACCAGCCGGGCGAAGCCGTAGACCCTCATCAGGTCGTCCCGCCAGGCCGCGGGCACGAAGAACGGGGCGACCGGGAAGTTCTCCGCACCCGCCTTCTCCAGGGTCTGTCCCACGGAGGGGTTCACCGGCGTATCTCTGGGCTGGGCCGAAGCCGACACTGCAGTCACTCCCCCGTTCTACACCGCCGGGTATCACCGGTCCGACTCGGACACGCGTCCGAACGCGGGCGTCACGCACGACACACCACCCCCGCGCCTACAGCCTGACACCACGGGCCGCGCCCGAGAAGAGCGCCCCGCCCGCGCACGGGGGCGCTCACCCCCGCGGCGGCGGGCCACCCGGGGTACCGGTGGCCGCATGCCGAAGGGCCGGCCCCGGAGCATTCCGGGGCCGGCCCTCGGGAGCCAGCGGCTTTCGAAGCCGGGGCTTACGGGCGCTCGCCGCGCTCGTAGCGGCCGACGACCTCCTCGGTCGGGCCGTCCATGACCAGCTCGCCGGCCTCGATCCAGATGGTCCGCTCGCAGACCTCGCGGATCGAGTTGTTGTCGTGGCTGACCAGGAAGACCGTACCGGCGGACCCGCGCAGCTCGTCGATGCGCTTCTTGCTGCGCTGCTGGAAGGCCTGGTCACCGGTGGCCAGCGCCTCGTCGATCAGCAGCACGTCGTGGGTCTTGGCGGCGGCGATCGAGAAGCGCAGCCGGGCGCCCATGCCGGAGGAGTAGGTGCGCATCGGCAGGGAGATGAAGTCGCCCTTGTCGTTGATCCCGGAGAAGTCGACGATGTCCTGGTAGCGCGCCCGCACGTCGGCCGGGGACATCCCCATCGCCAGGCAGCCCAGGATGACGTTGCGCTCACCGGTGAGCTCGTTCATCAGGGCCGCGTTGACGCCCAGCAGCGAGGGCTGGCCGTTGGTGTAGATGCCGCCCTTCTCGGTCGGCAGCAGGCCCGCGATGGCAGCCAGCATGGTCGACTTGCCGGAGCCGTTGGAGCCGATCAGGCCGACCGCCTCGCCCTTGTACGCGGTGAAGCTGATGCCCTTGACCGCGTGCACCTCGCGAACGCCGGCGGCGCGCTTGCGGCTGACGATGCGGCTCAGCGCCGAGGTGGCGCTGCCCTTGCCGGAACCGGCGCCGTGCACCTTGTAGACGATGTGCACGTCGTCGACGACGACGGTGGGCTCGCGGGCCACGTTCGCGGCCGGGACGGCGTCGCGCTTGCTCAGGTCGGTGTCAGCCACGGCCGTACTCCTCCTCGGCCTTCCAGAAGAAGACGTATCCGATGACGAACATGCCGACGCCCCAGGCCAGACCGTACGTCCACTGGTGCGGCGGGATGGTCTGGTGCGCGGGCAGGTGCTTGTTGTAGATGATCGGCGCGAAGGCGTGCCGGAGCAGGTCCATGTAGACCGAGGCCGGGTTGAGGGCCATGATCGTCTGGATGTAGTGCGGCCAGGACGAGACCTTGTCCTGGATGCTGAACATCACGCCGGACAGGAACATCCAGGCGCGCATCACGAACGGGATCAGCTGCGAGATGTCGCTGGTCTTGGAACCGATCCGGGCGAAGATCAGCGAGACGCCGGTGTTGAACAGGGTCTGCAGGAACAGCGCCGGAAGGATCAGCAGCCAGGTCTTGCCGGGGGTGATGCCGGCCGCCAGCACGGTGATGACCAGCACGATCATCGAGATCAGCAGCTGCTGGAGCTGGATCACGGTGAAGGCGATCGGCAGGCTGGCGCGCGGGAAGTGCAGCGCGCGGATCAGGCCGAGGTTGTCCGAGATCGCCCGGGTGCCGGACTGCACCGCGTTCTGGGTGAACTGGAAGATGAAGACGCCGATGCAGAGCCAGGCGATGTAGGTGTTCGGCGGGAAGTTGTCCTTGCTCTTCAGGATGACGCCGAAGACCAGGTAGAACACACCACAGTTGAGCAGCGGGGTCACGACCTGCCAGAGCTGGCCCAGCTTGGCGTCGGTGTACTGGGCCACCAGGCGAGCGGTGGCGAAGGCCCAGACGAAGTGGCGCCGGGCCCAGAGCTGCTTGGTGTAGGAGAACAGGCCCGGCCGGGCGCCGCTCACCGACAGACCGTACTTGTCCGCAAGCTGCTTGGGGGTCAGGCCCGCGTCCGCCCCCCTGGGGGCTGAGAGGCTGACGGGTTCACTCACTGTCGACACATTCGTCCTTCACGCGGGATCGGTCGGGGCGGCCGGTCGGCGGGGGTCCGCCGGCCTTGCGCCGATGGGGATCCACTGGGATCACGGGGGATTCCGGCCGGTGTGTGATCACCAGCCGTGGCGATCTATCACCTGATCAAATCAGATGATCGGAGGTCGGCCCATCCTGGTCAGTCGCCAGACGGTACGCCATCGCATGGGCTTGCGCGGACCACAGGGTTCGCGGAAGCCCGCCCGGAATCCGCCCAGCCAGGCCTTCAGTCCCTCGGCGGAGGGGCGTCGGGCCACGGTCAGCAGAAACCAGGTTCCCAGATAGAGAGGCACCAGCGGGGCCGGAAGGTTCCGCCTCGCGAGCCAGACCCTGTTACGGGCCACGTTGTGGAAGTAGGCGACGTGCCGGGCCGGCGAGGTCGCCGGGTGGTGCAGCACCACGTCCGCCCGGTAGTCGATGGCCCAGCCGGCGTCCAGCGCGCGCCACGCGAGGTCGGTCTCCTCGTGGGCGTAGAAGAACTCGGCGGGCAGCTGCCCGGCCTGCTCGAACACCTTGCAGCGCACGGCGCTCGCACCGCCCAGGAAGGTGGTCACCCGGGAGGAGCGCATCGGGTCGCTGGCGCGCAGCCGGGGGACGTGCCGACGCTGGGTGACACCGGTGTCGGGGTCCTCGATCCGGAAGGACACGATGCCCAGCTCCGGGTCGGCGGTGAACGCCTCGCGCAGCAGCCGGGCCGAGTCGGTGCGCGGCAGCAGCCCGTCGTCGTCCAGGAAGAGGACGGCGTCCACGTCCCGGCCGTCCGGCCCGAACAGCTCGATGCCGACGTTGCGACCGCCCGGGATGCCGAGGTTCTCCGGCAGCTCGACGGTGCGCACGCCCTCCGGCAGCGGGGGCAGCTCGACGCCCTGGCCCACCACGGCGAGCTCGACGTCCGGGCCCTCCTGGGCGCGGACGGAATCGATCAGGGCGTTGAGCTCGGCGGGCCGGTTGCCCATGGTGATGATGACGACACCGAGGCGGAAGCTCTCCGCGGTGATGGAAGTGGTCATGCGCCCGCCCCGCTCCGCTCGGCGAGGGCGTCGGCCCACGCGCGGCCTTCGATCATGAACTCGCTCCGCCCGGTCATCGCAGCCTGCTCGACAGGACGATGCTCAGCAGGTGCAGCACGGTCTGCAGTATGGCGATGGCCGCCAGCACCACGACCGCGAGCCGGGTGAAGAACAGCCCGCCGTGCACGGCGTCGGCGACCCCGGCCGCCAGGATGAACAGCGAGGCCTCGACCGCGCCGACCAGGCGGTGGAACTTCAGGAAGGAGGCCGCCCGGCGCGCCTTGGCCACCGAGGAGGAGCGCGGCACCGAGGCGCTGTCCTCGACGGCGGTCATGCCGCTGCGGGCCCGGGCCACGTCCACCAGGTCCGTCTCGGACTTGATCAGGATGGCGCCGAGCGCGGCCAGCGTGCCCAGGAACGCCCACTCCCAGTGGGAGCCGTGGCCCTCGCGGTGCAGCAGGTCGGTGGCGCGCAGGCCGAGCCCGGTCAGCAGGGCCGCCTCGGACATGTAGTGGCCGACCCGGTCCAGGTAGACACCGGTGAGCGAGGTCTGCCGGCGCCAGCGGGCCACCTCGCCGTCCACGCAGTCCAGCAGCAGGTAGACCTGGATCAGCAGCGCGCCCAGGACCGCGCCGGCGATGCCCGGGACGACCAGCGCGGCACCGGCCAGGATGCCGGTGAACATCATCAGGTACGTCAGGCCGTTGGGCGTGATCGCCGTCATGGTGGACAGCACGCGGGTGATCCGCAGCGAGATCTTCCGCATGTACAGGCGCCCGGCCCAGTGCTCGGCGCTGCGGCGCTGGAGCATGCCCTCCGGGTGGATCACCGCGCGCAGTTCCTCGATCGAGGGCCGGCGGGTCAGGTCCACCAGGGGCCGCTCGGCGCCCGCGGTGGAGGGGTCAGCTGTTGACGGCTTGGACATAGTCGGCGTACGCGTCCCTGATTGCGGAAGGGGAGAGGTCGAGGTGTTCCAGGATGGTGTAGCGGCCCGGGCGGGTGTTTGGAGCGTAGTGCACCGCCTCGGTGAACTCCGCATCGCTGAAACCCATTTGAGCGGCGGTTACCGGCAGTCCGTGACGCGCCAGGCACTCCACGATCAGACCGGTCAGCTCGCGCTCGCCCCGCAGGAAGCTGGCGAACGCGGCGCCGAGGCCCACCTGTTCGCCGTGCTGGGCGGAACGCTTGGGGTGCATCACGTCCAGGGCATGGCAGATCTCGTGGCAGGCACCCGACGAGGGCCGGGAACTGCCCGCGATGTTCATCGCGATGCCGGACAGTACCAGGGCTTCCGCGAGGGCCGTCAGGAGGTCCTGGTCCTGAGTGTTTCCTGGGTGCCGCAGCAGGTTCTCGCCCGCCGAGCGGGCCATCGCCACGGCCAGTCCGTCCACCGGTTCACCGGTGACGGCGTGCGACAACTCCCAGTCCGCACAGGCCGAGATGTTGGAGACGACGTCCCCGATGCCGGCCGCCACGAAGCGCTGCGGGGCCTGCCGGATCACGTCCAGGTCGACGATGATGCCGATCGGGCTGGGTACCCCGTAGGAGCCCCGGCCGGCGTCGTTGTCGAGGGTGGAGACCGGCGAGCAGATGCCGTCGTGCGCGAGGTTGGTGGCCACCGCGACCACCGGCAGGCCGACCCGGGCGGCGGCGTACTTGGCGGCGTCGATGATCTTGCCGCCACCGAGGCCGACGACCGCGTCGTAGTGCTTGCCGCGCATCTCCTCGGCGAAGCGCACCGCGCTGTCGAGGCTGCCGTCGTCCACGTTGTACCAGTCGGCGCCGGGCAGGGCCGACTCCAGGCGCTCGCGCATCGCGGCGCCGGAGCCGTTGCTGATCGCCACCGCGATCCGGCCCGAGGCCGACAGCCGCTGGTCCGCGAGGATGCCGCCGAGCGCGTCCAGCGCGCCCGGGCGGATCTCCGCGAACAGCGGCGACGGGACCAGTCGGGTCAGTACTGGCACGCGATCTCCCGGGCCTTCGCCAGGTCGTCGTGGTTGTCGACCTCGACCCAGGACACCTCGCCGATCGGCTGCACGTCGATCCGCAGGCCCCGGTTGACCATCTCCTGGTAGCCGTCCTCGTAGTACAGCTGCGGGTCGCGCTCGTAGGTGGCGCGCAGCGCGTCGGTCAGGTCGGCGGCCGCGGCGGGGTTGATCACGGTGACGCCGATGTACTCGCCGGTCGCCTCGTCCGGGTCCATCAGCTTGGTGATGCGGCGCATGCCGGCGGCCGGGTCGACGACGACCTTCATCTCCTCGTCGGCGAGCTTCTTCACCGTGTCGAGGGCGAGCAGGATGCCGGGGGCCCGGCCGTCCTCGACGAGGCGCTGGTTGCCCTCCAGCATGGTGCGCTGGACGGAGGCCGGGTGGACGGTGTCGCCGTTGGCCAGCAGCAGGCCCTCGGAGAACAGCTCGCGGGCGCACCAGAGCGAGTAGGCGTTGTTCCACTCCTCGGCCTTGTCGTTCTCGACCAGGTGGAGCTTGACCCCGTACTTGCTCTCCAGGGCGTCCTTGCGGTCGTACACCGCCTCCTTGCGGTAGCCGACGACGATCGCCGCGTCACGCAGTCCGACCTCGGCGAAGTTGCCCAGGGTGAGGTCCAGGACGGTCCGCTCCCCGTCGACCGGCACCAGCGCCTTGGGCAGGGTGTCGGTGTACGGGCGCAGCCGGCGGCCGGCGCCGGCTGCCAGAACGAGGCCGATCATGCGGGGTCTCCTGATCCGTCGTGCGTCGTGCTGCGCGCGCGGGATGTGCCAACGGGTCGGCGGCGCTCGGGTGCGCCGGACCGGTGTTCGACCCGGCCGGGCGGCGGCGCGCCGGTACCGGTACAGATCCGGGCAGCGTGTCGTATGTGATGGTAGGCGACCGGGGCGATCCACCCGAACGCGCCCGGTGGCGGTGCGGTGACAGTGGGGTGACCGAGCCGTGATCGAACGGCCTCCGAACGCGTTCCGAACGGTTCTGCGAATGAAATGACCCTTCCGGGGGCGTCCTGGACCCTTCTCTGCCCGGATCGGGACACCTGCGGGTCATGATCCGCCCGGTTGTGCGTGGGACCCGTCCGGACCGCCACCCATACGGCAGACTGGAGCCCGACGCCGGCGCCGGTGCCCCCGCTGTGTCCGCTGCACTCCACTCGGTGCACCCGACGCACCCGATGCTCCCGTTGCTCCCGCCCCCGAAAGAGGCCTCATGCCCCAGAGTCTGCCGACCGAACCGACACACTTCGACGCCGAGATCGACACCGGTCTCAACGTGGAGACAGACGTGACGGTCGACCCACAGGGCCTGTCCGCCGCCGCTGCGGGTACCGAGATCCTGCTGGAACTGGTCGACGACGAGGGCGTCACGATCGGCACCGCCGAGAAGCTCTGGGCGCACCAGCAGCCGGGCCGGCTGCACCGGGCCTTCTCGGTGTTCCTCTTCGACCGCCAGGGCCGGCTGCTGCTGCAGCGCCGAGCCCTCGGCAAGTACCACTCCCCCGGCGTCTGGTCGAACACGTGCTGCGGGCACCCGTACCCGGACGAGCCGCCCTTCGTGGCCGCCGCCCGGCGCACCGCCGAGGAGCTGGGCGTCGCACCGGCGCTGCTCTGCGAGGCGGGGACGGTCCGCTACGACCTGCCGGACGAGGCCTCCGGGCTGATCGAGCGGGAGTGGAACCACCTGTTCGTGGGTCTGGTCACCGCTCCGGTCGAACCCAACCCGGACGAGGTGGACGACTTCGCCTTCGTGACCGCGCAGGAGCTGCGGGAGCTGCGGGCCGAGCGGCCGTTCTCGGTGTGGTTCGAGACGGTCTTCGAGGCGGCGCTGCCGGGGATCCGGGAGATCGCCGGGCGGGACTGGTAGGACCGTCGGTCCGGTCCGGTCCGAGCCGGGCGGGCGGTCCGGTCAGTGCTCGGGCTCCGGAGGGACAGGCAGCGAGGCCCAGATGACCTTGCCGCCCTCCCCCGTGCGTTCGACGTCGCACACCCCGCCGGCCTGCAGGGTCACGCTCTTCACCAGCAGCAGGCCACGCCCGCCGGTGCGACCGGTGTCGCTCTCCAGGGCCTTCGGCCGGTACGGATCGCCGTCCTCCACGGACACCCGCACCCAGCCCCGGCGCACCGACAGCTCGGTCGTCACCTCGGGTGACAGCTCGGCCGCGTGCGTCACCGCGTTGCTGACCAGCTCGGAGACGATCAGCAGCAGGTCGTCCACCAGTTCCTGGTAGCGGACTCCAGCCATGCCCTGGGCCAGCAGGCGGTCCCGTACCGCGTGCCGGGTGCCCGGCACGGAAGCCTCGACGGCGGGCACCCGGAAGCGCCAGACGCCCTCGGCGGGGCCGCCGACGCCCTTCCGGTCGGGGTTCCCGTGGGGTTTCGGGAGGGGCTTCCCACGGAGTTTCGGCTCGGGCCTCGCGGGTCGGCCCGGCTGGCCCCGTTGGTCGGGCTGCTCCGACTGCTCGGGCCGGTAGGACTGCTCGGGTTTCTCGGGTTGGTCCGGCTGTTCAAGTTGGTCGGGTCGGCTCACCGCGCGGCCGGCGTCGGTGCACGCGCCGTCCTGGCCGCCGCGTCTCGGTTCGGCCTCCGCCGTTCCGCTGATCTGCTCCACGTCCAGCCGCCCTTCGTCCGCGACCCGGGAATCAGGCGATCCGCTCATGGCGCCCTCGGTCCACAGAGGCTAGGAGAGCGGTCGACGCGGCCGTGGCACCGTCGACAACTTGCCCGTGTCGGATCGGTTCCGACCAAAGTCGATCGCTCGCGATGCCGAAACCGCTCGCTTGCTTCGCGCTCGCCACCGCTTCGGCCGGGGTTCGAGCGCCCTGGCGAGCCGTCCCAGCCAGTCCGGCCAGGCCTCGCGTCCCCATGTGCCGCGCGACCGGACGAGGCTCCCGCCGCCGGGCCGAGGAAACGCAGGTGAGAAGCACTCCAGAACCCTGGTAATGTTCTCTCTGTCGCCGAGGGGGCGCGAGAAAAACCCCCGAAGCACACACCCCGTCCGGGTGGCGGAATGGCAGACGCGCTAGCTTGAGGTGCTAGTGCCCTTTATCGGGCGTGGGGGTTCAAGTCCCCCCTCGGACACAGCCGAATTCCCCGTGGGATCCGAAAGGAACCTACGGGGAATTTCCTTTTCCCGGTTCGACTTCCCCGGCTCGACTTCCCTGACTCGGCTTGCCCGGCTCGACCCTCGATCCACTGCGTCGACAGTGCGGGGCCGGCCTCTCCACGGGGACCGCCCTGTCCGGAAACCGGACACGAGATGGCAACGATCGGGCGGTTTGAGCTTCCTCTGAGGTATTCGCCCCATTTCGGACCATAGGCTTCTGGGGTTTGTCCGGAATACCAACCCAAAACCGTAAAAGCTCCGACACCACCCGATGAACCCCGAGCGAGAGGACCGATACGTTGAGTGAGCCTGAATCTTCGACGGCATCACATCAGAACTACCGTCGATCGCTCGGCACGATCAGCCTGACCGCCGTCGGGCTGGGGTCGATCATCGGATCCGGCTGGTTGTTCGGCGCCGAGAGGGCGGCCAAGCTGGCCGGCCCCGCCTCGATCCTGGCCTGGGTGATCGGCGCCGCCGTGGCGCTGACCATCGCCCTCACCTACAGCGAGCTGGGCTCGATGTTCCCCAAGGCCGGCGGCATGGTCCGGTACGGCCAGTACTCGCACGGCTCGCTGGCCGGCTACCTGGCGGCCTGGGCCAACTGGATCGCCATCGTCTCGGTCATCCCGGGTGAGGCCACCGCCTCCGTGCAGTACATGAGCTCCTGGCACTTCGGCTGGGCCAAGGGCCTGTACGACGGCAAGGAGCTCACCGTCAGCGGCGTGGCGCTCGCCAGTGTGCTGCTGGTCGTGTACTTCGTCCTCAACTGGTTCGCGATCACGCTGTTCGCCAAGACCAACACGGCGATCACCGTCTTCAAGGTCGTCGTGCCGACGGTGACCGCCGGCGCGCTGCTGTTCGCGCACTTCGACACCGCCCACTTCACCAACCCCGGCGGCTTCGCGCCGAACGGCTGGAGCGCGGTCTTCACCGCCGTCGCGGTCTCCGGCATCGTCTGGGCCTTCAACGGCTTCCAGTCGCCGCTCAACCTGGCCGGTGAGGCCCGCAACCCGGGCAAGTCGCTGCCGAAGGCCGTCATCGGCTCGATCCTGATCGCCCTGGTCATCTACGTCGCGCTGCAGATCGCCTTCATCGGCGCCATCCCGAGCGGTGACCTGTCCAAGGGCTGGAGCAGCCTCACGTACACCTCGCCGCTGGCCGACCTGGCGATCGCCTGGGGCATGAACTGGCTCGCGATCCTGCTGTACGCGGACGCCTTCATCTCTCCCTCCGGCACCGGCATGATCTACGCCGCCACCACCTCGCGCATGATCCACGGCGTGCAGGAGAACGGCCACCTGCCGAAGGTCTTCGGCAAGGTCGACGCCAAGACCGGCATCCCGCGTCCGGCGCTGCTGCTGAACCTGGTGGTCGCCTTCCTGTTCCTCGCCGTCTTCCGCGGCTGGGGCTCGCTGGCCGAGATCGTCTCGGTGGCCACCGTGATCTCGTACATCACCGGCCCGGTCGCCGTGATGGCGCTGCGCCGCCTCGCCCCGGACCTGAAGCGGCCGGTCCGGCTGCGGGCCATGCCGGTGATCGCGCCGATCGCGATGGTCTTCGGTTCGCTGGTCCTGTACTGGGCCCGCTGGCCGCTCACCGGCAAGGTCATCCTGCTGATGGCCGTCGGTCTGCCGATCTGGGCCTGGTACGAGCTGCGCAAGCCGTTCGTCGAGCTGAAGCCGCACCTGAAGGCGGGCGCCTGGATGGTCGCCTACCTGTTCGTGATGGCCGGGATCTCCTGGGCCGGCAGCACCGACTTCGGTGGTCAGGGCTACCTGCCCGAGGGCTGGGACCTGCTGATCGTGGCCGCGATCGGTCTGGCGTTCTACTACTGGGGCGTCGCCAGCGCCTGGAACAACCCCTCGCTGGACGAGGTGCGCGGGGAGCTGGCAGCCGAGGAGGCCGCGGCGTCGGCCGACGCCGCCGGAGCTGCGGAGCCTTCGCTGGTCTGAGCGCGCAACTGAAATCGAAGGGCCGGTCGGGTGTTCCGACTGGCCCTTCGGGGTTTGTACGGGGTGGGGGTGGGGGTGGGGGCCGGGGTGAGGCGGCGGGGTTCGACTGACATGGTTCAGATGACAGAGTCTGAAATCTGTTATCTGAACTCTGTTCGCTGTTGTCCGTCAGCCGTCGGCTGTCATCTGTCGACTGTTGTCCGTCGGCTGCTGCCCGGCAGCTGTCAGCCGTTCGCGGTCAGCCCCGGCGGGCACGGCGGATGGCGGAGGTGACGACCGGCGGGAGCAGGTCCCTGGCGGCGCGCTTGGCGACGTTGGCCGGGCGGCGCGCCTCGGCGGCGCGGGCGCGGCGGGCGGCGAGATCGAGCGCGGCCTCGTCCCGGGCGATCCGGATCGCCTGACGGCCCTCCTCCGCCGAGCGCGTGGCGGCCGCGGAGGCCAGTCGTTCCTGGTGGCGCGAGGGGCGGAACGGCCGGATGCCCTCGGAGCCGCCGGTCATCCGAAGCAGCTGCTGCCCGTTGAGGGTCTCGGCGCTCAGGTGACAGCCCGCCGCGAGGTCCACCCGGTCGAGCAGCTCGCGCTGGAACGGCTCCGGGTCGCCCCAGGTGCCGTAGAACTTGCACTCGGTGAGCATGATCGGCTTGAGGCCGTGGTTGAACACCGCCTCCCAGGTCGCGGCGGCGACGCCGGGGGTGTGCTGGGAGCGGTAGTCGTCCATCACCACGACGCCCTGCGACTGCAGCGCGATCCGCGCCACCTGGAGGTCGCCCACCACGTGCTCGTAGAGGTGCGAGGCGTCTATGTGGATGAAGCGGAACGCCCCGGCCGGGATCCGCCCGCCCGCGAGCACGGAGGTCGGGGCCTGGATGATCTCCGGCAGCTCGTCGTGGAAGGACAGGTAGTTGGACTCGAAGGCCGAACGGGTCAGGGTCTTCCGGTAGGAGAAGGCCATCTCCTCGGAGTTCTCGTCGTCGGGCGCGTCCGAGTCGAAGAGGTCACAGACGGTGAACGTCTCGCCGGGCTGGAGGTGCTCGCCGATCACGATGGCGCTGCGGCCCAGGTAGGCACCCATCTCCAGCAGGTCGCCGGTGACACCGTTCTTCTCCTGCCGCCCCAGGAACCAGTCGAAGGAGTGCCGGTCGTGGTCCCAGAACCACCCCGGAACGTCGTCCAACACGGCCGGCTCGACGGGCTGCTGCGATTCGCCCTTCAACGCTGTGTCGGTCACGGGATGCTCCTTAGCGGTACGGATGACCTGCGGATTCTGAGCCTCGCCTCGGCGCGGTGGCGGCCCTCCCGGCCATGGGGACGCGCCGTATCGCCGGTCGTGCGCGAGTCGACCCTCCACCGACAGTAGGCCCCACCACGGAGTTCGCTGCAATCTACAGCGGCTCTCCGGGCGCTGAGGAGACCTTGACCGGATCAATTGCCGAACCTGTCGCATCGCGGCCGGAGATGATCACGGCTGGGCGACTGGTGTACATCCATTCTGTGCCACCGACGGTGCCGTGTCACCAGTCCGAGGAATGATCTTCGTCGCAGTCTCCGCACCTACCGTGGTGGCAGGCGGCCCGACCGGAGGGCCCGGAAGTGGGGAGCGGATCAACATGACGGCAGCACAGCAGGATCAGATGGACAGCCAGACCTCGGTATTCGCAAGGGAGTTGGTGGCGATGATGGCCGAGGACGGCGCCCACGCCCGGCTGGCGAACAGCCCGGACCTGGCCGAACAGGCCGTCTGGCGGCGGCTCACCGCCCGGCACGGCGACCGGCTCGCGGAGATCATGGCCGAGCACGGCTGGCCGACCGAGCAGCGCGTCGGCGCCGAGGCGGCCCGGGCGGCCTGGCTGGTGGCGCAGCACGCGGACCGCCAACTCGGCGTCCAGCGACGGGCGGTGGTGTTGATGACGGAGGCCGTGGCGAGCGGCGCGGCGAGCGCCCGGGACCTGGCGTTCCTGCAGGACCGGCTGGCCGTCAACGAGGGGCGCGAGCAGCGCTACGGCACCCAGATCGGCGCTGTGGCCGACGGCCGTCCGGTGCCGTGGCCGTGCGAGGACCCGGAGCGGCTGGACGAGCGCCGCGCGGAGGTCGGGATCGAACCGTTCGACGAGTACACCGCGCGGTTCGCCCCGAGGTAACCGTCCGGCTCACCCGACCGGATTGGCTCTTGCGCGCGGCCGCTCGGCCGCCTTGACTGACCTTTGACTAGCGCTGTTAGTTAAGCGGCTGACCAGCTGAGAGGACGATCTGTGCAGGAGTACGCGGAGTACGGCGACCAGTACATCGACGGCGCCTGGCGGCCCTCCGGGGACTCCGGGTCGATCGCCGTACTGAACCCGGCCACCGAGCAGGTGCTCGCCAGCGTGCCGGCGGGCGGGGCGGCCGACGTCGACGCCGCGGTGGCGGCGGCCCGCCGAGCGGCCCGGGGCTGGGCTGCCACCACCCGCGAGGAGCGGCTGACGCTGCTGACCCGGCTGCGGGACGGGATCGCCGCCGCTCAGGGGGAGATCACCTCGACCGTGGTCGCCGAGCTGGGCGCCCCGGTCGGCTTCGCCGGGGCCGTGCACGCCGGGCTGCCGCTTGCCGTGGCCACCTCCTACCTGACCCTGCTCGCGGACCACCCCTTCGAGGAGCGGATCGGCAACTCGGTGGTGCTCGCCGAGCCGGCCGGGGTGGTCGCGGCGATCACGCCGTGGAACTACCCGCTGCACCAGATCGTGGCCAAGGTCGTCCCGGCGCTGGCGGCCGGCTGCCCGGTGGTCCTCAAGCCGGCCGAGGACACCCCGCTGGTGGCCCGACTGTTCGCCCGCCTGGTGCACGAAGCCGGCTTCCCGGCCGGGGTGTTCAACCTGGTGACCGGTACCGGCGCGGTGGCGGGTGCGGCGCTCGCGGCGCACCCGGAAGTGGACGTGGTGTCGTTCACCGGGTCCACCGCGGTCGGCCGACAGGTCGCCGAGACTGCCGGGCGCGGGCTGAAGCGGGTCGCCCTGGAGCTGGGCGGCAAGTCCGCCAACGTGGTGCTTCCGGGCGCCGACCTGGTCCGCGCGGTCAACGTGAACGTCGCCAACGTCTTCGCCAACTCGGGCCAGACCTGCAGCGCCTGGACCCGGCTGCTGGTGCACCAGGACCAGTACGAGGAGGCGGTCGCGATCGCGGCCAAGGCCGCCGAGAAGTACGTCCCGGGCGACCCGACCGACCCGCAGACCCGGATCGGCCCGCTGGTCAACGCCAAGCAGCTGGACCGGGTTCGCGGCTACCTGGACAACGCGGTGGCCGAGGGCGCCCGGCTGGTGGCCGGCGGCCCGGAGCCGCTGCCCGAGCTGCCGGCCGGCTTCTACGTCCGCCCCACCGTGCTCGCCGACGTCACCCCGGAGATGACGGTGGCCCAGGAGGAGATCTTCGGCCCGGTGCTGTCGATCCTCCCCTACCGGGACGAGGACCACGCCGCCGAGATCGCCAACGGCACGGTCTACGGCCTGGCGGGCGGCGTCTGGGCCGCGGACACCGACACCGCCGCCGCCTTCGCCCGCCGCCTCGACACCGGCCAGGTCGACCTGAACGGCGGCCGGTTCAACCCGATGGCGCCGTTCGGCGGTTACAAGAGCTCCGGCCTCGGCCGTGAACTGGGCCGGCACGGACTGGAGGAGTTCCTGCAGTACAAGTCGCTGCAGTACTGACCGGGTTGGACCGGAGCCGCACCAACCGGGTGGGGTCGGGACCACACCGAGCGGACTGGGCGGGGCTGCCGAACCGGGATTCGGCAGCCCCGGGTCGGGTCACACCAGGTCGACGCCCGGGTAGAGCGGGAACGGCGCGAGCAGGTCGGCGGCGCGCTTGGCGACGCCGTCACGCAGGGACTCGTCGAGGGCGTAATTCGCCTTCGACGGGCTGCCGTTGGCCCCGGTGACGGGGGCGGTGGCGCGCAGCACGGTGTCGATCAGGGCGGCGATCTCGTCCATCTCGGCGACGCCCAGGCCGCGGGTGGTCAGGGCCGGGGTGCCCAGGCGCACGCCCGAGGTGTACCAGGCGCCGTTCGGGTCCAGCGGCACGGAGTTGCGGTTGGTGACGATGCCCGACGCCAGCAGCGCCGCCTCGGCCTGACGACCCGTCAGGCCGTAGCCGGAGACGTCGGCGAGCACCAGGTGGTTGTCGGTGCCGCCGGTGACCAGCTTGCCGCCGCGACGCAGCAGGCCCTCGGCGAGCGCCTGGGCGTTGTCGACCACGGCGCGGGCGTAGGCCCGGAACTCGGGACGGCGGGCCTCGGCGAGGGCGACGGCCTTGGCGGCCATGACGTGCGAGAGCGGGCCACCGAGCACCAACGGGCAGCCACGGTCGACGTGTTCGGCCAGCTCGGCGGTGCTGAGCACCATGCCGCCGCGCGGGCCGCGCAGGGACTTGTGGGTGGTCGTGGTGACGATGTGGGCGTGCGGCACCGGGTCGTGGTCGCCGGTGAGCACCTTGCCCGCGACCAGACCGGCGAAGTGCGCCATGTCGACCATCAGGGTCGCGCCGACCTCGTCCGCGATCTCGCGCATCTTGCGGAAGTTCACCAGCCGCGGGTAGGCCGAGTAGCCGGCCACCAGGATCAGCGGGCGGAACTCGCGGGCGGTCTCGCGCAGCGCGTCGTAGTCGATCAGGCCGGTGGCCGGGTCGGTGCCGTAGCTGCGCTGCTCGAACATCTTGCCCGAGATGTTGGGCCGGAAGCCGTGGGTGAGGTGGCCGCCGGTGTCCAGGGACATGCCGAGCATGCGCTGGTTGCCGAGCTCCTGGCGCAGCTCGGCCCAGTCCTGCTCGGTGAGGTCGTTGACGTTGCGTACCTCGGCCCGCTCCAGGGCCGGGCTCTCGACCCGCTGGGAGAGGACGGCCCAGAAGGCGGTGAGGTTGGCGTCGATGCCGGAGTGCGGCTGGACGTAGGCGTGTTCGGCGCCGAACAGCTCGCGGGCGTGCTCGGCGGCGATGGCCTCGACGGTGTCGACGTTGCGGCAGCCGGCGTAGAAGCGGCGGCCGACGGTGCCCTCGGCGTACTTGTCGCTGAGCCAGTTGCCCATGGCGAGCAGGACGGCCGGGGAGGCGTAGTTCTCGCTGGCGATCAGCTTGAGCGAGGCGCGCTGGTCCGCCAGCTCCTGGCCGATGGCGGCGGCGATCCGCGGTTCGACGCCGGCCACGACGTCCAGGGCGCTGCGGAAGGCGGTGTCGGCCGCGGGGGCGGCGGCGGTGTGGGGCGTCTGCTCGGGCTGGGCCATGGCGGTCTCCTGGCGGGGATGCGGGCGGCCCAGGCGCTCGGCAACTCGACGTACGGATCCACGTCGACGTGAGGATTCACGGGACCGCTTCCCGATGGTCGATTCCATCCCTACGCGCCAGTCGCGGTCCGCCGGGATCGTATCAACACCACGGGGACCGGGGCGGAGCCTCTCAGAATGCGGTACAGCCGGTCCGCTTCGGGCCGCACATGTCCGCTCTTCTGTTCATTCTTCTGCAACGCCCGTGTTGCGGCGAAATGAGGCCGCCGCAATTCCCGAAACGGTCCGGAGGGAATTCCTCCGGCATGCCTTCCGGCGGCCGCCCCCGGCCGAAAGGCGATCGGCTTGGGCTCGGCCCTGGTCCGGCGATTCGACCCCGGCTCGCCGAGATTCCCGGCCCGGACCGGGAGCTGCCGGCGGCGGTGCACCGAGGCGGCCTTCAGGACTGGTCGACGGGCTCACGGTCGACGGCCAGGCCGGTGAGGCGCCAGGGACGCAGCCGGAACGGGCCTGCGCGAGGGGTTGGCACGATCAGGGGCGGGGCGGTCATGATCGAAGCGCGTCAGGTTCGACGCGTGTCAGGTGCGAGCAGAGAGGACTAGCACTATGTCCGACATCGATCACACGGCAGTCGATGGGGAACTCGTCGCGGCGGCCCGGGCGGTGGCCGAGCGGTACTCGCGGGGCGACAACCACAGCGTCGCGGCGGCTGGGCGCAATGCCGACGGGCGGATCATCACGGCCGTGAACGTCTACCACTTCACCGGCGGCCCGTGCGCGGAGCTGGTACTCATCGGGGCGGCGGCCGGGCAGGGGGCGTACGACCTGACCACGGTGGTGGCGGTCGCCGACCAGGGGCGCGGGGTCGTGCCGCCGTGCGGGCGCTGCCGTCAGGTGCTGCTGGACTACTTCCCCAAGGCGGGGGTCATCGTCGAGCGGGACGGGCGACTGCACACCCTGCCGGTGCTGGAGATGCTGCCGGAGGCGTACATCTGGGCCGACCACCGGGACGACTGAGCCGGGACGACTGAGCCGGGGTGACTGAGCCGGGGTGGCGGGGCCGGGGTGGCGATGCGCCGCCTTCGCCCGCCGTTCTCCTACGCGCGGTTCGGCTGCGCGAGGTTCGCCTGCGCGAGCGCGGCTCAAGGCGTTAGCGTGCTGGCGACGTGACATCGCCTGCACGCGGCCCTGGAGCTGCGGAAATCGCCACCGGAGGGGGCACATTGTCGGACGACCTGCTCATCGCGAAGATCAATCACGGCTTCGACCACCTCGACGCCGACGGGGACGGTCTGCTCACCGAGCGGGACCACGTGCTGATGGGCCACGCGGTGGCCCGCTCACTCGGCCACCAGGAGGGCTCGGAGGCCGAGGCCGTCATCGTCCGCGCCTACCTGACGATCTGGCACGACCTGCACCTCGCCGGAAAGCCCACCGGGACGGAGTCGATCACGCGCGAGCAGTTCATCGCCTCGACCGGCGCGCTCGCCGACGACCCGGAGGCCGCCCGGGAGATCCTGGGCGCGCTGGCCGAGGCCTTCCTCGCCGTGGCCGACGCCGACCGCAGCGGGACGGTGGACGCCGGCGAGTTCTTCGTCTTCCAGCGCGGCCACTTCGCCGGGCTCTGCCGGGACGACGCCGACGAGGCCTTCCACCACCTCGACCTCGACGGGGACGGAACGCTGTCGGCGGCCGAGTTCACCAGCGCGATCATCGAGTTCTGGACCAGCCGCGACCCGGAGGCCCCGGGGAACTGGTGGACGGGGAAGCCGTCGTACGAGTTCTGACCCGCTCCGACTCGTTCTGACCCGCACGGACCCGCACTGATCTGCGGATGGCGGCCTGCCCCGGCTGTCAGTCGACCGACCCGGGCCCGGTCGGCATCGCGCGCAGCACCCGGACCTCGCGCGCGAGCAACAGCGGCAGACAGGAGAGCAGACCCGTCGCGCCCACCAGCCAGAGCGCCGGGCGCAGCCCGAGCCACGAGCCGAGCAGGCCGCCCGCCAGCGCGCCGAGCGGCAGGGTGCCCCAGATGACGAACCGGACCGAGGCGTTCATCCGGGCCTGCAGGGCGGTCGGGGTGACGGCCTGCCGCAGGCTCACCTGGCCGATGTTGTAGACGGTGACGCCGCAGGCCAGGATCCCGGTCGCGAACGCCACCGTGGCCGACGCGCGGCCGGGCGCGGCGGTGGCGAGGATCAGGACGGCGAGGCCTGGGAGGGACTTCGCGACGATCAGGACCGGTCCGAGGCCGAAACGGCGGATCAGCCGGCCGGTGGCCACGGCTCCGAGCAGGGCCCCGGCATTTCCGAGGGAGAGCCCCAGGCCGAGCGCGCCGGGTGACAGCCCCAGGTCGTGGACGGCGTAGGCGGTCAGCAAGGCGCTGAGCGCTCCGCCGAGGCTCGCCAGGTTGCCGATCGCGGTGGCGAGGGCGAGCGGGCGCAGGGTGCGGTGGGTGAGGACGAACCGCAGGCCCTCGGCGATCCGGGTGCGCATCCGGGACTCGGGGGCTGCCCGGCGTTCGGTGTGGCCGTGCTCGTAACCGTCATCGCGGCCGTGCTCGCGGTCCAGGTCGCGGTCCAGGTCGTCGTCGTGGCGGGTGCGGACCGAGCAGAGCAGCAGCGCCGAAAGCAGGTAGCTGGCCGCGTCACCGAGCAGGATCAGCGGGGCGGCGAGCAGCTGGAGCAGCAGGCCACCGAGGCTGGGGCCGGCGAGCTCGGCGGTCGAGCGGGAGATCTCCAGGCGGCTGTTGCCGTCCGCCGTCTGCGCGCGGGAGACCACGCTCGGCAGCAGGGACTGGTCGGCGATGTCGAAGAAGACGGTGAACACGCCGGTGACGAAGGCCACTGCGCACAGCAGTGGCACGCTCAGCGCGTCGAGGGCGTACCCGAGCGGGAGGACGCAGATCGCCACGGCGCGGCCGAGGTCCGCGACGACCATCACCCGGCGGCGGTCCCAGCGGTCGAGCAGGGCCCCGGCGGGCAGGCCGACCAGCAGGAACGGGACGGTCTCGGCAGCGGAGACCAGGCCGAGTTGGCCGGGGGTCGCGGAGAGGGTGGCGAGGGCGAGGACGGGGATCACGAAGAGGGTGATCTGGGTGCCGAACTGGCTGACGGTATGAGCCGACCAGAGGGCCAGGAAGGAGCGTTGGCGCCACATCGGGGACATTGGCGCTTCGGCGATTCGGGTGGTGTCGTTCTGCCTGGTCTCCAACACGGCGTGCCTCTCCCCCAGTTCGGTGCCAGTGCTTCGTGCGCGACGGTCCGGATGATCGTAACTTCCCTACGATCGTGTGCCGTTGGCTCACGGGGCTGACCGGCGGCGGAGGCTGTCGTCTTCTCCTCGCCCTGGGGGTCGCGGTTCGGGGGGCGTCGTCCCGGTCAGCCGGCCGGGACGATCCGCTCAACGATGGTGTCGATCAGCGCGGGGAGACCATCGGCGCCCAACACCTCGGGCAGGGTGAGGTGTTCGAGGATCAGGCCGGTCATGGCGAGGTAGAGGACGACGACGGTCTCGCGGCCGCCGGGGAGGCCCTCGTCCAGGTGGTAGGCGATGTTGGCCTCCAGTTCGTCCCGGATGGTGCCGGTGAGCTGGGCCCGCAGCTCGGGGCGGCGGGTGGCCTCCAGTCGCATTTCGAGCATGGCGAGGTAGCCGGCCCGGTCGGCGGAGATGCGGCGGATCAGGTCGTGCATCAGGGCTGTGACCAGTGCGCGGTCACGGGGGGCACGCAGCAGCTCGGCGAGGATCGCCGGGTCGGGGGTGAGTCGCTGGTGGATGTGCCCGGCGGTCTGGTGGAGCAGCTGGTCCCGGTTGGCGAAGTAGTTGGAGGCCGTGCCGTTGGGAACGCCGGCCTGGACGTCGACCGCACGGAAGGTGAGACCGCGGGCGCCCTCGCGGGCGAGGACCTCGATGGCGGCGTCGGCGAGGGCGGTGCGGCGGGCGGGGTTCTGGGCCATGGGGCGATTCTCTCTCCTACGCCTTCCGGCGCCTTCAGGGGCTCAGGTCGGGCTCGGATCGGGCTCGGGCAACCCTCTTGCAACCACTACGGTCAAAGTACTATAACTGGAGTGGTTGAGCGGGCGGGCCGATCCGGCCCGCGCCGCCTCCCGATCCCGTTCCTCGATCCCAAGGGCCTGTATGCGCAAGCTCAGCTACTTCGTCGGCGCCACCATCGACGGCTTCATCGCGGCCCCGGACGGCGGCTACGACTTCTTCTTCCCGTTCCTCACCGAGGACTTCACGCCGACGCTCTTTGCCGAGTACCCGGAGACCGTCTCCACCCCCGGCCGCACGGCGGTCGGCATCGCGGAAGCGCCCAACAAGCTCTTCGACACCGTGCTCCAGGGGCGCGGCAGCTACGACGCCGGACTGTCCGTCGGACTCACCAGCCCGTACGCCCACCTGCGGCAGATCGTCTTCTCCCGCAGCCTGGAGTCGAGCCCGGACCCGGCGGTGGAGGTCACCACCGAGGACCCGGTGAGCGTCGTCCGCCGGCTCAAGCAGGAGGACGGGCTCGGTATCTGGCTCTGCGGGGGCGCCGACCTGGCCGGTCAGCTGCTGCCCGAGATCGACGAGCTGATCATCAAGCAGTACCCGGTGGTGGTCGGGTCGGGCATCCCGCTGTTCCGCACGGGCTTCGAGCCGCGCGCCTTCACGCTCACCGACAGCCGGATCTTCGAGCGCGGGAACGTCATCCTCACCTACGCGCGGACGTCGCCTTCGACGGACGCCCCGGTCGCCGGCTGACGCTCACCACCAGGCAGACGCCGGCCACCACGATCGCGCCGCCCGCCAGGGTCGGCCCGGTCAGCGGCTCGGCCAGCACCAGCCAGCCCAGCAGCACCGCGACCACCGGGTTCACGTACGCGTAGGTGGCGACCAGGGTCAGCGGGGCCGAGCGCAGCAACCAGGCGTACGCGGTGAAGGCGAGCAGCGAGCCGAACAGCACCAGGTAGACGAGGGCCAGCCAGGACCGGCCGGAGACGGCCGCAAGGTCGAATCCACGCTGCTCACCGCGAACCAGTCCGATCAGCAGATTGCAGAAGCCGCCGGCCAGCATCTGGTACGCGCTCGCGGCGAGCACGTTGCCCGGCATCGGGATCTTCTTGCTCGCGAACGAGCCGGTCGCCCACGTCAGCGTGGCGCAGATGATCAGGATCACGCCCAGCGGCTCGACGGACCCGCCGATCGCGGGGGCGGACAACACACCGAGGCCGACCAAGCCGAGCAGCACCCCGACGAGCTCGGCCCGCTTCGGGCGCTCGCCGCCGCCGAACGCCGTCAGCACCACCATCCACAGCGGGACGGCGGCCACCAGCAGGGCAGCCAGGCCGGAGGGGACGGAGGTCTCGCCCAGCACCACCAGGCCGTTGCCCCCGGTCAGCAGCAGCACGCCGACCAGAGCGGCGGAGGCCAGCTGGCGCCCGCTCACCCGCAGGCCGGCCGGGCCTCGGCGGGCCAGCAGGTAGCCGACCAGCAGCAGGCCGGCAGTGAGGAAGCGGGCGGCGGCGGAGAGGAAGGAGGGCATCGT
This sequence comes from Kitasatospora sp. NPDC056531, assembly GCF_042794375.1. Classification (NCBI taxonomy): domain Bacteria; kingdom Bacillati; phylum Actinomycetota; class Actinomycetes; order Kitasatosporales; family Streptomycetaceae; genus Kitasatospora; species Kitasatospora sp. NPDC056531. Next base: position 11,386 of record NZ_JBHTTU010000030.1, on the reverse strand, counting down.
CTCCACAGCGATCCGGATCGCCAGGTAGGTCGAGCCCCAGACGACGTAGACCACCGCGAGGGCCAACCAGACGGCGCCGCCCAGGCGGGCGGTCGGCTTGGCGGGGGTGTCGGGGGTTGTGGGGGTGGCGGGGGTGGTGGAGGTGCTACCGGGGGTGGCTGCCGGTTGGGAGGAGGCGGGCGATGTCATGTGTGTCCCCCTTGGACGCTGCTGGCCGAACATCCGACATGACAGCGCATGGGGAGCCCGCTGCGCCAGTGGGTATCACGGATCGGGCAGCAGGACGTACCGTGGGCGCTCCCCCAGCAAGGAGGTCGAATTCGTGTCCGCGCCTGAGGTGGCCTCGCCGGTTGAGGAGGCCCTGCCGTTCTTCGTGTACGGCACGCTGCGCAGCGGCGGCCGCAACCACGCCGCCCACCTGGCCGGGCGCTGTGCCGAGATCCGTCCGGCGGTGCTGAACGGCGCGGCGCTGCACGCGGGCCCGGGGTTCCCGTACGCGGTGCCCGACCCGACACCCGGGCGGCGGATCGTGGGCGAGCTGATCACCGTACGGCCGGGCGCGTATGCCGGGGCGCTCGCGACGCTGGACGAGTTGGAGGAGTGCCGGCCGGACGGGACGGGGCTGTACGTACGGCGACGGCTGGCGGTGTGGACGGCGGCGGGCGAGCTGCGGGAGGCCTGGGTGTACCTCGCCGGGCCGACCGCTGAGGCGCGGCTGCGGACGCGGCCGGCGCTGATCGCCTCGGGGGACTGGGCGGACAGGTGAGGGGGCGGGGGTCGGCTGACGGCTGACGGCTGACAACTTTCAGCAGACAGCTTTCAGATTTCAGCGTTCAGAATCTGAAATCTGTTCGCCGCCAGCCGACACCCCCGGCCGTGACCTCGCCGCAGACCGGCCGCAAACGGCCAGGTAGGCTGCCCCGGCTGGTGAGATCCACTACGCACTGGCCCGCCGAACGACGAGGAGCCACCCGGTGCCCGAGCTGCCCCATCCGATCACCGTCGTCGGGATCGGGGCCGACGGCTGGCCCGGTCTGGCCGCCACCTCCCGCGCCGCGCTGCAGTCCGCCGAGGTGGTCATCGGCGGCCCCCGGCAGCTGGAGCTGCTCCCCCACGATGCGGTCACCGCCGAGCGCGTCCCCTGGCCGTCCCCGCTGCGCCCGGCCGTCCCCGGACTGCTCGCCGCCCACGCCGACCGCCGCGTCGCCGTCCTGGCCAGCGGCGACCCGATGTTCTACGGCATCGGCCGCACCCTCGCCGAGACCGTCGGAGCCGAGCGGCTGCGCGTGCTGCCGCACCCGTCCTCCGTCTCCTACGCCTGCGCCCGGCTCGGCTGGCCGCTGGAGGCCACCGAGGTGATCAGCCTGGTCGGCCGCCCGCTGGACACCCTCACGCTCGCCCTCCACCCCGGCCGCCGTCTGCTGGTGCTCAGCGCCGACGCCGCCACCCCGGCCGCCGTCGCCGCGCTGCTCACCGAACGCGGGTACGGCACCGCCCGCCTGCACGTCCTCGAACAGCTCGGCTCCCCCACCGAGCGCCGGCTCGACGGCCCCGCCGACGGCTGGCCGCACCCGGTCGGCGACCCGCTGAACGTCATCGCGGTCGAACTCGGCGACGGCCCCCGCAGCTCTCTCGTCCCCGGCCTGCCCGACGCCGCGTACGAGAGCGACGGCCAGCTCACCAAGCGGCACGTGCGCGCCGCCACCCTCGCCACGCTCGCCCCGTCCCCCGGCGAACTGCTCTGGGACGTCGGCGGCGGCTCCGGCTCGATCGCCGTCGAGTGGCTCCGCGCCCACCGCGGCTGCCAGGCCGTCAGCATCGAACGCGACGCCGTCCGGGCCGATCGCATCGCCCGCAACGCCGCCGCGCTGGGCGTCCCCCGGCTGCGCGTGGTGACCGGTCCCGCCCCGGCCGCGCTCGCCGAACTCCCTACCCCCGACGCCGTGTTCATCGGTGGCGGCCTCACCGCGCCCGGCCTGCTGGACAGTTGCTGGGCCGCGCTGCGCCCCGGCGGCCGGCTGGTGGCCAACACCGTGACCCTGGAGTCCGAGGCACTGCTCATCGAGTGGTACCGACGCCACGGCGGGGAGCTCGTCAAACTCGCCGTCGCCCACGCCGTCCCGGTGGGCGGCTTCACCGGGTGGCGGCAGGCCATGCCGGTCACCCAGTGGTCCGCCGTCAAGCCCAACCCCCCTCAGGAGGACGCCTCGTGACCGTCTACTTCATCGGAGCCGGCCCGGGCGCCGCCGACCTGATCACCCTGCGCGGCCAGCGCATCCTGGCCCGTGCCGAGGTCTGCCTCTACGCCGGCAGCCTGGTCCCGCGCGAGCTGCTGGACGAGTGCCCGCCCGGTGCCCGGCTGATCGACACCGCACAGCTCAACCTGGACCAGATCATCGCCGAGCTGGTCGCCGCGCACCGGGTCGGCCAGGACGTGGCCCGGCTGCACTCCGGGGACCCGTCCGTCTTCTCTGCCGTCGCCGAGCAGATGCGCCGCCTGGACGCGGCGGGCGTCCCGTACGAGGTGGTCCCCGGCGTGCCCGCCTTCGCCGCCGCGGCGGCCGCGCTGAAGCGGGAGTTGACCGTACCGACCGTCGGCCAGACCGTGATCCTCACCCGGATCGCCAAGCGCGCCACCCCCATGCCCGAGGGCGAGGACCTCGCCACCCTGGGCCGCAGCGGTGCCCTGCTGGTGCTGCACCTGGCCGCCGGGTACGTGGACGACGTGGTCGAGCAGTTGCTCCCCCACTACGGCGCCGACTGCCCGACCGCGGTGGTCGCGATGGCCAGCCGCCCCGACGAGCTGGTGCTGCGCGGCACGCTCGCCGACATCGCCGAGCAGGTCAAGGCGGCGGGCGTGGTCCGCACCGCCGTCATCCTCGTCGGCCGGACGCTCGCCGCCGAGCAGTTCCGCGACAGCCACCTCTACTCGGCGGACCGCGAGCGCCCGCACGAGCCCTGCGGCGCATGACCCGGCACATCCTGATCCTCGGCGGGACCACCGAGGGGCGGGCGCTGGCCGCCGCCCTCGTCCCGTCCGCGCTCAGGGTCACCAGCTCGCTGGCCGGCCGGGTCGCCCAACCCCGGCTGCCCGCCGGGGAGGTGCGGATCGGCGGCTTCGGCGGCCCGGACGGACTGGCCGCCTGGCTGCGCGCCGAGGGGGTGGACGCCGTGGTCGACGCCACCCACCCCTTCGCCGCCGGGATCTCGGGCAACGCCACCCTCGCGGCGGCCGCCACCGGCGTGCCGCTGCTGGTGCTGCGCCGCCCCGGCTTCACGCCCGTCGACGGCGACCGCTGGCACCCCGTCCGCTCGCTCGCGGCGGCCGCCGAACTGCTGCCGGGCCTGGGGCGGCGCGTCTTCCTCACCAGCGGCCGCCAGGGCATCGGCGCCTTCGCCCACCTCGACGGGATCCACCTCCTTGCCCGCTCGGTGGACCCGCCCGAGCCGCCGCTGCCGCCCTCACTCGAAGTCCTGCTGGACCGCGGCCCGTTCACCCTCGACGCCGAGCGGGCGCTGCTGCGCGAGCACCGCATCGACGTACTGGTCACCAAGGACAGCGGCGGCGCCGCGACCGCGCCCAAACTCACCGCCGCACGCGAACTCGGCCTGCCCGTGGTCGTGGTGGAACGTCCGCCGGTGCCGGAGGGCGTGCCGGTCGCCCAGGACGTCGAGGGGGCGCTGCACTGGCTGGAACAGCTCGACTCCGGCCCCGCGTCCACGCCGGTGTCCGGCCGGTGAAATTGCCGGGTGGCCCGACCGGCCGCCCGGCACGATGGCCCGATGACCGATGACCAGCGCGCCACCACCCTGCGTACCGCCGACGAACGGGCCACCCTGACGAGCTTCCTGGACCACCAGCGCGACACCCTCGCGATGAAGTGCGCCGGCCTCAGCACCGAACAGCTGCGCACCCGCGTGCTGGAACCCTCCGGACTCTCGCTGCTCGGGCTCGTCCGCCACCTCGCCGAGGTGGAGCGCAGCTGGTTCCGCAACGTCCTCAACGACGAGGCCAGGCAAGGTTTCTGGAAGCACCCCGACGGCACCTTCGCCGAGTTCGACGTCGAGACCGCCGACCCGGAGGAGGCCTTCGCGATCTGGCGCCGGGAGTGCGACCACGCCCGGGAACTCGTCGCCGCCGCGGAGTCGTTGGACGTCCTGGGCCACTACGGCGAGGAGGTCTTCTCGCTGCGCTGGATCCTCACCCACATGATCGAGGAGTACGCCCGCCACAACGGCCACGCCGACCTCCTGCGCGAGCACCTCGACGGCTCCACCGGCGAGTAGCGCGGCAGCACCGGGCGGGCGGGTCCAAAGGGGGCAGCGATGCGAACCCGCTGCCACTTCGGGTACAACCGCTCGGGCCTGGTGGTGGCGCAGGCGCTGGTCGACCTCGGGTACGGGGCCGGCGAGGCGATCCGGCTGGTCCGGGAACGGCGGTCGCCCTGGGCGCTGAACAACCCGGTGTTCGTTGACTACCTGAACACCGGGTTGGACGTCGCCGCACTGCTGGCCGGCCTCAACGGGTGAGGCCTCCCAACGTGATGACGATCTGTCAGATGTCGCGGAAGGTCTCGATCTGGGCGCCGATCGAGTTGAGGCGCTCGGCGAGGTCCTCGTAACCGCGGTTGATGACGTAGACGTTGCGCAGGACGGAGGTGCCCTGGGCGGCGAGCATCGCCAGCAGGATGACCACGGCCGGACGCAGCGCGGGCGGGCACATCATCTCGGCGGCGCGCCAGCGGGTGGGACCCTGGACCAGCACGCGGTGCGGGTCGAGGAGCTTGACGTCCGCGCCGAGCCGGGTCAGCTCGGTGAGGTAGATCGCGCGGTTGTCGTAGACCCAGTCGTGGATCATCGTGGTGCCGTGCGCGGCCGCGGCGATGGCGGCGAAGAACGGTACGTTGTCGATGTTGATGCCGGGGAACGGCATCGGGTGGATGGTGTCGATCGGTGCGGCCAGCTTGGACGGGCGCACGGTGAGGTCGACCAGGCGGGTGTGGCCGTTGTGGGCCGGGTACTCGGGGGTCCGGTCGTAGTCGAGGCCCATGCCCTCCAGCACCGCGAGCTCGATCTCCAGGAACTCGATCGGCACCCGGCGGATCGTCAGCTCGGAGGAGGTGACCACGGCGGCGGCGAGCAGGCTCATCGCCTCCACCGGGTCCTCGGCCGGGGTGTAGTCGACGTCACAGGTGATCTGCGGGACGCCGTGGACGGTGAGGGTGGTGGTGCCGATGCCCTCGATCTTGACGCCCAGCTTCTCCAGGAAGAAGCAGAGGTCCTGGACCATGTAGTTGGGCGAGGCGTTGCGGATGACGCTCACGCCGTCGTGCCGCGCGGCGGCCAGCAGGGCGTTCTCGGTGACGGTGTCCCCGCGCTCGGTCAGCACGATCGGGCGGTCCAGCGGGACACCGGGCTCGACCGAGGCGTGGTAGGCGCCGCCGGTGGTGGCGACCTCCAGGCCGAAGCGGCGCAGCGCGGTCAGGTGCGGCTGGACGGTGCGGGTGCCGAGGTCGCAACCGCCTGCGTACGGGATGGCGAAGCGCTCGGCGCGGTGCATCAGCGGGCCGAGGAACATCAGCACGCTGCGGGTGCGGCGGGCGGCCTCGACGTCCATCGCGGCGAGGTCGAGCTCGGCCGGCGGGGTGAGTTCGAGGTCGCGGCCCTCGTTGATCCAGCGGCTCTTGACGCCGATGCTGGTGAGCACCTCGAGGATGCGGTAGACCTCTTCGATCCGGGCCACGCTGCGGATCGTGGTGCGGCCGGTGGTCAGCAGCGAGGCGCAGAGGATCGCCACGCAGGCGTTCTTGCTGCTGCGGACGTCGATCGCGCCGGAGAGCCGGGTGCCGCCGGTGACCCGCAGGTGCATCGGGCCGGAGTAGCCGAGGGAGACGATCTCGCTGTTGAGGGCATCGCCGATGCGGGCGATCATCTCAAGGCTGACGTTCTGCTTGCCCTGTTCGATGCGGTTGACCGCGCTCTGGCTGGTGCCGAGTGCCTCTCCGAGCTGCGCCTGGGACCAGCCACGGTGCTGGCGCGCGGTACGGATGAGGGTGCCGATACGGGTGAGGTAGTCGCCTGTCACTCGGCAGACCATATCTCATGGTTGAGATCGCAAAAGAATCAAGGTTGGGCGTGAGGGTACTTTTGTCCGCTTCTCGCCACGTATGAGCGTCAGATCTTCACATCACCATGCGATATTGCTGAGTTTCCGTTGCGCCAGCGCTGCACTCAACTCGACGCCGTTCAGGGCCCGAACGGTTCCGCCCGGCCGACGATGGTGCCCGCGCGGTCGATGCAGATGACGTCCACCGCGACCGGTGAGCCCCGCAGCACGTCCAGCGCCGTCGCCCGGGCCGCCTCGGCGACCAGGTCCCCGAGCGGCACCCCCGCCGCCCGGCACAACTGCACCGCCTCCAGCCCGGTGTTGGCCGCCGCCACCGCCTCGGCCAGCGCCTCGTCCGCCCCACCTCGCCGGGCCAGTTCGGCCAGGTAGCCCTTGTCCACCTGGGAGCGCGCCGAGTGCAGGTCCAGGTGGCCGTGGGCGAGCTTGGACAGCTTGGCGAAGCCGCCCGCGATGGTCAGCCGGGGCACCGGGTGGCGCTTGAGGTACTTGAGGACGGCCCCGGCGAAGTCGCCCATGTCGAGCAGCGCGTCCTCGGGCAGTCCGTGCACCGCGACGGCGACTTTCTCCGAGGTCGAACCGGTGCAGCCCGCCACGTGCGTGCGCCCGGCCGCCCGGGCCACGTCCACGCCGCGCCGGATCGAGTCGATCCAGGCCGAGCACGAGTAGGGGACGACGATCCCGGTGGTGCCGAGGATGGACAGGCCGCCGAGGATGCCCAGGCGCGGGTTCCAGGTCGAGCGGGCGATCTCCTCGCCGTGGTCGACGGAGACCTCGACCACCACGTCCCCGCTGCCGCCGTGCGCCGCCGCCACCTCGGCCACCGCGTCCCGGATCATCTGCCGGGGAACCGGGTTGATCGCGGGCTCGCCGACCGGCAGCGGCAGGCCCGCCTTGGTGACCGTCCCGACCCCGGGACCGGCCCGGAACACCACTCCGGCGCCGGGTTCGCCGGCCCGTACGGTCGCGCGGATCAGCGCGCCGTGGGTGACGTCGGGGTCGTCGCCGGCGTCCTTGACCACCCCGGCCATGGCGCTGACCGGCCCGGCTCCCGACCCGGTCGGACCCCCGGTTCCCGGCCCGGTCAGCTCCTCGGCGGCGAGGGCGAAGGCGGGCTGCTGGCCCTTGGGGAGGGTGATGGTCACCGGGTCCGGGAACTCGCCGGTGAGCAGCGCGGTGTAGGCGGCCTTGGTGGCGGCGGTGGCGCAGGCGCCCGTCGTCCAGCCGTGGCGCAGACCGCTGCTCTTCAGCTGGCCGGCCCGGCCTCCCGCCCCGGCTCCCGCTGCGGCCACCTGCGCCTCACTTCCGAACGTCCGAACGTCGGACCGCGCTCGCGCGCCGTCCCGCTTGCCCCGGCGGCCGCACCCGGCCGTCGCCGCCGATTTTCCCCCATCCGTCCGCCGCCGCCCCGACCGGGGTGGCGGTCCGCGCCCGGACCGGGCCACCGTGCGCGAGCTGCGGAGGTGGTGCTGACCCGCGTTCCCGAAGAGTTCTCCGCACAGGTCTAACACCCGGCGCCTACCCATGGGTAATCTGTCGCTCCGCCAGAAGCGGGTTCATGACACTCAGGTCCGGTGGACGGGGCGCTTGCCCGGCCGGGCCGTCAGCATGTGGGGGTTTTTGTGGCAGGGATGAGACGTCGTACGTTCCTCACGGGTACGTCGGTGGCCGCCGCCTGGTCGGCCCTGTCTCTGGGCGGCGCCCAGTTCGCCTCGGCCGCGGCGCGCGATCAGGCGCTCGCGACCACGGCCGCGCGGGCGGTCAAGATCACCGGCACCACCCTGGAGCAGGTGGCCACGCCGGTCGGCACCGGTTCCTACAAGCGGCTGACGGCCGGGCCGGGCTGGCCGCTGATGGTGCGCGGGGACCTCGCGGCGCCGAGCGCCGGGCGGGACGACCGCCGTACCGGGCTGGCCAGCTTCGTCCAGTTCAGCGACCTGCACCTGGTGGACACCGAGTCCCCGGTGCGTTTCGAGTTCCTGGCCAAGTCCAACGGCAGCGCCTACCGGCCGCAGGAGGCCCTGAACGCCCGGGGTGTGTCGGCGCTCGTCGAGCGGGTCAACTCGCTCGACGGCGGCCCCTACACCGGGATGCCGTTCAGCATGGTGATGGCCACCGGGGACAACACCGACAACCACGAACTGGCCGAACTCGACTGGTACCTCACGGTCATGGGCGGCGGCCGGATGTCCCAGAACACCGGTGACCTCAGCCGCTACGAGGGTGTGCAGAACTCCGGCAACTCGGCCTTCTGGAACCCCGAACTCGCCTACAACGACAGCTACAAGGCGAAGGGCTTCCCGCAGATACCCGGCTTCCTCTCCGCCGCCGGGCGGCCCTTCGACGCTCCCGGCCTGAGCACCCCCTGGTACACCACGGTCGGCAACCACGACGACAGCATCGAGGGCACGCTGCCCGACTTCGGGCTGCTGAACGACCTCTACACCGGCGAGTACAAGCTGGAGGGCTGCGACGACGCGACCGCGGCCCAGCTGATGGACTCGCTGCGCCGCGACCCGGCGGGCGCCGTGCTGCTGCTCGCCAAGCTCCTCGCCAGCGGCGAGGCGGTGCGCCGGGTGACCCCGGACGAGCGTCGGCACCCGTTCACGCTCAAGGAGTTCGCCAAGGCCCACCTCGACCCGGCCGTCACCGGCGCGGGTCCGTACGGGCACGGCTTCACCTCGGACATGGTGAGCAGCGGCAAGCTCTACTACACCTTCCGGATCTCGGAGAAGGTGGTCGGCATCAGCCTGGACACCACCAACCAGGCCGGGTTCGCCGACGGCTCCCTGGGCACCGCGCAACTGCGCTGGCTGGAGCAGCAGTTGAAGGCGCACAGCGGGCACTGGTACGACACCAACGGGAACCGCGTGACGGGCGGCAGCACCGACGACGTGATCCTGGTCTTCAGCCACCACACCAGCGGCTCGATGGGCAACCTGCTGCCGGACCCGCGCAACATCTTCGAGAAGCGGCACGACGGCAACGAGCTGGTCGCCCTGCTGCAGCGCTACCCGAACGTGGTCGCGTGGGTGAACGGGCACACCCACATGAACAAGATCACGGCGCACGGCCACCCGGTGCCGGAGCGGGCGTTCTGGGAGATCAACACCGCCTCGCACATCGACTACCCGCAGCACGGGCGCATCATCGAGATCGCGGACAACGGGGACGGCACGCTCTCCCTGTTCACCACGCTGATCGAGTCCTCCGCGCCGTACGGGACGGACTTCGGCAGCACCTCGGACGCCAACCTCGCGGCGCTGTACCGCGAGCTGTCGTACAACGACCCCAACGGGAGGGTCTCGGCGCTGCTGGGCTCCGGGGAGGACCACAACACCGAGCTGCTGATCACCAAGCCGACCCGGTGACGCACGCGGCAGCAACAGCTGACAGCTGACAGCTGACAGGCAACGGCGAACAGAAAACAGATGACAGCTGACAGATAACGAAATCTGTCAGCTGTCATCTGTCGGTCGTGCGCAGCAGGCGGCGGGGAGCCGTCAGCGGCCCGCCGTCACGCCTCCGGGTAGCGCCGAGGCGTCCAGACGACCTCCACGCCGCCGCCCCGCTCGACCGCCTGGGTCTGCGAGGAGCCGATCAGCAGGATCGTCCGCATGTCGACCAGCGCCGGGTCCAGCTCGCCCAGCCGCACGATCCGGATCCGCTCGGTCGGCCCGCCGACGTCGCGCGCCATCACCACCGGGGTCTCCGGCGTGCGGTACTCCAGCAGCAGGTCCCGGGCCAGGCCGACCTGGGTGGTACGGGACTTCGAGCCCGGGTTGTACAGCGCGAGCACCAGGTCCGCCTCGGCGGCGGCGCGCAACCGCTTCGCCACCACGTCCCACGGCTTGAGCCGGTCCGACAGCGAGACCGTCGCGTAGTCGTGCCCCAGCGGGGCCCCCGCCCGGGAGGCGGCCGCGTGCGCGGCGGTCATCCCGGGGAGCACCCGCACCGGCACGTCCCGGTACGCCTCCTCACAGGCGACCTCCAGCACCGCGGTGGCCATCGCGAAGACGCCCGGATCGCCCGAGGAGACCACCGCGACCCGGTGCCCGCGCCGGGCGAGCTCCAGGGCGAACTCGGCGCGCTCCGACTCCACCTTGTTGTCCGAGCCGTGCCGCCGCTGCCCCGGCCGCTCCGGCACCCGGTCCAGGTAGGTGGTGTAGCCGACCAAGTCGGTGGCCTCGGCCAGCGCGCCGCGCGCCTCGGGGGTGAGCCAGAGCGGCCCGGCCGGCCCGGTGCCGACCACGGTCACGCTGCCCGTGCCGTCCGACAGCCGCACGGTCGACTCCAGCGGCGCGACCTTGCTCGGCAGCACCGCCACCGAGAAGTACGGGACGGTCTCGCCCTCGACCTCCGCGAGTGGCGCGACGCGCTCCCCGGCCATGAAGGCGCGCTCGACGTACTGCGCGTCCTCGAGTCGCCCGGCCCGCTCCAGCGCCCGCCGGACGGCCGGGAAGGTGCGCCCCAGCTTCATGATCACGGCGGAGTCGGCGGCGGCGATCCGCGCCGTCAGCTCCTCCTCGGGCAGCGTGCCCGGGATGACGGTGAGCGTCTCCTCGGCCTCGGTCAGCGGCTGACCGAGCCGGGCCGCCGCCGCGCTGACCGAGGTCACGCCGGGCACCACCTCAGTCGGGTAGCGGTGTGCGAGCCGCTTGTGCATGTGCTGGTACGAGCCGTAGAACAGCGGGTCGCCCTCGGCGAGGACCACCACGTCACGCCCGGCGTCCAGGTGGGCGGCCAGCCGGGCGGCGGCCTCCTCGTAGAACTCGTCCAGCGCGCCCCGGTAGCCGCCCGGGTGGTCGGTGGTCTCGACGGTGAGCGGGTAGACCAGCTTCTCCTCGACCTGACCACCCGTCAGGTACCGCTCGGCGATCGAGCGCGCGATGGAGCGGCCGTGCCGGGCGCTGTGGTACGCCACCACGTCGGCCTTGCCGATGAGTTCGGCGGCGCGGACGGTCACCAGCGAAGGGTCCCCCGGGCCGAGGCCGACGCCGTACAGTCGACCGACGGCGCTCTGATGCTCGGTCACTCTTCTTCACTCGCAATCGCGTTGACGGCCGCTGCGGCGATCGCGCTGCCGCCGCGTCGACCACGCACCACCAGGTGCTCCAGGCCGGACGGGTGCTCGGCGAGGGCCTGCTTGGACTCGGCGGCGCCGATGAAGCCGACCGGGACACCGATCACCGCGGCCGGGCGGGGCGCGCCCGCCTCGATCATCTCCAGCAGCCGGAACAGCGAGGTCGGTGCGTTGCCGAC